>NZ_SSNL01000006.1:0-322505 GCF_007004735.1 Salinigranum halophilum
TTCGTGAGATAAAACGACGAACTTCTTCGTTCTCAAATACGTTCTCAAACACACGACTGCCGACCGCGGAGTCGTGGCTCAACGCCTTCGCCGTCTGGTGGAATCGATGCCAAAGTTAACACGACCCGCCTTCTTCGACGTGCAAGATGTCAAGTGAGTCGCTCCGTGAGCGTCCCGATTCACGATGGTGGTACGGTGTCGCGTTCTTCATCGGAGTTTTTCTAGTAGTGCAGGCATCGTACGGTCTCCTTCAGTTAGTGAGCGAACCACAGGCTGGGTCTCCTCCAAGCCTTGTCCCCGCTAGTCCAGAGACTGGCTTGCTGTTCTTGTTCTCCCTCCTCACGGTGGCAGCGACGGTGCTCGTCGGGAGTCTGCTGGCTCCGCTGTACTCGGTGTGTCTCTATCTCGATGTCCGTACGCTCCATCAAACCAACAGTAATTGGATACCCAGCCGAGTGCTGTGGGGCGTTGTTGCCGTCCTTCACTTGGGTTCGTTCGTGTTTTCAGCCGTGCAACTGGTCACGATTCCGGCGGGTGTACTATATCTCTACAGGCGCCACAAGAAAATCGGGCTCCGATAACCACACAACCTCGCCCTTCTGCAGTGACCGATTTACGATCCGTATGTAACATGGCCGCAGATACCGCCCCGAACGCGATCAGAGGGGGCGGACAGAATACAGAGGGTGCAGGCAGTAGTGGTCACTTGCTATCCAACAGAGCAGGCTTCACGAGGTAGAATGTGAGCAGCACTCCAGCAACGCCACCAAGCCCAGTCATCACTCCCGCGATGAGTGATTGGCCCAAAAAGACCGAAACAAGAGTCACAAGTGCTACTGAGAGGGCGAACAAGCCAATGGCCCAGTTGGGAGGTCTGTTCCGGGAGGAAGCTTTCACCTGAGTTTCTCCCGCTGTCTAGGTTATAAATACAAGAGGCCAGGCCGTGTTGACTATGCACTCTGTGTCTCATTCACCAACTACTCGAACCCTGTCAATTCCTACGTGCGAGAGATAGAGGATGTATAGTAACGTTTGAAAGAAACTGCTCATGCTGTTTCTCAGGCCACCGTCGAAACCGGCTAGGATAGTCCGCGAGACGCACTCGGTTACGAAGAGTTTCAAACGCTACCATATCTCTCATGGAGGCTCCCCGTTTGCTACATCTTGTCTGGATGAACAGCCCGCGAAGTAGCGCGTGCCTATTGTCCGCGGAACAACCGGAATAGGAACATACCGGTTCCCAGGCAGGCACCGCCGAATAATAGTGATCCAGTGAGCTTGGAGGTGAAAGAACTGTTAACTGAGAGTTGCCACAGTACGGCAACGACTGTTACAGATAGAATCACACCCCAGCCAACCAAGCTGAGGGAACCGTACCTCTCCACAGTATACGGCTCTGCTGCTGACGTTAAGACTGTTACGTACGTCAGCGTTATTGAGCGATTTGAGCCCGCCGTTCTAGGGATCGAAGGTGGCACCGAACGCCACGCGACGACGCCGGCGACGGTGACTGCTCCGAAGGGCGCCGCGACCGCGGCGAATCCGACGAAGGGTCCCGACGATCCGGTCCCGACGGTTACCGAGAAGAGAAGCGCGCCGACGAATTGTACGACGAAGTAGAAGGCTGCGGCCCCCGCAGCCGCGGTTGCCATCGCGTGTTCGGCACCGATCTTACCGTCGTCGCCGCGGGGTAGCCGATGGAGGTTCTAATAGGGGGTCACGGCGGTTGGAGCGGGGAGACCCATACTGGAGACTCACAGTATTATCAATTCATTCTTTTGACGGCATCGACATGAGTCTAGACCCCTATCAGCCCGCAGAACACTCTCAACCGGGTCTACACGTTCACAACATTCACCCGGAGCAGACTGAAACCAGGTCGATTCGGGTAGTAACGCGAGGAAGGCGAGTGAGACGACCCCAGGAATCAGTGGAAACACCAGCAACGTCGGGCAGTCTGTCATACACCGTTCGCAAGCGCTACTGCAACCAGTCTGAACAGTCAATACAGTACTGCATACTAATCGCCATTGAAATATGGGATTGCTATATGTATGAGAACGAACAGCGCTAATCCAGATAAGATAAAAACAAACCCAATCACCGGTTGTTCTCCCCAGGGTAGTTCGAGTGGCGCCCTGTCAATCAGACCCACCCTATCTGGGTTACGTATTTGTCCCCAACTTAGTGCAGCGCCGATTGTGACGAGTATCCACGGGCCGTATGTGCCGACTGTAGCTAGATATCCGGTAGTTTGAGTCGGGGCATGAGATGTGGCGTCTTCTGCAATCGTGTCTGAATCGACGTCGAACCTGTATGTGGTATCATCCCCAGTCGTGTCTGATTCGGTGTCGAACCTGTCGTACCAACCGGCGTACAACAGCACCCCGCCGAGTGCAAACAGGGCCGTCCCGAGCGTAGCTGTTTCGACGGGTAGTTCGACCCAGTTGGCTGGAAGGAAGTACAGTATCGCCCCACCAAGCATGAGTATTATCGGAACGTATCCGAGTATTGTCTCGATAGTTCTCATGTCATGAACATTTTACCCGAAGCATTTCAATAACACGCAGTCGGGTTGTGTTTCAGGACGATGGGGCTCCAGATCATCATTCGGAGGCGGCGTTCGAGACGTGCGAATACCATTACGAGTCCTCCCGTACGGACGGCGCTCCGGTTCCAGTTTCATCCCGCACGACGAAGTAGAGAACCCAGACGACGAAACCTCCCATCCCTCCGAAGAACACCCCGAGGAACGATCCGGCACCCCACGCGAATGCGTGAGGTTGACTTCGGCGCTTTGCGTCACGATATATCCACACAGCAACACCAATATTGACGAGAAACAGTACGACGGTAATTCCAAGCACGATGAGGAGTTCGATATTGACCGGACCTCCGGCTTGAAGAACGACCGACATGATTGTGTGTTGAGAGGGAGCCACTATAAAAATGAACGTGGATTTCGCGGCCACGAACCGGTTATTCGCGGCCGTGAAACGGCTGAAGAGGCTCACAGGCAACGTCTACGACCTAGCAGCGCCCCGGTCGTATGATGCGACAGCAGCAAACGCGGCTCTGTTGAGCCCCTTGTCAGCCGATTCATGTTGCCTTTGTGGTGGTCAGTACAGGTGACTCACAGACCAGAGTGGGTTCACCGCTGGTCTTCAGTGATGTACCGCTCATAGCCGTACCCCACAAGCGCACCGAGTGGAACGATGATGGGGGCAGTAATGAGGCCACCGAATACAGCGATTAGAACGGTCAAAAACAGGAACTCGGAGATAGCACCAGCGGGCGCGCCAGCGGAAACCCGACTCAGCGAGAATATAAAACCTATCGAAGCCGCGAATACGACCAGCGTACCGAACGCTGAAGCGACGCCTGCTGCGGCGCCGTAGAGTGGGTTCGGCTCATCCGGCATCATCACGCGCCAGACGACAGTCCCGACGAACGCAGCGACAATCGGTGCGAAGATACCCCCGAGTAAGATGATCCCATTCACTCCCCGTGAATACTCCGCTATACTGGCGGAGTCGAATCCTTGGGCCCTGAACGTCTGGAAGATGTTCCAGAGGTTAATCAGGACGGCACCAAGGAGGGCCGACCCGCCGGCAGCGAGGCCTGCCCCGACATCCCGCCGAGAGACACCCAGATAGTTGGTCATGTTCTAATCGCTAAAGATTGTGACTGCTTACTGATAAAAGAGATGTGTCCCTATTACGGAGATTCAAGGAGAAAGCCCCGTGCTTTAGCGCGGGGATGAATCCGACACTACCTTTCACGAATCATTGCCGATAGCACGGTCTGATATTCCAATAGTTTCTTAATATAGTAACTATTGTTACAAATGTAATGGTCACGGTGACTGTCACCGCGAAGTTCCACAATCCATCCCTCTCACGGAGGAAAGAGTGGCAACAGGGTACTCGTCTCTACCGTGACACCAAGCAGTTCTGTATCGACGGGTGGGAGAACGGTGACTTCGGGAAATCCGTGACCACTGCCAGCATTGACAACGACCTCTACTCGGCCATTCAGAACCAAGCCATCCGAGAGGCAAAATCCGACCACAACAAAGACGGAGAGGTTCGCTACCGAGAGAGTCAACCGTTCGCCGTCAACAATCAGAACTGGGAGATCGACACGACCGAGAACGGCACAGTCGTCGTCGGCTTCCCGTGCGTCTCCCAGTGGTGGTACACGCCTATCGAAGTGTACGACGACATTGCCGACCCCGTAGACCGGCTGGTCGAGGGAAACGCGGACAAGACTCGCCTACAGGTCTACCGTCGTGGCGACGACTGGTACTGTACGTTCAATATCGAGTACGACGCCGACACGTCGGGTGAGACGCCCATCGGTGTCGATATTGGCGAACGTCACATCCTCGCTGTGACGGCCTACGGTGAGGCCGAGTCGATGCTGGTGTCGGGTGGTGAGGCGAAGTACGTTCGACGCAAATATCGTTCCCTACGCGATTCGCTTTCGGAAGCGGGTGCGCTTCGCGCACGCAACCGTGTGGGTGACAAAGAACAGCGTCGCATCAAAGAGCTGAATCACAAACTCTCCCGTCGTCTCATCACGTTCGCGGAACAGTTCGAGAACCCCGTCATTCGGATGGAGGATCTCGAAGGTATCCGTGAGAATAGTTCGTGGTCAGGTGTTCACTCGTGGCATTTCCACCAACTCCAACAGTTCATCACGTACAAAGCCGAACGTGCTGGTATTCGTGTCGAGAAGGTCGATGCGTACCACACCAGCCAACGATGTTCGGAATGTGGTTCGATGGGAACCCGTGATGGCGACCACTTTTCGTGTACGGAGTGCGGTCGAGGAAGACACGCCGACCTGAACGCTTCGGAGAATATCGCACAACGGGAGGGAGAACCATGCACGGTCTAACACTTCGGGTGAGGCGAACCGTGCTACCTCGCTGGTTGGATAGCCAGCCGTCGTTGACGCCCGCTGTATGCGGGGAGGAAGGCCCCATTGACAGGGCTGTACGCGCTGAAACGCACACCGTTGGTCACAACCCGGTGGCAACCTTCGACGGGTCACGCGAAAGCGTACTTGCACCCCGAGGAAACGCGCAACCTGAATATCCACTTCGTGGAATCCTCGCCCTTCAGGGCGGGGAGGATGTCAATGACGTTTGTACACCAGCCAGTACGAGAGTGGGAGTGTAATCGTGAGGATCACGAACGTCCCGAGTAGCTGGCTATAGACGTCTGGAGGCGAGATCTGGGCGGCGATTGCGAATCCGAGGATAATAAGAAAAGACTCGTAGATGACGAACCGGGGAAGGCGTGATAAGTTCATAATCTTGACTCGTACTGCCCTACGAATAACTCCACCGACGACCTTGCAGACCTACCGAGCGGCTGTTGCACGGTCCGGTGTGTCTAAAGAAGAGAACTTCAACAGAGCCGCAAACGCTTATGTAGTTAGTTCGATCCGTGTCAGTTACCGGAGACCGACTGGGCACCGACCGTGTCACTGCCATCGGTCAATCCAGACCCTACCGCACAATGCGCTCGCCAGCGAACAGGAACAGTCCGGCGATCAGTAGCTGCAGTGCGGTGACGCCGACGAACAGCCCGCCAGTCGCCAGGACGGCAGCGAGAGGTTCAATGGGACCTCCAGTATTGTCCAACAGTCCGAGAACAACGAGGGTCGTGATGCTGCTGAGTACAACTATCACCGACAACCCAGCGAGTACGAAGAGCCGGAGGCCTGCCGTGTCCGAAACTGTGAGGAAGCCGATGGAGAGCCGATCGTGCGGGGCTTCGGCGGCGAGGGCGTCTTTTCCTTCGGGAGATAGCGGCCAGTTCGACTCCTGGTAATTGATGTAGTACAGCGTGACCGAGTCGGGATACGTTTCGGCGGCCACGATATCGATTTCCTGCAGCTCGTTCAGTCGATTCCGAACCGTCGCTTTGCTCACGTCCGGCTTAACGAGCGCTTGGAGCTGACGAGCCGAAAAGAACGGCCGCTCGGAGTCGACCATCGTCTCGACGACGTGCTTCTGGGAGAGCGCGTCGTCGAGGTTCTGATCGAGCCGATTGTCGATCCAACTCGGAAGCTCGGACACGGTGGTTCGGTTGAACAGCCGGGAGAGTATAAATACCGAACCGGATTTCGTGGCCGCAAACCGTGAATCAGCAGGTGTGAAACGACGGGGTACTGGCGATCGCAGCGAATCGGTGTGGCGTATCGATTCGGCCTTCTCTTTCAGCGAGTGAAGAGTTCGGGTATGAAGACGATGTTCGCCAGCATACTCACCAGTACAGAGAGGGCCGTGAGCCGTAGGATACCCGCCGCCAGCTGTCGGGGCCTCGGGGGAGACTCAGCAATACCGGCGATGGCTATCACAGCGATCAGAAACTACGGCACTGACTGGTGTCGCACCTTCCACAACGACGTAGTACCCAAACGTGCCGGACAACACGAGTGCTCCACAGAGGTGGACCAGTGCAAGGGGACGACCGGAGGGCTCGCTAAACACGATTTCGGTGATGATGGAGGGCATCGCGTTAGCCATCTCCCGCGACGGACAAATGCTGACTGGATTGGCTTCCCTGCGATAGGTCCACTCATATCTGCGCCGAGCAAACAGCCCGATGGCTCTGACCGACGCGCGGTCTATCCAGAGTCTATCAGTAACAGCATGCTCGATAGAGAGTGTGTATGCAGCACTTCGGTTCTGCGTATGGTACCGGGCACACGGTGCATTCTTTGAAGTAGAGAACAACGGCTCTGTTGAAATCCTATTGTTGCGACACCTTTCTCGCTGAATCAGCCGTTAGATAGGACTGCGTATCCCGCAGTATTCGATCTGTTAGGATACCTCGTAGTGGTGTTCTACGATTCCGCTGCCGTGTGTAGTCGTGTCGACGAGGCTCAGTCTCTGACCGTCGTATTCACCCGAGAACAGCGGTATTCCCTCTCCTAAGAGAATCGGAATGAATGATAGTCGGATTACATCGATCTCTCGCCTCTGGAGAAATGACTGTGCGAGTTGTGCGCCACCGACCAACCATATGTGGTTGTATTGCTGTCTGATTTCAGGCACAAAATCTGCTATCTCGTCGTCAACGAATTGTACTGCCTCGGTTGCGGGTGAGAGACTTCTGTGGGTGAACACGTACGTTGGCTTGTTCCCATAAGGCCACTCACCGAAGTCGATAACTTGTTCATAAGTCGCTGACCCCATTACGAGACAGTCTACTGTCTCGAAGAATTCCGAAAATCCTTCGACATCCTCATCGCCGTCCGACTCCGTTTGAAACTCTTCCAGCCAGTCAACGCCACCCTCCTCATCGGCAATGTATCCATCCACGCTCGCCGCGATGTAGAGTGTGATTTTATCTTCACTCATATGACCTCTTATCGACGCTGATCGTCATTAGAGTTCGGAAGTACATCTTAGTGCTGACCATCCCCTATATCTAACGTTCAGAGTCCCTTGTCGATGTTGTGGGTGAGACAGCCAATAGCGAGTTCACGGAACTGCTTCCACCAGCGTCGTGAGCGGACGAATGCGCCGTATTTACGTTTGAGACGAGAATTCACCGTCTCGTTCTGACTCCGCTGCCCGTAGAGGTCAGCGTCAAGTCGGGAGTTCCACGCCTTGTGGAGTGGCGAAAATTCTCGGTGCTTGATGAGCGGTCGAACACCCGTTTCACGGGCTAACGCGCGAATCTTCTGGTCATCGTACCCCTTGTCACCGAGGAGTATCGCTACTTCATCGGTATTCCGCTTGATGAGTGACGGTGCGATCTGTGAGTCGTGCTTTCTGGTCGTCGTCACGTGCAGATCAATAACCGCGTTTGACTTCGTGTCTACGAGAAGTGTGACTTTCAGCTGCTGAATCGTCAACTTCGTCCGCTTCGTATAGTGCTTCGAGGCGTGACTGCGATCAAAACCGGATGCATCGATACCGACGATACTGTTGGTTGGGAGAATAGTGACTGAGAGATTGAGAAGAACCCGCCAAACAGCCATATCAAGACGGTTGAACGCTTTACACAACGTCGAAGGAGATGGGATCTCCTCAAGATCGAGGGTACTCCGAATCCGAGGCATTTCAATAAGTTCGTCAAGAAGCGCCCGGTACGTCGTATTCTTCCGCACCTTGAGACAGAGGAGGACGATGTGTTGATGAAGTGTGTACCGCCGTTTCGAGAATTTCGACGAGTAACGAGCGACTGCTCGCTGAGCCAACTGCATAGCTTGCTCAACGAACCGGAGTAACCGCGACTTCGGGAGGGTTTTCATCCAGTCAGACTACTAAGCGAACGAGTAACCCTCTGAGGATTTCAACAGAGCCAGAACAACGTATATACCGAACATGGGGTTAGGTGGGGGAATCGCCGCCGTCTGTAAACAGTACGGCCCGGGCCGGCTTCCGTACGCACATCGGCGGGATGTCGGCGCAGGCTATGCGATGGCAACCGTCGCAACACTCACGACGACGGCGTTTATTCTGGTGACACAGCTCGTCGGTATCTCGACGATCATGTCCTCGTGGTATGCGGCGTACGATGGACCGCTGCTCGAGCAGGTCATCGGAATGGTCGCGACGGTTCCCGGAGGATTCCTCGTCTGGCGGGTCCCGAGACTTCGCGTGTGGCGTGGCGTTCCAGCCGGGCTCGCGGCGATGGTCTTGATGTACCCCGCGAGCACCCTGGTCGATTTCTTGGTCATATAGCCGCTTCAGCAGTTGGTTGCCGGCCCCCCCATGTCGCTGTCGGAGTTTCTCTGGCTGCCGATAGTGGCACCGATCTGGGCGGTGGGCTTCGCGTATGCCGCGTTCACGACGACGTTCTGGCTCTCCTTGCCGGCCGGTGCGCTCGGGGCGTACATCCACGAGTACGGTCGAACGCAGTCCACCGCATCGCAATAACCCAACTGCTAGACGTTCGGTTAGTAGATGGCTCCCGATCCTGGGCGAGCACTGCGTCCGCGGTCGATCTGACCCCCATCCTGCATTCGTGCCTGGTATGCAGTACTACCCTCTCTAACTCCTCAGTATGTGTCAGTACCGGTGTGCCCGATACAGAGGGTGTGTACATCACTTCAACGAAACGATTAGTACCGTTGCAAGTAGTCGGTGGATATGGATGACGGCACCTCGTTGATTGTAAGCAGCTTGGGTATGCTGATAGTTGGGAGTTATCAATTATACGCGTACACGGCTGGAGACTCCAGTACAGGGCGACTCTGGCTCGCAGGAGTAGCATTTCTGGTGATGCTGGGAGCAATCTATTCTGGAATGAAGATGAGGGCAAAACGAGATTCTAGAGAATCTTTCTGACATGATGGCTAGAGCATTCGCGCTCTGAATTCAGCACGGGCCTGAAGAACTACCAGCGTGCAGTCAGAACCGGCGTGACCGATACAGAGGCTGAGTTCAGCAAATCACCGATTGTGAATCAGGAGTGTATGCATTCTGTTCTACCAACAAACCTACAATCAAAACTGGAGTAGAGAGAATATGCTACCGAATACCTCCGTTAAGTTGGCTCTCCTTGGAATTGCTATCTTGGTGGCAGGCGTCGGTGCTGTGGTTTGGGCACGATATATTCTATCTTGGATACGCAATTCGAGGAGCTGAAACCTCCAATAATTGGCGAGGAGATGCCAGTTATGTTGACCGACTTGCGCTCTGTATGCAGCATAGCTCGTTTGAGTTTCTCAGTATCTGTCAGGAACGGTGTGACCGATACAGAGGACGAGTTCAGCAAGGCGAGGGTGATGAATAGCAGCACAAATGAGGTAGTCGTCATTTTATTGTTGTCAGCCACGTCATGCGTCATTATGGAGCCCTCCGACAAACTCAATGAAGAAAACGTTCGTGCCATCGTACGTGACGAGCTTATTGGTACAAGTCGCACACTGATTGGAACGATATTCTGGACAATCCTCTCTGTATTTACTGTTCTCGTAGGTCTTCAACTGTTCCAGCTTGCATTTTCCACCTCGTCAGTTCTCGGTTTAGTCGGGGTTCTTCTCGCGGGAGTGCTCGTTCTCGGAGCAAGTCTCTACCTCCTCTATCTCCTCCACTGGAAGTAGCAAGAATTGTTTGAGGCGACCCTTCCAATCTTCGAATTATGGTTGTTTCGAAGTGACCGACCCGCGCTCTGTATGCAGCACAGTTCGTTTGAGCTTCTCAGTATCTGTCTGGAATGGTGTGACCGATACAGAGCGCATAGTCAGCAAGACGCTGCCACCCAAGACTCCCCCTGACGTGAATCAAGGTTACAGGCCGGAGTACTCCTATACTGAGAGCTGAGCAGGTAGTGTCGATCCAATATAGTCCACATGTTCGAAGTCACTGGGGACAGAGGCGGTATACATGAATCGTTCCAACTCGCCCGAAGCAGGGTTCATCGACCCGAGTGGCGATAACGCCGAAGCCGTCCAGAACCTCGCCAAGGACGTCGTTGATCAGCTCCTCGGACAGCTTACAGGGACACAAGACCGGTCGCCGTTGCCAGACGATTCCACCATCCCCGAGGTCAGCATAATTCGAGGTGGAGCCTCCGGCCTCAAGGAGCGACCGGAGCGTAGCGGAGAGAGCGAGTAGGCCGGAGAGGAAACCGACATAGTACGACACAACCGGCATACCCGACCGGCAGACTCCCAAGCGTATAACCACCGCCGCACCTTCTCTGAAGTATGGACGTGCGTCGAACCGCTGTCGTGAAACTCGCCGTTTCCGATGAGCAACGCGACGCACTCCACCGAACCGCCGAGCAATACCTGTACTGCGCGAATCGAACCGCCGACTACTGTTGGGCCGACGCCTCCTACACCGAGTGCAAGACCAACAAGCGGCAGGTTCGTGACGCGCTCTACGCCGAACTTCGAGAGGAGACGGACCTACAGGCACAACTCGTCCAAGCCGCCATCAAACGCGCCGTCGAAGCCGTCAAAGCGTGTGTCGAACGCTGGAAGAAGAGACAGCGCGTCTCTTGTCCGACGTTCACCGCCGAAACGATGGACTACGACGCCCGGAGCGCGACCATCTACCGCAACAAGGTGTCGCTGGCAACTGTTGAGGGTCGAATCGAACCCACGTTCAGTCTCCCGGCAGACAGCCCGACGCCCTACGAGCGGTACGTTCTCTCCGGGGATTATGAGTTCCGTGAGAGTACGCTCCGGTACGACGCGGCAACCGACGAGTTCTACCTCAACATCTCGACTCGGCGGATTGACAGCGACGACACAGAGGTTCCAGCAGATACCGGGCACCCCGACCAAACGGTCCTCGGTATCGACCTCGGTGTCAACAGTCTCGCCGTCTCCTCGACCGGCACGTTCTGGCAGGGAGACGACTACGACCACTGGTGCCACGAGTTCGAGAAGCGGCGTGGTGAAATGCAACAGCGCGGCACGCAGGCCGCGCACAACGCACTCCTTCGCCTCGGCAAGCGTGAAGAAGCGTGGCGGAAACAGTACATCCACACCGTCGCTAACGAACTTGTCACAGAAGCCGTCGAACACGACTGTGACGTTATCGTGTTCGAGGACTTGACAGACATTCGAGAGCGACTACCGCACGCGAAGTGGCACCACGTATGGGCGTTCCGACGCCTGTACGAGTACGTCTCCTACAAAGCACCCGAGCGCGGTGTCTCCGTGGAGCAAGTCGCACCGAACCACACGTCCCAACGCTGTTCGCGGACGGACTGTGGATTCACGCATGAGGATAACCGCCACGGAGAACACTTCAAGTGCCAGAAGTGTGGGTACGAGGTGAACGCGGACTACAACGGTGCGAAGAATATTGGGCTACGGTACGCTCGCAAGCGGACACACAGACTCCGTTCCTCGCCCAAGTCGGGGGGCGGAGACGTAGAAGTAGACCTACGTGTGAATGGTGGGACGTTGAGCGGCGAGAGTCACCAGCCTATTGCTGGCGACTGATTGCCGGGAGTCCACATCAAAGCCCCACCCTCAAGGACCGAGGCGCGGAGCGCCGAGGGAGTAGGGTGGGGTAGTTTACTTGACCGAGACTATCGCCAGGGAGTTCGGCCTCGGGCCCGACGCTGGCGGAGTCCTCACTAGTGGCGGTTCGCTTGCGAACCTTCACGCCCTGTCAGTCGCCCGGAACAACGCGTTCGACGTTCACGAGAGGGGCTCACCGGGCTGGATTGCGAGCCGAAAGTTCAATAGATTCACACTACAGCAGCAGCGACAGCGAGTAACCGATTGGAATCGTAATCACGAGTCCCGCGACGAGACGGGCGCGTCTAACGCCGAGGTCGCGTGCGTCCTGAATCGCGTACGTGAGGAGATAGCCGATCCAGAGATACCCAACAAGACCGGTGAGTGCATTGAACGCGACGAGCCAGAAGGGCATCGTCCCGGGAGCGGTAATCGCCGGCAACCCACCGAACAAGTAGAGAACCAACACGGTCGCAGTGGAAACGCTGTTCGCGATGAGGAGCGGCAGGGCGGCCCACCCGATGTTCGCAGCCGTTCGCGTGACCGACCCTGAGCCACCAGCGGCCTGCGACAAGAGGTAGACGAGAACGGTCGAACCCATCCAGATTCCGGCCGCGCCGATCCCCCCACCGATGAGCACCGCGACGAGAATCACCGCCAGTGGGAGTTCGAAGCCGCTCGCCTGGTTGACGAACGGAGCGCCACTTGTGACGGCGACGACTCCCGTCAGGTAGAAGATGGCAGCAGCACCGATCAGCGAGGGCGTTCGTTGGGCGAAGAACTGACGTGGGGCGAACAGCGGCGTGGAGGGCATCGCTCAGACGAAAACACCACGAGATAACTGATAAACCCGTTGGCCAGCCCGAGACACTCCCGTTCGTCGGTGGTCTCGAACTACACGGCGTGCTAGGCTTTTTGAAATCCCCGTTGTCAATCGGCCCGGACGGGAGCTTCCTGCTCCTGTTGACGGTCGGTGTCGTCGTCCCGACTCTCTCCGATGAGTACTGGTCGCCGTACGACCGAGCGTGGAAGGCAGTCGGCTGGGTGGTCGGTGCCTCAGTAATCGCGTCGGGGTGTTCGTGAGTCTGTACTGGGTCGGAAGCGAACTGGTCGGGTTGTCCCCGCTCCTGGCCAGTGCCGGTGCGTTCCTCGTCACAACGATTGGCGGTATCGCCATCCTCCGCCGGTAAGTCTCAAGCGGTTCTTCGGGATACGCCTGAAAACCGACAGTGGGTCACATCGTCGCTCAAATCCTCGTCGAAGCCTTCGCTGGATTGTTTGTTCCGCCGCCCACCGTGTTCAGTGCCGACGTTTCCTGTCGGCATGAGCTCCTGCCCACTGCGTGACGGGATATGCTCTGTCTCGTCACCCCCACCACCCGTTTTCAGTCACTGGACAAACCACGGCGGCGACCCAGTTTCGCCGTGGAGCAGCCCACAGGAACAGTCACGGGTGGGGGTTCGCCCACTCACGATACAGTCCTCGATACGCCACGATCGCCCCGACAATGAGTAACGCGAACGGGACAGCAGACAGGGGGCTCTCGGGGTTCGTATAGGCAATACAGAGCAGCGATAGCAGCCCGAACGCGAGACAGGCCACAGCCCGTACCCGCCACCGTTCCACCGTCTCTCGGTCGGGGAGAAGCTGGTAGTACACGCCGACGAGAGCGAGAAGAGTGACCCCATACTCGGCGCCGTCCGGCCAGAACGACGTGTCGAGAAGGTCGTCGGCGAGCGCCAGACACCCAAAGACCACGCAGACGGCGAGACAACAGTACAGACACAGCCGGAGCGTTCGAGACGAGACAGTGTGGAGGGCCATCGTCTCGGGCACGAGAGCCCAGAGGTAAATAGCTATCAAGTCCAGGCCCGTTGCTCGGTACGACAGGAACTCCGATGCCCGACGAACACGACACGCCGGCGGACGGTGAACGAGTGGTCGCGGCGCTCGACGCGGTCGACCGCGAAGCGCTGTCGGAACTGCTCACCGAACTGCTCGTGGAGGCGGTCGACGCGGAACGAGAGGAATGACACGGGAAGGAACTCATCGACACGACGCCGCCGACACGCCTGTCGAACCGAATCGCGCGGTGGGAGGCGCAACCGAGTGATGAGTTCGGATTACGACAGACCAGCGCCGCTGGTGGACCTTCTGGAAACAGTCGGCCTGCTCGTCCTCCCCGCAGTGGTGGTGGGTCTCTCCGTGAGTGCTCTCAGCGGACCCGAGAATTTCGTCGCCGGTGTCGCCATCGGTGGACTGTTCGGGGCTATCTTGGCAGGGCTCAGACGGGGGTTCGTTGCCGTTCACACGAGCGACGGAGTCGAACGGAGGCAGCGACCGACCCCGGACGATACCGCGTGGGCACGCCTCGCAGACGTGGAGTACGACCCGCGGTACGACCGCGTTCTCACGGTCGTCCTCTTCGGAATCGCTGTCGTCGCGTTCGGAGCGATTCCGTTCGTCGACCCACAGAACGATTCATTGAGCCTGCGGCTCGTACTCGTCGGGTTCTTCGGACTGGTGAGTGCGCTCGTGAGCCTCGGAGCTTCGGGTGCCACGGACAGGTAGGTGCGGATTCGGGGAGAGGCGCATCAACGACGCCTGAGCGGGCGTGACCACCTCCACACATACATCCCCGTCAGGGGAGGGTCCACTGAATGCGCTAATCCCCGCTCGCACGCGAAGAGTCGATGAAATGAGATGAGATGAGGCATGCTTCGGACGTTGCGATGAGGGGAGCCGCTTGATTTCGGGCGCGCGACTACTCGTGTCGTTCGGTTCGCTCCAGCGCGACACCCGCGTACACACCACCGAGCCATACGCCGCCGAGAAGCAGGACTAACGGAAGCCCATCGGCGGGCGACAACAGCGAACTGTACTGTGGGGTGAACATCACGACGGGTGCAAGCACGCCGACGAGAGAGTACCAGAACCGAGCGTGTGACCCGGACCTCCCCCGATGTTCGGGAAACGCGAAGAGACCGTACGCCGTAATCGTCCAGACAGCCGTGAGCACAGCGCCGAGTACCATATCACCACGCTGTATCCCGAACAGATAGCCAATCGAGAGGCCGACTGCCGCTCCGGCTAACCACGAGTAGCGAGCGTCCATGTCGGTGTGCACTCACCGATTCAGTGTAACCGTTCTGTTCGCACCGGCAGAGACGCGAGCAACGAGTAGAGACGAGTATTGCCGTCAGAAGAGCCCAGTCGTGGTCGACCGCGAACGGCCGTTTTTGATCGTGAGAACTCCCATTGCGGCCAGTGTAAGCCCACAGACGCACAGCACGACGACGAGGAGCATTCGGAACGGGTCGGGAAGCACGCTGGCACTGACGCTGTCGAGAAACAGTAGAGATTGCCCTCGCCCGACGAGGAACAGGCCTGTCGGGAGGGTACCCAGAACAATCATAATCGTACCCGAGACCAGGTCCTCAATCCGGTCCATTTCCATCGATGTACCCACTCCCCACACCCACTTCGTTCTTGTCCCCACCGCAATCACCCACGCCCCGCGACGAACCCCCCGATGGTGAGAACCGTTCCGACGAGAAGGAGAAGACCGTTGACCTCCTCGGGCGCGAGTCGCAAGTCCTGAAAAACGTAGCCGAGCAACGTCAGCTGGACACCCAACAGCATCTCTCTGATACCACCGAGGACTGTCTCCATACCGGTGTCTCTGTGGACCTGATATAAGTATCCTCCAACACGTGTTCTACACGACCATGGCCTCCGACCGGAACGTGGTGGTGAGCCTGTCAATCGGGCTCGTCCACGCAGCCGCCCTCCTCCTCGTCGCCACTCAACTCGGCTATGCAGTCGGTCCCAGCGACTACTCGCTCGTCGGGATGGGGTGGCGGTACGGTGGTCTCATCGTCGTCGCTGCAGTGCCAGTGTGGCTCGCCCTGCGGTACACACTGGTTACACCGCTGTGTGCACTCGTCTTGACGACCGGCTACGTTCTCGGGATGGAACTGTCCCCACCCGGACCGACGTTCCGGGACATCGCAGAACTCGAGCGACTCTCCGAGCCGACCGGCATCATCGTCGTCGAGAACGGCCTCTACATCGTCCGGTACATGCTCAACGCGTCCGTCTGGACGGTCGGGTTCGTCTTTCTCGGTCTCGTCGAATACGTGAGTCGACTGGACTGGGACTGGCTTCCGTCGGTTCCAACTCCACTGCAGTGGGTGCCGATACCCGCCTCGCGGCGACGGGCAGCGACTCTCGCGACTGCTGGCGGTGTCCTCCACGCCGGCGTGATGGTGTGGTTCGCCGTTCGGCTCGGTGTGACCGCGACCGGTGGCTTCGAGTTCCTGTTGTACCTGTTCAGTACCGTAGGAATGTGGCTGCTCGCCGCCGTTCCGCTGTACCTCCTCGTGCGCCACCGGCTCGTCTCTCCTGGGACTCTCCTCGCGGTGTTCGTGCTGAATGACGCCAGAACGGAGTTCGTCGCCACTGTCGACGACCCGCACGCCTTGTACTTCGGGGCCTGGTTCGTCTTCTTAGGGGTCATCCTGGTCGCTGCAGGCGTCGAGCTCGGAGGACGGCGACTCGCGCTCCTCGAGCGTGTTCCGTCGTTGGAGTAGCGGTTCACGCTCGCAGACGGTCGATTCGGTCGCCCAACGCGACGTTCACCGAGAGCGGATTCGGGACTTGACGTCGGGACGGCTCCATCGAGTGGACCGCCGCGTACCGTTCGAACGCGTCGACGACGGTCGAAGCGCCGACCCGGGCGGCGGCGTACTCGTCGGCCGCCCGGACGCCGCGGCGCGTGAGCCAGAACCCGACGAGTACGACTCCGACGGCTGCTACGACGAGGAGCCACCGGGCATCGGACCCCGTCACAGCCGCGACTAGCAAGACGCCAGCGACGATGACGGTCCCTGCACGCCGCGCGAGCAGCCGTGTGCGAACACGCCCCGCCTGAACCGCGAGCAGGGCAGCCGCCGTGTCGTCGTCGAACCGTTCGAGGAACGTGCTCGTGACGAATAAGCGCCGGTAGCGGGGAGGGCCACGAACGAGGGCGTTCGCCGTCTCCTCGGCTTCAGTGTCGAGGATGCGGACGTCTCTGACCTCGAGTCCAGCACGCGTTTGCAGGGCGTTGAGGCGGTCCACGGTCTCTCCGGTGGGTTTCGTCGTACTTCGGAGCACCGTAATAATCCATGGCGACCCAGCCAGGGAGCCGACGACGACCACCGCGAGACCGAGCAAAAGTCCGATGGGTGACGCGAGAGTGCCCCAGAGGCGAAGCGGCAGGAGGGCCACGGCAAGAACGACGCTGACACCGAGAACGTATCGCGCCATTCGGGCCACGGCGGTTCGAGTCGACAGGTCGATGTCACGGGCCGAGCGAATCCCGCGAAGGGTCGGTGTGTAGGCTGCGAGGCCGACGAGTCCGGCAGCCAAGAAGCCGAAGAAGTCGGCGACGAGTGTGCTGACCGGTCCGGCTGTCGGGACAGGGAGCTTCGCGGCGAGCGCGGGGCCGAACGCCAGGAGGGCAAGGACACCGTACGAGAGGAGGGTGAACGGAAGCAGCATACCGAGGTAGAACAGTCGGTACTTGCCAACCGGATTCGACAACCGGCGAACGACGGCGCTCCCAGCCGCCCCCAGGATGAACCCACCGACGGTCAGTACAGCCAACATCGCCGCTGGAGGGGCGAGAGCGGGAGGGGTCGCTTGCAGGACCATCACAGGACGAACGCGATGTCGCTTCGGCAAAAATCGTATCGACTTCTGTTCGTCTCTCCCCACGGCGACGTGGAGGCCGAGACGAGTTTCCGACACTGCGACACTCCCGTCCTGTGACACAGCGAGCATGGGGTATCGAACACAGCGACGCTCGACATCCTCCCCACCTCTCTGCTCCTTTCAGGGTCCGTATGTCTGGTTCGACACGGCGGAAAGAGTACGGCTGGATAACATTTGTCATCCTACACTTATTTACAGTGTCGCGAGAACGACCTGTTCCATGCTCTCCAAAATCAGAGAAATCGTCTTCAGTGAGCCCTCTGGGAGAATCCATGCGTTCGTAATGGTTGCTGGCTCGCTCGTCATGTTGAGTATCTACATCTACTAGGATATTCTACGCGGCGGTTCCTCCATCAGTTCGCTTATCATGGCGGTTGGATTCGCGCTGTCTGGACTCGCCGAGTCCCTTCCGACGGAACACCGACAGATGGCTGGTGGATTGCGTGTCACTGCGATTCTGTTGTTGACCGGTCTACTCAGTCTCACGCTCTTCACTCCCGACGTTGTTCTCGGGCCATCGTAGGAGAGCCCCGTTCAATTCGCACACAGACGTACCAGCTGTTTCAGTCGGAGTCGTGTCGAATCAGTAGCCCTTCGCAGGGTCGATGCGGTGTACCCCGTCTCCTTCCGAGAGCTACTCCGGAAACCCGCCCAGCACACCCCATCGAAGGCGGTAGGCGACGGTTCCCAGACACTGGCCGAGGGCGAATCCGTACCCTCCAGTGACTGACGGGGGCCGAAGCCAGACTCGAACGATGTTGATGACCACGACGAACGCGACCCGACGGAGACGAGAACGCCGAATACCAGCGAAGTCGTAATCGTGAGCAGCATGGTACGAGACCGCGTAGACGACTCCCGCTCCAAGCAGAAGCACTGGGGGACGCCGTGAGTCGAGGCCAGACTGACGTCTCGCGACGACGACCAGGACGAGGATCCAAACCGCGTTGGCGACAACCTGGAAGCGTGCGCGGGTTCGACGAGCAAGCACGATTCGACAAGAACAGACCGGATAATAACCTTTGCTTCGGAGGGATGATGCGGTCCTACCATCCGGCCAACAGCTGGGGGATGACAGTGGAACAATCAGTCCGCGTGGGACCAAACACGCCAAGCACATCGAGCGGTTTTCAGCTCCTCGATCGGGGGCTGATCTGGTGCGTTGAGCGACGGTCTCGGGTATCTCCTACGTTCTCCCCGAGATTTATTTCATCGGAGGGGGTACCACCGGCTATGCCCTCCAAGTACAGACGAGGTCTCGACATCACGTCCGAGAGCCTCGATATGTTCAGACAGAACGCGACGCTCGCGGTGCTCCCCGCGTTGAGTCTGCTCGCCGTCGGGAGCGCATTTGCCGTCCTCGCTGCGCTCGCGTTCCGGCTCGGAATCGTCGACTCCCTGTTCACCAACGACCGCTACAGGTACGGAGCGTTGTTCTGTGCAGTCGCGGTCTCTTCGAGCGTGGCGACGTTCTTCAACGCAGCCGTGGTGCACTGCGCTGCGCGGATGTTCGACGGCGAGGAGACCTCGGTCCGAGACGGCCTCGCCGCTGCATGGCGCGTCCGTCGGCAGGTCGCGACGTGGGGAGTGGTGGCCGCGACGCTCGGGACACTCATGTACGTCCTCGACGAGAAGTTCGGTGCCATCGGGAGCCTCGCGAGACTCGTGTTCGACCTCGCGTGGGTCCTCCTGACGTACTTCATCGTCCCGGTCATCGTCCTCGATAGCGAGACGGGGATTCGACGACAACTCCGCCGAAGCGGGTCGCTCTTTCGGGAGACGTGGGGCGAGAGCGTTTCCGCGACTATCGGCGTCAGCGTCGTGTTCTTCGTCGCCGCGATTCCGGGACTCGTGCTGTTGGGCGTGGGATACTTCCTGCTCGACGGCCTTCTCGGGACAGCGGCGCTCGTCGCTGGTGGGGGTATCGTCGTCGCTTGTCTCGTCTGCTCCCAGACCGTCCAGGCGATCGTCCGAACGGCGCTGTACCGGTACGCGACGACGGGTGAACGGGTCGGCCCGTTCGCATTCCGAGATCCGGCGGGCGTGTTCCCCGAGAAGTGACGGCGTCGGTGCTGAACTGGAAGCCATCATACGAGCACGGCATCGATACATCGTGCGACGACGTCGGCGTTCAGTCGAGAAGCGCCATCAGCGTGAACCCACCGTAGAAGCCGAGCGCGTGTAGGACGACTTCGGTCACGAACTCGGTCGGTGTCGTGATGTCGAACGTGTGAATGAACAACACGTCGGTGGTCACGACGACTGACGTGATGCAGAGACAGACGACCACGCGGCGACCGCTGAGTACCGGACCTGACCAGATGGTATCACTCACGAGTGTACTTCTCGTTCGACTGTCGAGATTTTAATACCTGCTATCGCCGGGAGTAGACGAATCGAGCGCGGGCGGACGAACAAGCACCTGTACTGGGACATCTAGGGGTGATTCTGATTACTGGATGTCAGCGCGTTCGAACCGGAGATACCCGAGAACGAGCGGCAGAGCTGCCCAGACAGCGAGGATGACGAAGCCGACCCAGTCGTCGAGGTAGAACGCACTCCCTTGGGGATAGAACGTGATCGCACTGTACTCGGGGATGACCGCTCTGACGGCGTGCATGAACGCGGTCGAGGGGTTCAACAGGCCGATGAACTTGAACCAGTCCGGCAGTCCCGTCTCGGGGATGTTCTGCCCGTAGATTGCCAACTGCAGCACCAACAGAAGCACGTCCCAGCCGACGAGGAACAGCGAGTACAGCGCTCCGGCACCGACGAACGCCTGCTGGCGTGACTGCATCGCCGCCGAGAACCCCGTGGCGAAGGCGATGTAGACCGCGCCATAGAGCACCGTGAGGAGCGTGTAGCGGCTGAACACGACGAAATCGAACGACTCGTACGTTGCCAGGGCGATGACACCAGCGACAGTGTAGCCGACGAGTATCGAGACGGTGATGACGCCCGTGCGACCGATGAACTTCCCGAAGACGACTTCCAATCTCGAGTTCGGAAGACCCAGCAGGAGTCGGAGGCTCCCGCGGTCCTGCTCGCGGATGATCGTGTCGTACGCGAGGACGAAGCCGATGAGCGGAACCATGAACACAGTCGGTTGTCGCATACTGTTCAGGAGGGCCAGCGTGCTCGCGTCCACGGCGCTGTCCCGGTACATGACGGGAATCCACTGGATGGCGGCGAGACCGGTTGCGAAGACGACGAACAACAACGTCGTCGACAGGAGTGAGAACGACCGAATGGAGTCTTCGAAGTCCTTCCGGATGACGGCCGAGAGACTCATGTACGGCTGTCCACACTGGAGCCACATCGATATTGGGGTGTGAGTCGCGCCGTTCAAACCCGGTTGTGGAGTGGGGAACTACCATCCCGATACCTGGATGTCGTGCTGGCGGACGAACACGTCGTCGAAGGGTGCGTCGAGTGCGGTGGCTGCTTCAGCGACGAGGTCCCACAGGCGGTACAGGCCGGGGGATTCGGCAGCTTCACCGAGAGAAAAGCGAGTCGTCGGCGCGACGACGGATTCCCCCATCCGGCCCTTCGTTGCCGGCCGCGACGCCGGTCTCCCCGCAGTCGTCGATATCGAAGCGAGCCCACCCAGAGACGTCGTGCAGGGCTTCGTCGGCGTCTCCCTGTCTTGATTCGGGGGCGACCGGTGCCTCAGACGTCTCGTCACCGAGGAGTCGCACAAGGGCGTCTCGGGAATCGGTCCGTGATGGCGGGGCTTTTTTATCGGGGTGACCAAACGTCAATCACCCTGTATGTCACGCGACGATGTGCCCCGCTCACTTCGCAACCTGCTTGTCGGACCCGGGGACACTCGCTTCAGACGGAATCTCACTCTCCTGTCCGCAGTCGTACTCGCCGTGTCGACGTGTCTCGCGTACGCAGTCGACCTGTTCACCGTCGCAGGAGGAATCCTCATCATCCCGGGAGACGCGACCGTAGTGGGTCTCGTCGTCGCGACGGGTGTCGGGTACCGGAGTGGGGGCTTGGTTTTCGCGTGGATGCTCTTTTTCGCGGCCTATCTCGGGTTCCACGCTGACTGGGCATTCTTTGGACTCTCGGGAAGAAGCCTCTCTGGAGAACTGGCGTTCTTTTTCGACCCGGTCAGTCTCGCCGTGTTCGGCACCGCAGCTGTACTCCTCGGAACACTCGCCTACGGTGCTGGGTCACTCACTCGCCGGTCCCTCGGCCGCCTCCGTCAATCAGCGACACGAGGTGACCCCTGAACGTGTGCTACAGTGGTGACCGCGCTCACACGTGTACAGGTAAATCACTCGTGATTGACGTATCCCATTACAAGATAAAATTACAGTTATAGCTATGTAAGGCTGTCCTCGAAGTGAGTCACTGTATCACGCTCTCTGGGGGTTGAAAAGCGCGCTCCGCGGCAGCACCCGAACGGCCCTATCTGGCAACGAATCAGTATCTCTTTACACCGCGTTCGAGCTAGTGCAGGTATGGCAGTCCTCCAAGCGCTCCAGACAGCTATCGGTGCGGCGAGACGCAACCCACTGGTGTTCGTCATCGCTGCGGCGTTCAGCCTGTTTCAGGTTCCCAGTGTGCTCGCACAGTCGCTCCATCCCCTCGTCGGGAGCGTCGTCTCACTGGGGGTCAGTGGACTCACGATCTTCGTCGTGCCGTTCTTCTTCGGTGGAATCATCGGGATGGCGAACGAGGCCATCGACGGTCGAACCTCCTTCGAGACGTTCGTTCGCGAAGGCAAGACGCACTACGTGTCGATTCTGGTGGTCTATCTCGGCCTGTTCGCGATAAACCTCGTCCTGGGATTCGTCATCACGTTCGCGGCAATCCTCGGTGGCATCTTCTTCCTCGGAAGTGCCGGCCAGCCGAGTCTCGTCCCACTCGTGATTCTCGCCATCATCGGCGGAATCGCGCTCCTCGGATACCTCCTCATCGCGTTCGTCGTCCAGTTCTTCGGTCACGCGGTCGTCGTTGACGACCTCGAGGCGGTCGACAGTATCAAACGGAGCGCGTGGTGCGTCCGACACAACCTGGTGGCCGTCTTCGGCTACACCGTGCTGGCGGCCGTCGGCGGTGCCGTGTTCGGCGTGTTCGGTGTGCTGTTCTCGCTTCTCACGTCGCCGCCGTTCTCACAGGGGGAGGGTGTGGACCCTGTCGGACCGGCCGCGGGTCCTCTCCCGGTCGACCTCCCGTCTGTGGGCCTCGCTGGCACCGCCGTGCTGGTGGTCCTCATCGTGATACTCACCGGTCTCTTCGCCGGCCTCTTCGCTACCTTCTCGACCGCGTTCTACCGGACGATCCGACCGGTCGATGAGCACACGACTGAGGACGGGACCGAAGTGAGCGGGTGAGCAACGTGAGATCGGTCGCGGCCACCACAAGCGTTGACCGTGCTGCCCGTCCGACCTCCGACGACGAGAAACGGTCAGCTTCGGATTCCTCGGACTCGTCCTCATCGAACCCGGGCAGAGGCGGCGAGCAAATCATCGGAGAATTCGAGAGACGAGTCGTCTCCGGTTCGTTCGCCCACAGTGGAGACGCAACCAGCCAACTGGAGCGCACGTCCAACAGAGCGGGTCGAGGGCGTTCTTGATTCGTGGGGATGACACCCTAGGTACATATCGTGTGCATCTGAAGATGTGGCGTACAACCTGGCTGACAAGACTGCCATCGTGACTGGTGCGGCATCGGGAATCGGAGAACAGACTGCAGAGCGGTTCGCCCAGGAGGGGGCGAACGTCGTCGTCGCGGACGTAGTCGCCGAGGAGGGGCAGAACGTCGTCGACGAGCTCGAATCCGCAGGGGGCACAGCGACGTTCGTCGAGACGGACGTCAGTGACCCTGCCGACGTCGAAGCGCTGGTACAGACGGCTGTCGAGACATACGGGAGCGCCGACATCGCCGTCAACAACGCAGGCATCGAGGGCAGAGATGCCCCGCTCGCAGAACTGACGATGGACGACTGGAATCGAGTGATCGACATCAACCTGAAGGGCGTGTGGCTGTGTATGAAGCACGAACTTCGGGAGATGGTCGAGAACGGTGGCGGTGCGATCGTCAACACCTCGTCGATCGCCGGGCTCGTCGCCGCTGGTGGGCCACCGTACGTCGCGAGTAAACACGGCGTGCTCGGGCTGACGAAAGTCGCTGCGACGCAGTACGCACAGGAGGACGTCCGCGTGAACGCGGTCTGTCCAGGGGTCATCGACACGGAGATGGTTCAGCGCGCTGCCGACGAGGACCCCGACTCGATCGAACAGTTCGTCCAGATGCAACCGCTCGGCCGGATGGGGACGCCGGAAGAAATCGCCAACGCGGTCGTCTGGCTCTGCTCTGACGAGGCCTCGTTCGTCACCGGCAACGCCTATCCCGTCGATGGCGGTTACATGGCGCTCTGAGTGCCCCGGGCCGGCGGAATTTTTGGTCCGATGATGAAAGAAGAGCCCCCATACCCTCCGAATGACAGTCAGCCCACGGCAACCGCGAAATCCTCACTGTCGCCTCAATGAGCCGGGTTTCATCCTGGCTGGAGGTCGCACGACATCGAGCCGGGTATCCAGCAGACGAGGACCGAGTTGGCGTCGGTCCACGCTGAGAGAACGCTACGTCTGCACGGGAAATCTCTCACCCGTCCTGTGACGACGTACCCGTGGTGTCGGCGAACGACCCGCCAGTTCACCGGATTCTCTCGAAACCGAACACGCTACCCCTCGTACCGAGCACGCAGCTTACGACACTCGCCGCCCTCTTCTCCCGTGGAATGCCGACAAGCTCCACCGAACGAACGACCAGGACCGACACGAGAATGAAGGCCGTCGCGGCCACAGCGTACGGCGGCCCGGAGGTCCTCGGGCTCTACTCGGCGCCGAAGCCCACCGCGGAGCCCGACGAGGTCCTGATCCGCGTTCGGGTGTCCACCGTCGGCCCGGCCAACTCGGCCATGCGCGAAGGACGGCCGTTCCCCGTCCGCTTCTTCAGCGGCCTCCGACGTCCCACGTCCATCCCGGGCGACGCGTTCGCCGGTGAGGTCGCGGCCGTCGGCAAGAGCGTCACGCGCTTCGCCATCGGCGACCGGGTGTTCGGGACAATCGCGCCAGAGTCGGGCGCGCACGCCGAGTACGTCTGCGTCCCCGAGGACGGTACGGTCGAACTGACACCCGCAGGTGTGAGTGACGCCGAGGCCGCCGCCGTCGCCGATAACGGCCTCACAGCGATGCTGTTCCTCCGTGACGTGGCCGACCTCCAGCCCGGCCAGTCCATCCTCATAAACGGTGCTTCGGGCGGTATCGGGACGTTCGCCGTCCAGCTCGCCACCCACGTGGGGTGTGAGGTCACCGGCGTCTGCAGCACTAGGAACGTCGACCTCGTGCGCTCGCTCGGTGCCGACAGGGTCGTCGATTACACGACCACCGACGTTACCGAGACGGATGAGACGTACGACGTAATCTTCGACGCCGTGGGCAAGGGGTCGTTCGCGGGGTTCGCGGACGCGCTGAACCCGGGCGGGCTGTACATGACGACCGTCCCATCAGTAGGGGTTCTCCTCGCCATGGCCCGGACGAGGCTGGTCGGCGACAGGCGGGCCGTCTTCGCGGCCACGGGGATGAAGCCAGTTGGCGTGCGGAGACGATACCTCGGGGAGCTACGAACGCTCCTCGACTCCGGGGAGATCCGCTCGGTAATCGGGCGACGGTATCCGGTCAGGGAAGTCGTCGAGGCGCACCGCTACGTCGACACCGGGCACAAGCGCGGAACGGCCGTGGTGACGATCGATTGACCGGCCACCCCGCAGACGAGTCGAGGCAGACACGGTCGTGGGGGCGGCGGCAGAGGTCCGGTCGCTCCCTCGGATGCGGCGCGGAGGTGGCCGTCCCCGTCTCGGCCGTGGCCGTCGTCTCCCGGTCCGGGTGATGATGGCACCGTGAACGAAGAGTCACGAGCGGTGCCCACGAGTCAGCCTCCAGCTGTCCTGCATGGCCGCGACGAAGTTCTCGTCCTCGACGGCGACGGAGACGGATCAACCCGGACGAGAAACCGTTCCAAGGCGAAAACAGCGTAGCTTACCCACGGGAGGTATCGCTTTGCAGGGGTGGATGGGGCACGTCGCCGGTCTTTCGCAGCGTCTTCGCCCCCCAGATCACCGTGATGAGGACTGCAGTCAGGACCCAGGCCGGGTAGTAGTACTCGTCTGCGACCTCGACGGTATCGGACACGAAGTTCACCCATCCGTGCAGGAGGATGATGCCGAGGATGCTACGCGAGGTATGGTTGTAGACCCAGGTGAAAATGACTGACAGTGCGACGATACCGATCATGAACAGCCAGAAGCCGCTCGTCGCGAATCCGACGAACTCGCGTTGAAACGACCCTTCGACGAAGAACAGCGGGAGGTGCCAGACGGCCCAGACGACGCCCAACAGTAAACTTGCACCGAGTGCCGATCGGTCCAGCTGAAGTCGGTCTAATGCGTACCCGCGCCATCCGAACTCTTCGAGAATCGGCGGGAGCGTCGCGAAGAACAGCGTCGGGAGAATCGCCAGTGGATTGCGACTCAGTTCTCGAACGGCCTCACCCCAGACAACGCCTGAGCCGCCCAGCAGTGACGCACCCACCGCGGCCACGACCGTCACTCCGACCGGGGTCAGCAGGATGACCAGGAACCACCGTACGCCGATACGGCGGGGTTGTTTGATTCGATTCCAGAAGTCAGCCCGCCCCCGGTCGTCGTAGACGAGATAGATGAATCCGATACCGGCAGCCCCCGGGCCGAGAAGTGCCAGCAACTGCAACACTACCCCTTCGACGCTCTGAAAACTCACGTCCAGAACTATCGCCAGCAGCAAGAAACTCCACGTAACGGTGTAGGTCACACCGAAGAATATCCACGGATTCCCGAGAGAGGTCGACATCCCACCGAGTGAAATCCGTCTCGGTTCTTGCATGCCGAGAGAACACATGTTATCTATTTAATATTTTCGCGGGGGTGTCACCGGTCGTAAGAGGTGAGGAATGAGGCGATTGATGTTCGAATGCACTCTGTCCGAATTCGACCACCTCAGCCGAAGTGCCGAGTAGATTGACGCGGGATGTGTGGAGCGACAGTGGACACCCCGAGGTCGCGATTCAGGTGTGTATTCAGTTCCGTCTTGCAGAATTATCTATTCTAAATACAAAATAGCAGCTTTATATTTTGGCTTCGATTGGGTTCCGACCGTGACCCACAACTGGGTTCAGAAGGCAGACGTACAGCCCGACATCGATGTCGAATCGAAGCGGATTGTGGTTGACGGAAGTGACAAACAGCACGTGAACGACGTCACGTTTCTGATCGACGAGACGGCTCATCTCGAAGCTGCACTCGACTGACTCGGCCTCCGACATCGCGTGAGTCGGCATGAGAATCGAAACGGTGTCGAACGTATCCATTTTGGATAAGGTCGAAGTACTTGTTATCTTTCAAATATGTTTACGAACGCTCGGCTCCCGACCGTGGACTCGTGGCTGGACTCTTCGCCGGCTGGTAGAATCGGTCGTGAAGTTGACACGACCAGTTGGCACGGCCCGGAGTCCAGCTTCGTGACCTGTCCAGCGGATTCCAACCCCAGCGAATATAGATTCAACAGCAGTTGAAGCGTTCCCCGGATTCATGTACGGCAGTCGTGAAGCAGAGGTATGGCCCTCCAACTCGGCCGTGCGTTGAGCCGCGGTGTTCGACGCAGTGTGTCAGTCAGTGGTCTCGTCGTCCTGGGGTTGACCGTGCTGTATCAGGTCGCGCTCGTCACGTCGCTGAACACCCTCATCCTCAATCAACTCCCGGACCGGATTCAACCACGCGAGGCGGGACTGAGTAGTCTCACACTCCCGCTCTCCACGGACGCAGCGATCGTCGTCACGGTCGTGTCGCTCCTCATCGGATTCGGGGTGTTCCTCGTTGCAGCGCGATTACTCAGCCGGGACCCCGCAGAACTCTCGACGCTGCCTGCCGAGGTGTTTACCCGTCGTATCGGGCGAGCGTTCCTGTCAGCGGCCGCGGTCAGCCTCGTTCTCGGGGTGGTGCTTCCGCTCGGCTTCGCGCTGTTTCTCGTCCCGGGCCTCTTCTTGGCCATCAGTTTCCAGTTCGCCATCTTCGCGGTCGCCGTCGAAGACGAAGGCCCACTAGATGCCTTCCGTCGGAGCTGGGAACTCGCGAGAGGGAATCGATGGCGACTTCTCGGACTGGTCGTCCTCCTCGGAGTGGTTGGCGGGATAGCTGGAGCCGCAGGGTCGTTGTTCTCCCTGGCCAGCCCGCTAGTCGGCCAACTCGTTTCGCTCGCGACGAATTCCGTCTTCCTCGTGCTGACGTATGGGATTCTCGCCGACGCGTTCCTCCAACTGCGTGAAGAGCCACTTCTCGGGAGCGGTGGTGGTCACTCTGGTACGCCCGACGTCGAAGCGCTCTAACGGTAGAGGAAACAGCACGTATCGGCCACAGGAACGGACACCCCTCTATCGATCTGTCCGACGTGTTCTCGTCCGTCCCGAATCGTGTCCGCCTACCAACGAGGTGCGAGCCAGTCTACCCACCTCCCGTTCCCCGAGAGAAAACACCGAGTCGGATGGTTTCGGCCCGCTCGTCGTCGATATGCCCCCGTGAACTCTCTGGTGACTTCCGGTCGACTCGATTGGTCCGTTCCTGAACAGTTCGAACGGATCGATAGAGGGGTCGGCGGACACTTCGAGCCGACCGTGTCTAAGGCCAGACCAGGGTCATCGAGTCCAGTGAGGTACCAGAACAGGAGGGTGCCAGTTCACACACCTCGTTAGACTCCTGCGATGGCAAGTCCGTCCACCGACTGAGCCCTCAGGGATTCGGAAGCGGCACCTCACTTTTTTATCAACACGAGTACAATACTGCCTATGGCTGCAGATTCGACCGCGGTGACAGGCACAGACTCGCTCGTCAACGTTCCATCCCATCCAGTCGCGTACGTCGCGATTCTCGCAGCGGTTGTTACGGCCATCATCCATCTGCTCCTCGGGCCTCGTGTCATGGGATTCAGTCAGCTGCTCGGGATTCTGTTTATCCTGAACGGTCTGGGGTTCCTTGGTGGGCTCGTCCTCTACGTGAGTCGGTACTGGCGACGCGAACTGTACCTCGTTGCTGCTGGGTATTCCCTGGTGACGATTCTGGCGTTTTTCGCCTTCCAGGGCTTCGGCGTGGACGCGTTCTTCAGGAGTGGGAGCCTCAATCAGCTGGCGGTCGGAGCGAAAGCAGCTGAACTCGTGCTCGCCGTGTGTGTAGGGTATCTGTACACGAACACGTCGCGGTAGGTCCGTCGAGCCTCTTTCGGCCGGTCTGCCGGGTCGCAACTTTCTTTTATTTATCATGTGACGTTGGTTCGAACTGAATCGACCGATGAGACTCTCTCCACTTCGCTCCCTGCGCTGGGCCACGCGTACCGCTCTGGCACTCGTGGTGCTTGTCTTGGTCATCGAAGCGACCACAGCGACGCTTGTGTACGACCCACCCGAGATCCAGACCGGCAACGTCGAGTCGTCTGCGACCGGGGCGACGCTCGTCGCGGTGCAGGGGTGGCACGTCGACGGACGTGGGAACGAAAACAAACCGGCACGACTCGTCTCGTTCGATTCCTCCGGGAACGTCTCGTGGGTGCACGACGGTCCAGAACGCAGTGTCGGCTGGTTTTACGACGCCGATCCTCTGCCGGGCGGTGACGTCCTCGTGGTGAACACCATCCGGGAGGGTGGCGTCGGCAAGACGCTCGTATACAGACTCGATCCGGAGACCGGAGACCGCGTCTGGCAGACAAAATTCAACATCACAGATACCCACGACGCAGACCTGATCAACGGCGATCAACTCCTCGTGGCCAACATGCGCGAGTGGGATGCGGAGAACTCGACCAGCAACGACCGGCTGTTCATCTACGACCTCACCGAGGAGCGGATCGTCTGGGAGTGGTACTTCAAGAACCACTACCCAGAATCGATGGACGGAGGAGTGAATCCGGACTGGACCCACGTGAACGACGTCGACAAGATCGGACCGGGGCGGTATGTGGCCTCGCCTCGAAACTTCGACCAGGTGATCGCGGTCGACCGAGAAAGCAAGAACATCACCTTCCAACTCGGTGCGGATGACGACCACGACGTCTTGTACGAACAACACAACCCGACGTATCTCGAAACCGACGACGGCCGGCCGGTCGTCCTCGTCGCCGACTCCGAGAACGACCGCGTCGTGGAGTACACCTGCACCGAGCGCGTCAATCAGAGTTGCACGTGGGAACGCACCTGGACGGTCGGCGCGGGCCAACTCGACTGGCCGCGTGACGCGAACCGGCTTCCGAACGGGAACACGCTAATCACCGATTCGAGGAACCACCGTATCATCGAGGTGACACCGAAAGGCCGCATCGTCTGGGAGGCCTACGTCCCCTGGGGGCCGTTCAGCGCCGAACGAGTCGCCCACGGGAACGACGGCGTCAGGTCACCGACGATGCACGACCTGGGATACCGGGGCTCTTACAATCTGACCGGAACCGCGGGGCTCACACCCGGCACCGAGGAGGATGGCCGCCTGTTCCCCGGGTGGCTTCGTGCGAACTTCGGGGGGCTCCCGGTCGTGGGTGACCCTGCCCGCGCACTCGCCGACCGCTGGCAGGCTGGAGCACAGTGGGTCCGCCCCGTCTGGATGGCTCCCTGGTCGTTCGTCTATCTCGTGTTCGGTGCACTCAGTACACTCATCTGGGCACTCGCGGAGGGACTCTATCAACGCCGTCGGCTCGTCAGTGCGATCAGAACGATTACGGACCGGGTACGGGCCTGGTAGTGGACAGTGCTCGTCAGTGCCGGCCGGTGAACCGGACCGGCGTTGTCACAACGACTCATCCGTCGGACGACCCGCCAATAACTTTCTCGTGTAGGCGGTATCCGGAGCGCCGCGGTCCGGTCGGCGAACTCGTGGGAACCACGAGACATATGCCGTTGGTGCCACCAAACCTACAGAGAGACGATGGTCCCCCTCACCCGCCGCCGCCTCCTCCACGGAACCGTCGGTCTGGTCGCCGGTGTAGCCGGCTGTAACGGACTCCAAGGGAACGGTTCGGCACGAACGTCCTCCCCGACTGCCAGTGAAGATAGCTCTGACACATCCACCGACTCGACGACGAGTCCCGAAACCGCCCGTGTTCGAGTGGCTGACGGCCGTCCACCGATCTGGCTCACAGGTCCCGACCGAAACGACGGCCGTCCCGCTCCGGACGCCCACTCTCGTCACATCTCGTCCCTCATTGTCGACAGTCAATCCCGGGCCGAACGTGTCGAAATCGTCGATGTTCCGGCGGCCGAGCGCGCGCGGTCGTTCATCGCGAGTACATCGTTCGACCGCGAGACGGTCTACATCCAGAACCATCGGGTCAGAGAGTGTTTCCGGCTCGACCTCTGTCACGTCTCGTGGCACTCCACGACAGTCGAAACCGACTACGCGCGGATACTGCTGCCGTACGACGAGCGGTGCGCGGCAGACACGTGGGCCGCCGAAAGCTGGCTCGTCCGCATCCCCGCCGCGCTCTCAGAAGACGAGGTGAGCGGCTACAGCACCTCCGTCGGATCCGCTGCCTGTGACCGTACAGCGGGTCCTGGCGGAGCCACCGGAGAACGTGGCAGCGCCGACACCGCCGACGGTGTCGCCCCTCCATCTCGCGTGCCTCTCTCGGAGAACGCCGACCCGGACGGTGAGCGATGATGCCCGCACGAGGGTCTGTCACCCGACGTGGGCTGCTCGCGCTCGTCGGGACGAGCGCGATGGCCGGCTGTAGTGGGCTCGGAGGCCTGGCTGGCGGACGACGGGAGACGATCAGGGCGTACGATCTGCCCGACATCGACGAGGACTCGGCGCTCGACCCGCCAGTCCAACCGTCCGTCCCGGTCGAAATCGAGGCGTCACATCTCGACGCTGCCCGGAGTCGGACGACCTCACTCCTCGCGAGACTCCCGCTTCCGTTGGGACCCGACGACATCCCGAACGGCCACGTCCGCCGCGAGCTCACGGATGCGGCCGACGATGCGACCGATCGACTCGACGAAGCCCTCGAGGCAGACACCCGATTCGCGGCACTCCGAGCGCTCCGGCACGCCCGCGACCAAGCGCGCTCCGCCGCGGCCGGCTGGGCGGTCGTCGAGGACGGACTCACGGTCGAACGCGTCCGCCGAGAACACCGACAGTCGGTCGCCGACGCGCGGTCGTTCCGTGAGGACCACGAGTACCTCGGGAGGGATCCAGTCCGAGCAGCACTGGTGCACGCCCGGATCGAGACGGCGCTCGAACGGGCCGTAGGTGAGACTCGCGTCCACCCCTCACACGAAGGGTCCGACCTTCTAGCAGTGGCTGCATGGGGTGAAGAAGCCGAATCCGTCCGCGCGCTCGTCGCCGATGTGCGACAACTCGACGCGCAGTTCACCGCGTCGCTCCCGAACGATGTCGGGACGGTCGGGGCGACGATTCGTGGTGCTGCCGAGCGGCTGTTGTCGGATGTCCGCTCGCGCCGGCCCGACCTGCCGCCCGAACCGACCGCCGAGGAGTGGGGGGTCGAAGAGCGGCTCGTTTCAGACCTCCGTCGAGCGGCGTCGAGGGGGCCCAAGCGAATCGCGGAGGCGCTTGGGCCTGCCACTGCGGTGGTCGACGCGAACCGACGACTCGCGTACATCCGGGCGTTACAACGGGTACACTCGCGCCTCGACGAGGACGGCGGGTACCAGATCGAGAGCGCAGCGGACATCAGGTCACTCCGGACCGAGGCCTACGACGCATTGCAGACCGCGCTCGAAGCGAGTCCTGTCCCCGACCTGGCCCGCACCGTCGTGACGGACGCCGGCGGTCGGATTGCGAGTGCCGACTGGGAACTCTCGCGAATCCAGGGTGAGGCACGCCTGTCACAGTTCGACGACGTAATCGGTGGGTACCTCGCCGGGAGGGCGCTGGCTCGCGCGACTCCGGAGGCGTGTCGACAAACTATTGATACACTCGGCACCGGCTAGATCAAACCGTCCACGTCTGTCGTCTGTGACTCCTGTACCGGTCACGCGATTCTGACAGAAAACGGGGAGGCCGCTCAGCAACCACTGGAGACATCGCATCTCGATCACGGAGAACCGTGACCGAGGATGGTTCAACGACCGCTTCAGTCTGACAAACTATTATCACGCGGCTCCATCAAACGGTGATTGAGTCACGATGTCAGACGTTGGTCCCCCTCCCCAGCACGGAACGACACCGTGGAAGTACGCCCTCATCGGTGGGATGGCTTCCCTCCCGTTCACCACCCTCAGCTACTGGCAGACGGGGTCGGAACTCTCGCTTGGAGCAGTGTTGTTCGGTGGTATCCTCGCCGGCTATCTGGCCAGGCGCGCGGGCGGTGAGACCAGCGGGGTCGGGACCCGAGTCGGAATCGTCGGTGGGCTCCCGGTGCTCTGGGTCGTTTTCGACGTAATCGCGGCCACGAGTGGGTTGGCCGGGCCAGCGTGGTTCGTGACGAGCGCGACGCTGCTCACGGTTGGCTTTACTGTTGTGGTTGCAGTCATCGGATTCGGAATCTCCGCGCTCGTCGGTGAAGTCGGGACCCGAATCGGGAGTTGGGTGGCCGGCAATCGCCCAGACGAACCGACCTCGTCGCCACGAGCAGAGTCGTGACACAGTCCCTCCGGTCAACGCTTCGTAGGAGTGCCGTTTCGGCACCGTGGCGATATGCACTCGTGGGCGCACTGTGCTCGCTGCCCGTCGGTGCCCTCCTCGACCGATTGCCGAACTCTTCGGCGACGGTCGGCGGCAGCATCATGCTCCTCGGAGCGTTTCTCGCGGGAGTCATCGCCGTACTCCGCTCGACGGACCCGGCTGCGTCCGGACTCCGCGCTGGTTTCATCGGTGGGGCAGTCGCCGTATGCACGCTGGCGATGAGGGTAATCAGTATGGCGGCCAGTGACATGGCGGCATGGCCGCTCTCCAGAGTCGCGTTCTGGGTCGTCGCCAGTGGGTTTGTGCTGTGTGTCGCCCCCCTCTTCGGTCTCGTGTGCGGTCGCATCGGCGGAGGGCTGACGAACACCGTTTTCTCCCGATTGGTGAGCGGGACAACCGAGTCGTGACCGTCTCTACGGAGGCGTAAAGCGGGTGCCTCCGAGTCGTACGGAAATCGGAGAGATCAGTGCGGACGAGAGACTTCGCCTCTCGGACCAGTTGACCCCGAGGCGGTTCACCTCGCTTGAACGTTCCTCGTGACAGCCAGGATTCACATCCCGGTGAACGAGCGCATCGCTACTGGTCACCGACGTCGCCACGTCACGGTGGAGTTCCGGTCGGCATCGTCCGGACGGCCGCTCACGTCTCCTCGAGAGCGGGCAGTCGGGGCTCGGTGGGCGCGCGGCACTGACCGTCGAACGCGTGTACACGAGCCTGAAATCCGGAAACCTTTTTCATCTTTAGGCGAGCCTAAAACTATGCGGAGAGAGACGCGTCGTGGCGGGGCGTCGGTCCGACGTCAGCATTCGCAGCGGGGACCAGTCGTCCTCGTCGCTGGCCGTGCTGGTGGGTCGACAGCTGAACCGACACGGACGGAACCGGACGAGACGGAACCAGTCGTCGGTGTCGAGAGTCCGCCGGAAGTGAGGCGGTAGCCCGGTGAGACGATGAACCGCACGGCTGCCACTGGTGGAGCGGACCGGGCGTGGAGACGATGGACGGCCCCTGGCGGGACGGGGTGGCCCCCAGCGCGCGGTTCGAGGACGGTCGCCTGTCGGCCAAGGGAAGGGAAGACGGAGACACCATGATCGGGACAACGCTCGTCGACATCCGCGAGTACATCGAGGGACTCGCCGACCCCGCTGGGGAGTACTACCTCGTCTGTGGACGGACAGGCCACCGTCCGGTGCCGGCTGTCGGGCATCGGTTCGAACGACGGACCGCCGCACAGAGTGCGGCCCGGGCGACCGAACAGTACCGTGCGGCGCTGCGTCGATACGACCCACAGTTGCCGCACTACGACGTGATCGTCTGTCAGGACAGCGGTCCGGTTGCGCCGGCCGGACAGACGGCGGGACGACCACGGAGTCGACCCCGAGCGGCCGCTGGCCCGTCGGCGGAAGACGGGATGGGTTCGTCGGAGCACCAGACGCTCGTCGAGTTCTGTCACCGTGTGGCAGCCGCCATCTTCGAGACGCTGTCGGGTCGGGAGTTCGACGCCGTCGAGACCGCCGTCATGGACTCGTACTTCGAACTCGCCGAGCGGGTCGGCGACCTGGACAACCTCTGTCTGTGCCTGCTGGAGAGCACGGCGGCCGAACTCTCGACTCGATTGACCCCTGTCGAGCAGGCCGACGTCCTTTCGGAAGCGGCGACCCGACTGACCGCGAACGAACCGACGGCGCGACCGGTCTCGGCGACGTTTTCGCTGCTCCAGACGCGTGGGCTGCTCGGGGCGTACACGCAGTCGGCGTCGTCGGTCGACCTCGACGAGGGAGTCCAGTCGACCGTCGTCCAGGTGGCGGAGTACGCGCTCTCCCCGCAGGAGGGGCGGCTTCCCACGGTTCCGATCGTCCTCGACCTGTACCGCCGCCAACCCGACTGGCTCCCGTCGTCGGTCCGCGCCGCCGAGGCCGACGATGGCTGGCGTCTCACCTTCGAACTCGCGAGAGAGCCCGAACTGACCGGGCTCGCGAGTGCGCCGATCGACAGCGAGGTGACGTAGCCCACTGCACGTCCAACACAGCTCGTGTGGTCGCGACGTCGCTCACGCGTCTGGCCTCGACCGCCGAGTCGACCACCACTCCGTGCGTACGAGCCAGGCCGAGTCGACGAGCGCCTCGGAGAACTCGACCACCACCGACGGGGGACGCTCACCACGAACCCGCTCTGATTCGCGCCACAGTGTCCGTCCGCGGGCGACGGCGCACCAGCGCGCCGACGACGGACGACGGTGACCGTCCGTGCAGTCCGGTAGCGAAGTCGCGACGGCTTCTTGTGGTGGAGACGCGAACGAGTAGCCGAACGCGCGATGCTGGAACTCTACCGCCTCCCGGGCTGTCCGTACTGTGCGAAAGTGGAGCGGAAACTCGACGAACTCGGCCTCGAGTACGAACGGCACACCGTCCTCCCGTTTCGCTTCCTCCGTTTCGAGGTGAAGTCGGTCAGCGGGCAAGCAGGCGTCCCCGTCCTCGTCGACCCGGACCACGGTATCGACGGGCTGGCAGAGAGTGACGACATCGTCGCGTACCTCGAAGAGACGTATGGCTGACGTGCCCCGACCGGGACGGTGGTGGGTGACCGCGTCTCGTAGGATGACTGGCGGTTCAGTCGTCGGCCGCGAGTCATCCCCGTCGAACCGACGGTGAAACCTATTTCAGTTACGTCGCCACGGGCTGGCTCGGGCGGCCGAGTCGTATTGTGAACTCACCCCACACAGTGTCACTACTGTTCGGTGGACATCTCACCGAAGGCACGCCCTGTACTGGGTGGACCGAACGGAACCCATTCGAATATCGCTAACGTGTCCTCCGTATTGGGTCGTGTCACGCCCGAGACCATATTATTATCAAATATGATTTTCAACGCACAACAGTTACCACCGAAGCGGCGAAACCACGAGAGCAATGGGATCCAGAGCGCTTCGAATCGGTGCCCTCCCACGACCTCTGGGCCTGTCGCTCCCGGTCCGTCCGTGGCCGTGCCCGGTGTCGTCGGACACCGGTTCGGGCTCGACCGCGCACCCGCAGTGGCGGTGGTGTGCATGAGTGACCGTGCGCAGACGACACACGACTACGCGGTCGGCATCAGCGTGTTCCTCCTCACCGTCGCGTTCGTCTTCGCGTACGTTCCGTCCGCACTCGGTGCGGTCGGCGACGGAACCACGGGGGCGGACGCCGCGACAGCCGACCGCCTCGCGACGGAACTGGTCGCCGAGTTGTCCGTCGACGACTATCCGAACCGACTCAACGACTCGTCGGTGTCGACCTTCTTCGCCTCGGGGTCGATGGCGACAGTGCGCACCGACTACGACCTCCGGGAGTCGACGTACGCGAACGTCACCCTCGAGTACGCGAACGGGAGCGTCGTGACGGGACGAGACGTCCACGCGGGTGCGTCCTACGCGGACCAGCGGGCCGCGACGATGACGCGGATGGTCGTCGTCGACGACGTTCGCTACCGGCTGGTGGTGAGGGTATGGTGACCACCGACGACCGCGGACAGGCGTTCACCCTGGAGGGCTTCGTCGCCTCGATCGTGCTGCTGTCTGCGGTCCTCTTCGCACTGCAGGCGACTGTCATCACCCCGACGTCCGGCGGGCAGGTCTCGGAGTCGACGCGTGGACAGCTGTCGACCGAGGCGAGCGACCTCATGGACGCCCTCGCCGACGACCCCGAGACGAACTTCGCGAACGCCATCCGACGCTGGGATGCGACCGGACAGGTGTTCGACGGTGCCGTCGACGACTCGTCCGGATACGGCTCCGAGGGACCCCCACCGGAGCTGTTCGACGAGGCGTTCGAGGAGACGTTCACCGAACGTGGCTACACGTACAACCTCGTCTTCCACTACCGCGGCGGGAACGTCTCGGACCTGAACGACGGCGGAGGAACGCTCGCACTGGTGTACCGTGGCCCTCCCGCACCGGACGCCGTCTCGGTGAGTCAGACGGTCACGCTGTTCGATAACACCACGCTCGACCAGGAGGTCAACAACGACGACCGACAGCTCTGGGAGTACGACACCGACCCGTCCGACGGCGACGACGGCTACTTCCCGATTCCGGATGCCGCCCCGCGGAGCCGGCTGTACAACGTGGTGGAGGTGCGTCTGACCGTATGGTGACCGTGCTCGACGACGACGCCGGACAGCTCATCCTCGTCGGGGGAATCGCGCTCGCGTTCGTCGTCATCGCGCTCGCGCTGGCGTTCAACGGCGCACTCTTCGCCGACTCGCTCGCGGACTCGACGGCCAGAGCCGACCTCGACGTGTCGGAACAGGTCGACCGACAGGCCGCTCGCGACGCTCCCCGGTTGCTCCTGTATCTCAACCACCGAACCCCGTACGCGGACGTCGGAACGCTCGACGAGGCGGTGACGGCCAACGTCTCGACGTACACCCGGTTGACCACCGAGACCCGACTGCAGTCCAGACCGGGCGTGGTGAACGTGACGCTCGTCAACCGGACGTACGGCACGCGCGTGCTGCAGTCCACCGACGGCCCGTTCACCGAGGACGGCTCGGTCGGCGGTGACCCGAGTTGGCAGCCCGTCGACGACCGACGGGCGGTCGGGTGGGCCGTCCTCAACCTCGACGCCGCGAACGTGACGGACGCAGACGGCGCGGACCGGTTCACGATCGAACTCCGAGACGGCGTCGGGAACTCGGCGACGCTGTACCTCTCGCGGAACACGACGACGGGCGACGACTCGCGAACGGTCGACGTGGAGACGGTGCTCTCGAGCGGGAACGGAACGGCACCGACGCCGTGTGCGCCGTCACAGGGACGACTGCTGCTCGACCTGCGGGACGGGTCGAGCTACGGCGGCGGGTGCACGTTCAATCTGACCGGACCGCTCGATGGCCCGTACGAGGTCCGATTCACGAACGGGGACGCCGCGACCGGCACGTACGCGTTCGTCACGTCCGGGTCGCCACCCAACACGCTCGCGGCGGGGTCGTACGCGTGCCCCCTGCCGAAACCGTGTAACGCGCCCGTCGTCTGGGAGGCGACGGTCGTGACGTCGTACGAGACGGGGACGGCGACGACCACGAACAACCGGACCGTCGAGGTGTACTCGTGAGTCGCGCCGACGTGTTCTGGACGGCGGACCGTGGGGTCGCGACGACCGTCAACTACGTCCTCGCGATCGCGATCACGACCGTCCTCATCAGCAGCCTCCTCGTCGCGGCCGCGGGGTACGTCGACGACCGCCGAGAGCGGGCGGCCCGGGCGGAACTGGAGACGGTCGGGAGTTCGCTGGCCGCCGATATCGCCGAGGCGGACCGCCTCAGCCGACAGGGGATGGACGTGACCCTCCGCGCGCGTCAGCCCGAACTCTCAGCGGCCGACAGCTACACGGCCACCCTCACCACCGACTGCCCCGCCGGACAGGACGCCTGTCTCGAGCTGCAGAGTTCGGGCCCGACGGTGACCGTCGTCGTTCCCGTCACTAACGAGACGCCGCTCTCGCTCGGCTCGATGGCCGGTGGCTGGCAGGTGTCTTCAGCCGGGACCGGCGCGGCGGTCGCCCCGCCCCGAACGAGTACGGTCGGGCCCAACATCGGTATCGGCCGGGGCGTCTCCGGGCGTCCCTCGGCCCGCGACATCGTCGACCCGACGAACCGGGCACCGATTCCCGGGTTCGCCTACGACCCGTACATCCCGTTCCCGAACGAGACGGTCCTGTTCGTCAACGACACGGCGGACCTCGACGGCAACCTGGATTCGTTCACCTGGGACTTCGGCGATGGGTCCCCGAAGACGAGCGGGGGCGTCGTCACTCACTCGTACGCGGAACCGGGGCGTTACACGGTGACGCTGACGGCGACAGACTCGGAGGGAGCGACCGACAACATCTCCAAACAGGTCGTCGTCTCCGGGCTCGTCTACCAGAAGGACGCACTCGCGTTCGACGAGGACGGCGACGGCTATCAGGGCGGGGTGAGTTTCGGTGTCCGCAACGACTTCGACGACCCGGTCTACATCGAGGACGTCCTCGTCGACCCGACGGCCGACGTCGCGACGGTGGGGTCGTTGAGCGACCGTGACGACCGGGAACTGACGAGCGACGGCGTCGCCCGCGAGAGCGTCGAGGTGTACGTGGGTGCCAACGACCCCGGCTGGGTCGACTACGGCCAGGACGGCGACACGGACACGACCGCCGGGATGACACTCGCCTCGGGCGGCCAGCTCGTCTCGCTGAGCGACGACCAGTCGTCGCCGCAGGTCGAATCCGGCGACGACCGGGCGCGGCTCACCCAGAACTCGGTCGCCACCATCGAGTTCACCGAGTTCCGTGAGGACGTCAGCATGGTCGGGCGGAACATCACCGTCGGCTTGCGGTACACGGTGAACGGAACCTACTACGCCTCGCGCTTCGTCATCGAGCCGATCAGCGGGCCGAGCGCCGAGTTCGGCTTCGCCCCGTCGGACCCGACGGTCGGCAACCCCGTGACGCTCAACGCTGCGGGCTCGGACGACCCCCAGGGGGCCATCACCGCCTACGAGTGGCGCTTCGGCGACGGGTCGACCGGTACCGGTGAGACGGTCACGCACGACTACGCCGACCCGGGCCTCTACATCGTCACCCTGACCGTCACGGACGACGACGGGTATCAGGACTCGACGACGCGGCTCGTGTTCGTCGAGGACAGCGACGTCGTCTGGGCGGAGAACGTCAACGGCGACGAGTACACGTCCCAGGACGGCGTCCGCTACGAGGACGACGCCGCCGGGTACAACGGCTGGTCGACGACGGAGCCAGTGGCGGACACGCAGGACGACTTCGTCTACCAGACGGGGGCGTACTACTGGAACGACGTCGTGTACGCTCAGAACGTCCCGAACGGCGAGTACGAGGTGACGCTCAAGCTCAACGACCCCGGCGACTTCGGGCGGATGGACGTCGAGATGGAGGGACAGCTCGCCGTCTCCAACCTCGACATCGACGAGGAGGCCGGTGGGTCCGACACGGCGCTCGACGTGACGCGAACCGTCGAGGTGACCGACGGACGACTCGAGATCCGGTTCGACCCCGACGACGGGGAGTACGCCCTCGTCTCCGGCATCGTGGTCAGGGAGGCCGACAATGCGTGACGGACGGGATGCGTGGGGCCGCTCCCTGCCGAGCGACTGCGCCGCTCGGCGTCGCTGCACCGACACCGGAGGTGTGACACGGTGACGCTCGGACGACGGCTCGCCGGCGGGGACGACCGTGCGGTCAGCGACACCATCTCGTTCGTCCTCGTCTTCGGACTGGTCATCACCGGCGTCGGGCTCGTCTCCGTGTTCGGCATGTCGGCACTGACGGACGCGAAGGACGGGGTGAGTGCGGAGGCGGCCGAACGGGGGTTCGTCACGCTCGCGACGGACATCGACGACCTGGAGACAGCACAGAGCCCGGTCCGCACGAGCGAGCTCTCACTGACCGACGCGGAGATGGCGGTGACGGGCGGGCCCACCGTCGACGTCGCCGTCGGGAACACCTCGTTCGCGGAGACGCTCCAACTGGGCGCACTGGAGTACCGGACCGCGGCCACGACAGTGTCGTACGCGGGCGGAGGCGTGTTTCGGACCCAGGCCGGGGGGACCGTGGTCGTCTCTCCGCCGTCGGTCCGTTGCACGCCGGCGTACGCCACACTCTCGCTCGTCCGCCTGACCGTCGACGGCTCGAACGCCGTCGGTGGAGGGACGACTGCCGTCGCGGTCACGCGGTCGGAGACGACGCTCGTGTTCCCCGAGACGCGCACGGCCCAGCACGTGACGAACGTCTCCGTCACGACGTCCGACCCGCGGTGGCGGCAGTACTTCGCGTCACAGTCGGGGTGGGCCAGCACGGGCCCCGACACGAGCACGTGTACGACCGACCGCGTCTACGTGCGAACGACGACCGTGTCGGTCGACCTGGAGTGAGTCCTCATGAACGACCAATCAGCTTCGACGAACGCGGACGAGTCGGCCGAGACGACGCTTTCCGAGCGGTTCCCAGCGGCGAGGGGGAGCGAATGGCGTCGAGAGACGAGGGCGGCGAGTGAGACGGTCGGAACCGCCCTCCTGATCGGCATGGTGTTGACCAGTGTCGTCATCATCTCGGTCGCCGGTGCGGGCGTGCTCCAGTCGCTACAGACCGATATCGACCAGGAGGAGACCGAGGTCGGAGTCAGAGAGGTCGACAGCCGGCTCTCGTCGCTCGCAGGGGGTGGGGCGACGTCGGCGGAGCTCTCGTTCTCACAGAAGTCGGTCCAGTCGGTCACGGTGAAGAACGGGTCCGCGGGCGGGGCGGTCCACGTCTCTCTCAACGGGGGGACCTGCAACGTCACCCTCCCGATGAGTTCGATTCGATACGACGAACGCGGGCAGACGACCGTGTACGAGGGCGGCGGGATATTCAGGGTCTCCGACGACGGTCTCGGTGTCGCGGTCGTCTCACCGCCCGACATCACGGTCGAGGAGGGAACGGTCGACATCACGACGCTGAACCTCACGAGCGGGGTCGGGAGCGACCGCGCGACGGTCACCAAACGCGGGGCGTTCTCGGCCACCCAGAGTGCGGAGTTCGAGTACGAGTTGTTCAACAGCGCGGACGAGTGCCGCCGCCCGGACAACGCGACGGTCGCCGTCACCAGCGACTACTACCGCGGCTGGGCGAAGTATCTCGAACAGGAGACCGGGACGACGGCGACGGTCGACCCGGCCACCTCGACGGCCGAAGTAACGCTGTCGAGTGCAGCCCTCCCCGAGAGCACCAACGACAGCCTCAACGCGGTGGTCAACCTCTCGGACCCGTCGATAGCCACCGTCGACAGAGCCCAGGGGACGATCAAGGTGGACAAGAACGTCTCGAACCAGTACACGGCAACGGCCCGTCCGCTCGCGGAGGGCATCCAGGTGAGTTCGGTCAAGAAGTTCGAGACGAACGTCGCCTACCGGCGACCAATCACGGTCGTGTTCGTCTTCGACGAGTCGGGGTCGATGAACTACGACGACGACCGCGGGCGGTACTGTACGGAGTCGTACCTCAACCCAATCAACGGGCCCGGGAACCGGTGGGGACAGACCAACGACCCGGCGTGTACGACCCGGATGGACCGCGCGCAAGACGCCGCGAAGGCGTTCGTGAGTCTCATGAACGAATCCCGAGACCGCGGCGGCGTCGTCGGCTTCTCGAGCAGCGAGTACACGCGCTACGTGACCACGCCGAACGGGCAGTACGTCACCGACGAGTTCGGCGCGACGGGACTCAACGGCAGTATCGACCAGCTGGTGACCGGCGGCGGGACCGAAAGCGCAACCGGCCTTCGCCGCGCGAACGTCGTTCACGACCTCAAAGGCGAGAGTGCCGGCCAGCGCATCGTGATCTTGCTGAGCGACGGGCAGGACGACACCACCGCACCGGACCCGCTCGACGAGGCCGAAATCGCGGCCGAGAACGACATCACGATTCACACGGTCGGCTTCGGCGACGGGGCCGACAACGCCACGCTCGAATCGATCGCCGACGAGACGGGGGGGACGTACTCCTACGCGGCGACGGACGACGACCTCGACGACGTCTTCACCGAGGTGTTCGCGACGATCGCGGAGACGGACGTCATCGTGAACGAACCGGTGGCGCTGGACGCCGGTGTCGGCGGGAAGGTGTTCAGGCCGTCTCTCGGGGGGAACGCGGACTACGTCGCAACGGCCGGCGGGAACGTGAACGTGAACGACCCGACCGCACCGGCGTTTCGGTTCTCGATGACCGCCGACGACGGTAACGTCGTCGAAATGAACGCGACCACGTACGACTGTGAGGAGTACGAGGTGACTAGTATCGTCCAGGAGAACGGGACGAGCGAAGACCTCGTGGAGTTACGCTGTGCGGAGATCGACGAATCGTCGGCCACCACGATTCCCCCCTCGAACGTGAGTGTCTACCTCGACGGCGACGACGCCGGTCCCGTCATCAACGAGTCGAGCGCGTGGTGGGACGGCGATATCCGGAACGACACGTTCGCACAGGGCGACAGCGACGCACTGGTCGACGCGACCGATACGTTCACACTCGCGAGTAACCAGGCAGTCGTCGTCTTCGAGTTCGGAGCCAACGACCGGGCACCGAAGCGGCTCGTCATGCTGTACGAGATCGGCATCTCCGAGGACACCGCCACCGCGAACGTCGTCAACATCGACGTGACGACCGCCGACGTCGACGAGTGAGGGCCCGGCGGTCGCCGGCGCTCAGCTCCGAAGCGCGTCCACGGGCCGCTCGCTCGCCGCTCGCCACGCCGGGTACGCGCCGGCGAGCAGGCTCGTCCCGACCCCGAACGCGACCGCACCGAGCAGGTATAGCATCGCCGTGCGACTGAACGCCAGCGGGTCGCCGAGGAACACCGCGTTCGCGACCATCGTGGCGGCGAGGGCGATGACGAATCCACCGCCCGCACCGATGGCACCCAGGAGTGCCGCCTCCGCCAGCAGGATGCGGACGATATCGCCCTTGGTGTAGCCGACAGAGCGCAGGACGCCGATCTCCTCGCGACGCTTGATGACGGCCATGAGCATCGTGTTCGCGATGGAGACACCGGCCACCAGGAGCGAGATGCCGCCCAGCCCCACGAGGAAGAGGTTGATGCCGTTCACGATGGTCTGAAACAGCCGAACGAGCGACGTGAGTTCGAACACCAGCAGGCGGTCCTCCCGGTCGTTGAACCGCTCGCGGAGCGCCGTCGCGACGCGCTCGGCCCGCTCGACGGAGGTCGTCGTGATGCGCACCTGACTGTACTGTCGGTTCTGCGCCTCTTCGATGGGGAGGAACACCTCGCTCACGCCGAACGACTGCGTGGGCTCGAGCACCGCGACCACCCGGTAGGCGCGTTCGGTCTCGGTCGCGTTCGCCCCCTCGCCGGACGACTGGACCAGTTTGACGCGGTCGCCGGGCTGGACGCCGTGCTCGGTCGCGAACGCCGCCGAGACGACCGCTCGCTGGCGCCAGTTCGCCGGGAACTCGCCCGCACCGATGTCGTACTGGACCCGCGGGTCGTCGAGATAGGTGACCGATACCTGTTCGCGTCTGCCCGCGCGCTCGACGTACTCCATCGACTGCTCTTTCGTCGCGACGATGCCGGCCGGGCCGACCACCTCCTCGATACTGACGAGGTCTTCGCGGTCGAAGTACTGCTGTTCCTTGTCGGGGCCCGGCGAGAGGAAGACGTTCGTCGCGCCCTGGCTCTGGATGCTGTCGAGTTGGCTCTGCTTGAACGCCGCCCCGCCAGCGCCGATGGTGCCGATGGCGACGACCCCAATGAGGATTGCCGCCGCGGCGAGGATCGACCGGACCTTCGCCCGCGAGACGTTCCGCCGTGCGATGACGAGTCGCGGGAAGCGGCCGGCGAGCCGAGAGAGCCAGTTCACGCGGCACCACCCCCAACGTCGCGTCCACGGACGGCGGGTCCCGCTCGCACGGGAGCCACCGTCTGCGCCGGTTCGGCCGCCACCACAGCCGACCGGGTCGTCCGTTCGTCAGACATCAGTCCAGCGCCTCCACGGGTCGCTTGTTCGCCGCTTTCCACGCGGGGTACAGGCCGGCGACGAGCGCCGTCACGACGCCGAACGCCATCCCGAGACCGACGTAGCGAATCCCCTCGGGCGTGAACGCCAAGGGGTCACCGACGAGTAGTTGGTTGGCGACCAGTCCGATGCCCAGCGCGAGCGGTGCACCGATCGATGCGCCGATCACACCGAGGATGGTCGCCTCGGCGAGGAGCAACCGCACGACGGCCGTCTTCGGGTAGCCCACCGCGCGGAAGACGCCGATTTCCCCCTCCCGCTCGATGGTCGACATCAACATCGTGTTCGCGATGGTGACGGCCGCCACGAGCAAGGAGATGCCGCCGACGCCGATGAGGAACTGGTTGATGGTCTCGAGCGACTGCTCGACCTGGTCGCGCTGTTCCTGCACGGGGTTGACGAAGACGCGACGTTCGCGCGCGTTGAACTCGGCTTCGAGTTGCTGTTCGACCGTGTCGATGCTCCGGGACTGGGCGTCCACGCGGACGATGGCCTCGTCGTACGCGTCGGTCTCGAACTGCGAGAGGGGAACGAAGACGGTCTGGTCGGCCGCCAGGGGGTCGGTGAACCCCTGTGGTTCGAGGACGGCCACCACCCTGAACGACCGGTCGAACTCGCCCGCGACGCGGACCGAGACGCGGTCGCCGACCTGGATGTCGTGTTCGTTCGCGAGCCGCGAGCCGACCACGACGGTCCGGTCCCAGTTGTCCGGCAGTTGGCCCGACGCCGGGTCGTAGAACGCTCCGGGGTCTTCGACACCGGTGACGCGTGCGGTCGGGATGGCCTCGCCCGCCCCCGTCCGGACGGTCGGGGTGTACTCCTGGACGATGGGGAGGACGACCGCCCCGCGCGTCACCCGTCGCATCCGGTCGAGTTCCTGTTCGGAGAAGGTGCGGTCGGTCGGGTCGGCGTCGGCGTAGACGACGGGCGAGACCGTCGCGGTGCCGCCGAACCCCTCGTACGCCTCGAGCTGGTCCTGTTTGAACGCCTCGCCCCCGATGCCGATGCCGCCGACGGCGACGACACCGATCACGATGGCCGCGACGGCGAGTATCGACCGGGCGGAGGCCCGAGAGAGGTTCCGCCGGGCCAACACCAAGAGGGGGAACAGCGAGGCGAGTCGACGGAGCGCGTTCACCCCGACCCACCCCGCAGAGACGGCTGTCGGTTCATCGTTCGACGTCCTCCGCGTCGGGGGACACTTCGCCGTCGATGAGTTCGACTACCCGGTCGGCGGAGTCGGCGACGTACTGGTCGTGGGTGACCGTGACCACGGCGACGTCCTCGTCCGCCCGGAGCCTGTCGAAGAGGGCGAGAATCTGGTCGCCGGTGTCGCGGTCGAGGTTCCCCGTCGGCTCGTCCGCGAGCACGACGGCGGGATCGTTGATGAGCGCGCGGGCGATGGCCACCCGCTGTTTCTGTCCCCCCGAGAGTTCGTCGGGGTAGTGGTCCAGCCGGTCGCCGAGGCCGACCTGTTCGAGCAGGTCGGTCGCGCGGTCGCGTGTCGCCTTCGGTTGCCGTTCGAGCATCCGTGGCATCTCGACGTTCTCCAGCGCGGTCAGCGTCGGGATGAGGTAGAAGCTCTGGAACACGAAGCCGATCAACTGCTTGCGTTTCTGCGTGCGCTGGCCGTCCGAGAACGTCTCGACGGGGGCGCCACGGATTCGAACCGCGCCGCGGGTCGGGACGTCGAGCAAGCCGAGCAGGTTGAGGAGCGTCGACTTCCCACTCCCGGAGGGCCCGACGACCGCGACGGAGTCCGACGGTTCGATACGGAAGTCCAGCCCTTTCAACGCCTGGACGACCTGTCCGCCGGTCTCGTACTCCTTGACGACCCCGTCGCCGCGGATGATGGGGGGGCGGGTGTCGTCGGTGGGCGGTGCGTCGACCGTCGAGTGCTCGCTGTCGTCGCGGGAACGGCTCGCGGCGACGTCGCCGGAGCGTCGGTCTGCACCCATCGGCTCACCTCCGCCAGCGGTACACGACGCCCGCGAGGACGAGGACACCGACGGCCGCACCGACCGGCAGGAGGGGCGGGCCACTGGGCTGTGGTTCGGGCTGTCGGGTGCGCGCCTGTTCGACGGGAATCTCTACGGTGTGGGTCTTTTCGACGCCGTCGACGAGATACCTGACTTCGACCGGGACCGAGGAGACGTTGCCCGCGACGCTCGTGGTCAGCGTGAACGAACTGAAGTCGCTCCCTTCGACGCTGCCGACGAAGTAGTTCGCGCCGGCGACCGCGTCGGTGTCGTCGATGGCGACGACGACGCCCTCGACTTCGGTCGTTCCGACGTTACTCGCCGTCGACGATATCTCGAGGGTTCCACCGCGGGCGACGGCTTCCGTCCCGGTCAGCATGATCTCACCGGGGTTCGACGGCGCGCGGAAGTCCGCGCGGAACGTGCGATTGAGCGACCGGCGGTCGCCGTCGTCCGTGTACTCGAGTTGGACGTCGACGGGGTACCGACCCGCTTCGGACACGGTCGCGGGGAAGCGGAACGTCGTCGTGTTCTGCGCGCCGACCTGCGCCTGCACGCGCCGCTGGACCTCGAAGTCCGCCTCCGGAGAGGAGACGGTGACCGCGACCTGGTCCAGCGCACGCGGCCGACCGTTCCCGACGGTGACGTTCACCGAGCGGCTGGCACCGGGGACGGCCCGCTGGGTGGAGAGTTCGATCTGCGGCCGCGTCTCGTCGACGACCTGCACCGTCACGGGGTACTGAATCACGACCGGCACGTCGGAGGGGTTCACGCCTCTGACGTTGACCGTGAACGTGTGTCGTCCCGGTTCGTCGAGCGTCACCGGGACCGACACCGGCATCGACGAGCCCGCCGGGAGGCTTCCGAGGTCGTCGGCGACGTACGTGTCGGCACCCTGGCCGCTCACGTACACCTCGTTGATCTTGAACGGGCCGCCGTTGCCGGCGTGGTTCCTGATGGTCACTTCGACTTCGAACGACTCACCGGGTGTCGGCGTCTCCGGCGTGTGCGTGACGTTCGTCACCGAGACGTACGACGCGTCCGACTGCGCGGCGACTGGCGCGCCCGACAGGCCGACGGCGACCAGCGGGAGGCAGACGACTGCGACGAGGAGGAGGGCACTCGTGGAGGGTCGAGCTGGGGACATCAGCCGGAAGAAACCACGGCCGCCGTATAGTGTTTATGCTCGGTCAGGTTCGGTAGCGTGTCACAGACAGCCACGCCTCTCGGCACGCGCGAGACTAGCGAACGCGTCGCCCCCACAGTGGGCGACCGACCCTGCGGCTGCGTCGACGGACAGCGACGAGCCCGCGGCGAGCGTTAAACCGCTCTTTGACTCTCCACAACACATAGTCGGGCGGGGGGCGAAGCGGCGACCGGTGAGATTCGATGGACACACCACCTGAGTGGTCCCGACGGACGGTGCTCTCCACGGCGGCACTCGCGAGCCTCGGCTCGGTGACCGGCTGTCTCGGCTCCGCGGCCGACGTGCCCGGAGTTGCTCGCCCGGCCGACGCCACCGACGAGGAGGCGGCCGAGACACCGGCGGCCGACGCGCGGTGTCTGACCGACTTCCTCGCGGGGGCCAACGGCTACGACGGCCACACGAAGCGGTATGGCCCCGAGGCCGAACCAACGGTCATCGTGGGGGCGAGTCCCGACGGCCGCGACACACACGACGCGTTCGACCCGGTCGTCGTCCGCGTCGTGCCCGGGACGACCGTCTCCTGGCGGTGGACCGGGTACGGCGGGCCGCACAGCGTCGTCGCCCGCGATGGGTCGTTCGACAGCGGTGCGCCGGTCGAGACCAACGGGACGCACGTCACGCACACGTTCGCCGAACTCGGCACGTACCGGTACGTCTCGGAGGCGGACGGCGACCGGGGGATGCGCGGCGTCGTCGAAGTCGCGGAACCACCCACCGGGGAGTACCCGGCCGTCGACGAGTGGCTCGCTACCGTCGAAGGGTACGACGGGACGATTCCGGACCGCCGCGAGCAGCCCGCCGTGACCGTCACCGTCGGGTCGGCGGCCGGCCCCGACGCGTTCGACTTCGCGCCGCCGGCGGTCAAAATCTCCCCCGGGACGACGGTCACGTGGGTCTGGAGCGGCGACGGCGGTCCGCACAACGTCGCCTTCGAAGACCACGACGTCCGGTTCGACTCGTTCGAGCCTGAACCGGGCGTCCACTTCGAGCACACGTTCGACGAGACCGGGGTGTACCGGTACGCCTGTGAGCCTCACGAGAGCCTCGGCCAGCGGGGCGCGCTCGTCGTCGAGGAACCGTCACAGGACTGAGCCGCACTCGTTCTTCGCGCGGAGCGACCAGCCGCGCCCGAAGCCGGATGGCTCGACGGGCGGGTCCGACCGCTCGGCGGTCCGCACGAGCGCCCGACGGTCGGCGCGCTCGACACCGAGAACGGGAACGGTTGAGCACCGCGCACGCGACACGACCCGCTCACGGTCAGGTGACGGGTCGACCACGGCCGTCGGCTACCGACCCTTCGACGCGACGTCTCGAGAGACGCCGCTCGGGTGTGTTATCGGCCGGCGAGAAGAAAGAGAAGACGGCACGCGATGGGATGGGATGACGGGACGGGGGGGCGTCCCGAAGTGGGCAGGAGCTTGTGCCGACACGGAACGTCGGCAACAGGGACGACGGGCGGGAGGGAAAAAGAGCCAGCGAAGGCCACGACGCTCGTTTGTGTGACGAGTTCACACAGTGTTGGGGGATGCGTCGACGGACGAACTGGCGGCCGGCCGTCGGAGCGCCCAAAGACTCGTGTCCGCTCCGCATCTGCCGGGACGCATGGACGAGCAGGACGAAGCCGAGGAGGGCGACGAGGGCGAGAGACACTCGACCGTCGTGACGACGAGGCGGTCACCGAGTTCGAGAACGAGGGGGGCGAGAACACGGTCGGCGGGTCGACCGAGAGCCAGCCGCTTCACACTCGCCGGGACGCCGCCGCCGACGAGCACGGCAGTCACAGACGAGAGACGTCGTGATGGCTCTACAGGCAGGTGGTCGGAGGACCGACCGTACGCCGTATCCGGACACTGGTTCGGCCGCATCGACAGAGCTGGTGATTTATAAGCGCACGGAGTCGCCTACCGCGTATGGAAACACAGACGCGGTCGCTGCTCGACCACCTCTCGCCCGAGCGGCGGGCGGCTATCGAGGAGCACGTCGAGACGCTGCTCTCGGAGTTGACCCTCGAACAGAAGGTGGGGCAGTTGAACCAGGTGAACGCCGACTTCGCGACGGGGACTGCCGTCGCCGACATGGACCTCGAGGAGGGAATCCGCGACGGCGACATCGGGTCGGTGCTCAACTTCGCCGACCTCGACGAGGCCCGGCGGTTCCAGGAACTCGCCGTCGAGGAGTCCGACCACGGCATCCCGCTCGTGCTGGCGCTCGACGTCATCCACGGCTACCGGACGATCTTTCCGATCCCGCTCGGCGAGGCGGCGTCGTGGAATCCGGAGATGGCAGCGCTGTCGGCGCGTGTCGCCGCGACCGAGGCGGCTGCCGATGGGGTACACTGGACGTTCGCCCCGTCGGTCGACGTCGGTCGTGACCCCCGCTGGGGCCGCGTGATGGAGGCCGCGGGTGAGGACCCGTACCTCACCGCCGAAACCTCGAAGGCACGCGTCCGTGGCTTCCAGGGCGACGACCTCGCTGCGGACGACACCGTCCTCGCCTGTGCGAAGCACTACGTCGGCTACGGTGCCTCCGAGGCCGGCCGCGAGTACAACATCGTCGACATCTCCGAGACGACCCTCCGTGAGGTCCACCTCCCGCCGTTCGAGGCCTGTCTGGAAGCGGGTGTCGGCAGCGTGATGAACGCCTTCAATCTGCACGAGCGAATCCCGGCCAGCAGTAACGATGAACTCGTCGAGGGAATCTTGCGCGGCGAACTCGACTTCGAGGATCTGGTCGTGTCCGACTGGAACTCGTTCGGTGAACTCATCGAGCACGGCGTCGCCGGTGACCTGCGCGATGCGGCTCGGGCGTGCATCGAGGCTGGCTCCGACGTCGACATGGTCAGTGGAGCCTACGCGACCGAACTGGTCGGGCTGGTCGAAGACGGTGTCGTCGACGAAGCACTCGTCGACGACGCGGTCCGCCGTCTCTTGACCGTCAAAGGCGTTCTCGGGCTGTTCGACGACCCTTACCGGTACTTCGACGAGGAGCGTCGGTCCCAGCGGATTCTCACCGACGACCACCGCGCGGCCGCCCGCGAGGTAGCCCGTGAGTCGCTGGTCCTGTTGAAGAACGAAGCGGACCTGTTGCCAGTGGACGAGCGCGACGACGTCGCACTCGTCGGCGGGCTCGCGGACAGTGCCACCGACATGCTCGGTGCCTGGCGCGCCGAGGGCGACCCGGACGACGTGACGACGCTCAGGACGACACTCACTGACCGCGTCGAGAGCCTGACGTACGTCGAGGGCTGTGACAGAGACGGCGCTGTCGGCGACGAGCAACTGGAGCGAGCAGTGGAGGCGGTCACGTCCGCGGACGTCGCGATCGTCGCCGTCGGCGAGCGCTACAGCCAGAGCGGTGAGGCGGCGAGTCGCGCCCACCTCGACCTGCCCGGCGACCAGCGGGCGCTGCTCGAAGCACTCGTCGAGACAGGGACGCCCGTCGCCGCCGTGCTGTTCAGCGGCCGACCCCTGGCTATCGACTGGGAGGCCGACCACGTCCCCGCACTCCTCGAGGCCTGGTTCCCCGGTGTCGAAGCCGGTCCCGCCATCGCCGACGTCCTCCTGGGCGAGGACGACCCGTCGGGGCGGCTGCCGATGAGTTTCCCCATCACCGAAGGACAGATCCCCCTCTACTACAACCGGCTGAGAACCGGGCGGCCCGCTGAAGACGGCGAGGTGGACCTGACGGTCGCCCCAGAGAACCACGCGGAGAAGTACCTCTCACGGTATCTCGACGTCCCGAACGAACCGCTGTACGCCTTCGGTCACGGGGAGAGTTACACGGAGTTCGCGTACACCGACCTCACCCTGGGGACGGATGCGGTCACAGCCGAGGAGACGCTCTCGGTCGAGGTGACCGTCGAGAACACGGGCGACCGCGCCGGGACCGAGGTCGTTCAGCTGTACGTCAGTGACCCGGTCGGCAGTCGCGCACGGCCGGTCAGAGAGCTCGTCCGCTTCGACAAGGTCGACATCGACGCCGGCGACTCGGCGACGGTCTCGTTCGAGTTGACGGCCGCTGACCTCGCGTTCTGGACGGCTGACGAGACGTACGCGGCAGAGCCCGGCGCGTTCGAGGTGCAGGTCGGCCACGCGTCCGACGACATCACCGCTGTCGAGCGGTTCGAACTGGTCGAGTAAGGCACCCAGAGCTCTCCACGTTCGCTTCGACACGGCTCGTCGTTGCGACCGTGACCGTACGTGCTTGCTTCGTGCGCACGCGTCTCCGACATCACGACGGCCGTGAGAGAGCCGGTGAGTGGACGAGAGACACACCACGGGAGCCGTCCCGGAGTCGCCGTGGTGCTAGCTTTTTGGACCACGCGCCCCCAAGCGAGTACTATGCCCTCCACAGACGTCGTCACACGGATACGTGAGCGGCTCTGGACGCAGCGGAACCTGACCGTCGTCGTCGCGATCTCGCTCGGGCTCGCGCTTACCCACGGATTCAGCGTCGTGTTCGGCCCCGACGGGAGCTTCCTCCTCCTGTTGGCGGTCGGGGTCGTCGTCCCGACACTCTACGACGAGTACTGGCCGCGGTACGACCGAACGTGGAAGGCCGTCGGCTGGATCGGCGTGGCGGCGGGAGTCGTGGCAGCCGCGTTCGCCGGCCTCTACTGGGTCGGCACCGAGGGACTCGCGCTGGCTGAGCTTCCCGCCAGCGCGGGCGCGTTCGTTCTCATCACCGTCGGCGGCATCGTGACGCTCGGTCGGTGGAGCCACCGGTAGGGTCGCTGTCGCCCGAGACGTGCACCGGTGGGGACTCGCCCACGTCCGGTGTAGTCCCCTGGACGCCACGAGTGCCCCAGTCACGAGCAGGACGACTGCGACGGCCGTCAGGGGACTCTCGGGGAGCGTGTACACGAGGACGAGAGCTGACTCGGCGTCTCCCGTTCCTGCCGAGACGGAGAGCGTCGGGCTGTGCGGCCGTCACCTCCGTCAAAAATAAATCGCCGTCACGTCCATCGCGTGTATGGCCTACCGAAGGCAGCGGCAGGTGGTCGGTGCCGTCGGGCTCGCGCTCGTGGCGTTCGTGGCCGCCGTCCTGGTCGCCGCCGGCCCGCCGCACTCGCTCCTCGTCGCCGTCCAGCTCGCCGCGCTCGGACTCGGAGGCGCGTGTGACCTCGTGTCAGCCGTCGACAGCCCGCTCACGCGCCGCGTACCCTGGTACAAGTGGAGCGGTGCGGGGAGCATCCTGCTGGGTATCTCGATCCCGCTGGGGGTGGTCCCGACAGGGAGCCAGGAGGGCGACGCACTCTTTCTGTTCGGGATGACCGTCCTCGCGAGCCTCTCGATCACGGCGATTGGAGTCGAGTTGCTCCTCTTCGACGGCGTCCACCTCTTCGACGACCCGCCGGACGGTGCGTCGGCGAGCACTCACTGAGCGGTCGCTTCGGGCGGAGCGAGGTTCTTCAACGCGGCCGTCGTCCCCGGCACCGGGGGGTCCTCGAAGGGAAGGAGTGGTTTTGTCCGTCCCGGGTCACCGCCACCGCGAAGCTGCGGCGGCGCGACCGATGGATGCGGCTCCGCCGACGGACACGACAGCGTGCGAACAGAACGGCCAAGTGGGGCCAGTTCCGAGGTGTCGACGTGACACGGTCTGAACCACGCGTCGTCACCGGCCTCATGCTGGGCGCCTTCCTCGCGTTCGGCATCGACACGCTGGTAATCGTCGCCGGGCTCTGGTACGTCGACCGGCTCTCGGCCGCGGCGGCCAGGTGGGTCAGCGTCGCCGTGCTGGCCTTCTTCGCGCTCTGGGTCGGGGGCCGGTGGGCCCGCCTCCGGTTGCGCAACGGTGCAGGGGACGGCGGCGACACGGGCGACGACAACACCCACCAGCGCGACCCGCTCGAGAAGCTGAAACAGCGGTACGCCGACGGTGAGCTCTCGGACGCGGAGTTCGAGGAGCGACTCGACACGCTCCTCGACGCCGACCGGCGGGCCGAATCGACGGGCGAGACGGCCCGGCTCGAACTGTCCCGCGACTCCGAGTGACGACCCCCGGAACCGGCAGGACCAGTGTGGACCGCTCGGTTCGCGCCCTGCTCCTCGGCGGCACCGAAAGCCGTGTCGAGCGGAACTGCAGGCACCTCTCGGTCGTTGCGCTGGCCGGTGCGCGGTTGGGGCGTACGCCGTCGGGCTGTTCGGCGTCGCCGAACCGTGCTCGTCGTCTCGGGCGACGCGACATTCGTCGGCCTCGTCGTCGCGCTCGCGTTCGGTGTCGGTGCGCTCACACGGGGGGTGGTCAGTGTGGTCGGAGACGCCTGATTCTCGCACGGGTGCGAGCGACGATTGTGTTCGACCCGGTCACTCGTGAGGGTATCGTCCGTTCCGAGACTCGATTACACAGATAGCTGTGTAACGTTATGACGCGCGTGACCGGTGCGCTCACGCGTCGTCAGTCGAGACTATAGTCGTGCTGCTGCCGGTTTGTCGGCGCTGTCACACAGCAGGTTGGCTCTGACTCTCGTGTCGTGAGAGGGGCTGAGCAACCTCGTCAGCGTGCACACGCCCTCAGCCGGCCGTGGCGTCGTGTGCTCACCGAGAGCGACGCCGAGCGCGTCCCCGAGCAGTCAGGTCATCACTCCTGTCGCGCGTTGACGGAGACGACGGGCATCTCCGCCCCGCGAAGCACCCGGCCGGTCGTACTCCCTAAGACGAGTCGACTGAGTCCCGCCCGGCCACGCGTGCCCATCACGACGAGGTCGATGTCGTGTTCGTCCGCGTAGTCGAGGAGGGCCGCGGCGGGGGCTCCCTCGAGAACGGTCGTCAGCGCGTCGACCCCGCGCGTTCGGGCCTGTTCGGCGAGCGCCCGCGCCGCCGCTGCGCCGCGGGAGTCGGGGGTCGTGTCCGGTTCGTTCCCGGCCGCGGCGGCGGCCCGTTCTGCGCGGTCGGCCGCGGCGGCGACGTACACGGCGTGGACGCGGGCCCCGGTGTGTGCGGCAATCTCGAGGCCGTGGTCGACCGCTGCGGCCGCCGGCTCGCTCCCGTCCGTCGGCACGAGCACGTCGTCGTACCCGTCCGCGACGCGACTGCGGTCGAGCGAGCGGACGGTGAGCACCGGGGCCTCGGCCAGGCGGACGACGCGTTCTGTCACACTCCCGGCGACGAGTCGGCGGAGCCCGCTCCGTCCGTGCGTCCCCATCGCGAGCAGGTCGACGTCGTGGTCGTCCGCGTAGTCGAGAATCTCCTCGGCCGGCTCGCCCTTTCGGACGGCCGTCTGCACCGACGCCGAGCCGTCCTGCGTGTCGACGACAGCCTCGACGGTGGCGTCCGCCTCCGCTTCGAGGCGGTCGATGAACGCCTTGTCGACGCCGCCGGCGCTGAACGGGCCGGCCGCCTGCTGTAGGTCGATGACGGCGAGGACGTGGACCGTCGCGTCGAACGCGTCGGCGAGATACCGGCCGTGTTCGGCCGCCCGCAGGGCGTGGTCGCTGCCGTCGGTCGGAACGAGGATACGTTCGTACATCACTCGGTGGGCAGATGCGCGTGGCGGGTACATAAAAGGCGGCCGACGAGGCCGGCGCTCGGGGGACGCGCCGACGCCCACGACAAGACACTTATCGACTGCCCGTGACCGACCGTCGATGCCCGACCAGGCTGTCGTTCGCTGGCTGCTCGTCGCCCTCGCGCTCTGTGCGGGGTGTGCGAGTCCGAGCGCGCCGCAACCGTCGACGCCGACTGACGCGGTGCCGCCGTCCACGACCGACACGGCGGCCACGACGAGGGGCGCGACGACCGACTGTCCGCCCACCCTGCAGGTGACCGTCGCGACAGACAGCCAGCGCTCGCGAACGGACCGACGGGTCGAGTTCGCCGCCCTGGCTCCGGCGAGACAGCGCGAGTTCGAGGCGGCGCTCGCGAACGGTACCGTCGAACTGGACGACGCCCTCCCGGAGCCGTGGTCGGCACCACTGCTCGTCGACTACCGGGGTGAGCAGTACTACGCAGTCGCGCAGGTGTGTTGAGTCGGGGACCTCGTCTAGCCGCGAACGCGTCCAACTCGATCCGTCGAGCCAGCGCGTCACAGGCGTCGGCGAGCGGCCCGACGCACTCGGGACACTGGTGCGTTTTTTGTCGGTTTTCTATTAGGATTGGCCGGTGAACCGCGAATCAGAACGCGCGCTCGTCGGCACACTGGTCGCCGAACTCGGCGCGCTCACGCTGGACGACCTGCTTGCTCGTAGTCGGCCTGTTCGGAGGTAGGGCGTTCCTCAAGGAACGTCACAGTCGCTGCGCATCGTCGCGCGCTGCTTCGTCGACATCGGGCTGGTGATTCCCCACTGGGTGGCCCGCGACGTCCGGCAGCAGATGGCCGACCCGGCGTGCATCTGGATGCACGTCGCCGCAATTTTGGTGATTGATCTCGTTGGACATGCGGTGTCTCTCGCGGAACGTTCGAGATGGCGTGGACGGCGGCAGTCGCCCCCCGCAAAGGAGAGTTGCGGGTCACCTCCCGTACTCCGATGAGGCGGCCCGTTCGACCACTCGCCGAGATGGTGAGAACGGACGGAACGGTCCCGCCGAGTCAACACTTGTCGGGACGGGTGGAGTCAAGACGCTGTGAGTCGTCTGATGGGGTATGCCTGAAGAGACGATATTCGAGTTCGAACGGAGCATGGGGACGGCCGAAGTCGCGGAGTACCTCCGGACGGTCGCGGACCGCCTCGAGTCTGGCGAGGAGTTCACCCTCGAGTCGGGTGGGGAGTCGGTCACGCTCCGTCCGCCGGGACGCATGGAGTTCGAGGTGGAGGTCGAGCGGGAGACGTCGAAGTCGGGCGGGCCCGCCGAGATCGAGGTCGAGTTCGAACTCGAGTGGGACGAAGCCGACGACGACGACGGGTCGCTCACGATCGAGTGAGCGGGCCGCCGGGCTTCCGACCCCCCGCGCTTCCGAGCTCGCGACTGCCAGCGTGCGGTGCGGCCCGGCCACCGGCCGTACTGGTCTCGGGGGCGCTCGCGCCGCGGCTCGGCATCTCGACGGTGACGTCGGCGACCGCCGCGAAGCGCTCGCTGTCCATCGCCGGGAGTTGTGAGCGGTCGGTCACCCCGGCTTCGACGAGCGACCGCGCGCGGACGTCGCCGCTGCCAGTGATGTCGTCGAGGACGCCCGTTCGAGCCGGCGCTCGAAACGGTCGAGCGGTCGGGACAGGCGACTGGCGCGTCCACACCGTGGTGGCGGAACGGCGAGCACGGGCCGACGTTCATGACTCCTCGGGGCGCTGACGACGACCAGTAAATGAAATTATACCGATACGTAGGGGACGGTCGTCCGCCTTCGGCGACGTCGAGAGCCGGCAAATGAGTCGAGTTCCCGACCACCAGACACGGCCGTTCGGCGGGTTTCACTCCAGTCAGTCCGGGTTTCAGGGTCTTCCGGGCTCGCGGACATACCGCGACAGCGCAATCACACTTATTTCTTGTCAGGTCGATTGTATAGGAGCGAGGAACACTCATGAAAGACGCAGAACGGCAGGCGAAGCTGGCGAAGTTCCGGAGGGAGGTCGAGGACCTGGACAACGTCGTCGGGACGGCGATCGACCCCAAGACGGGGAAGATCGTCGCGCTCGTCACCGAGAAAAAACCAGAGCAAGACCTGCCCGATAACCAGCTGGTCGCGAACAACACGTCGCTCTCGAAGGACGAACACGGCGTCGTCGAGGTGGGTGAGCTCCGGGCACACTCCGTCCCGCTCGCGGCGGAGTCGTCGGCGGTCGTGCGGCCGGTCGAAGCGGGTGCCGAAGAGCAGCCGAAGAATCGCGACTGGGTCGGGACCGCGAGCTTCCTGGCGCGCGTGGTCGACACCTCGAAAGGGGAGTGGAGCACCGGCGTCTCGACGGGCAGCGTGGTCCGCCTGTCGAACTGGCACGTGTACGTCGGGGACGAGTTCGTGCCGCACCGCCCCATCAACCAGCCGTTCAAGGGCGGCAAGGTCGGCGAACTCGTCGGTGAGGTCCCCATCACCGACGGGGTGAAGGTCGACGTCGCCGCCCGTTCCGTCTCCATCGAGGACGGCTGGGGGACCATCGGTCTCGAGACGGCCGAGAACGGTGAGGAGTACGGCCGACGGGTCGTCTACGACATCACGGACGAACACGGCGGCAAGACGGTGACGAAGTCGGGGCGGACGACGGACGTGACCACGGCGGAGATCGTGCTGGTGGACGTCTCCGTCGACATCGACTACGGCGAGCCCGGCCACCCGAACCTCGTCCGGGTCGACGACTGCGTCATCACGACCGACCTCGGCGCGCCCGGTGACTCGGGCTCCCCGGTGTTTCTCACCGAGGACGGCGCGCTGTGTGGGCTGTACTTCGCCGGCTCCGCCGTCTCGGGCGTCTTCAGCCAGATCGGGAACGTCCGGGACGCACTCGGCGTCGAGCCCATCACCGACTGGGACGAGGACACACCGCCGACGGACTACGTCGTCGACAGGCCGACCGACGACGACCTCGAACAGTTCAAGCGCGACCTGGTCGAGTTCGTCGAGAACTGGCACCCGTCGTAGCCCGCTCGCCCGGCCGGGGCGACCACGGAGGGCCGTGTCCGCGCCCGCGACGGCGGGTCGCCCGCGCCACCGCGAGGCGTCCGGGAGACAGCGTCATACGCCGTGAGCGACTCCAAAGAGACAGATGGACGACTCACAGACCGAAGCGGGATGGCGTTCCGACCCGATCTGGCAGCTGTACGCCGCCTACGGGCGAGCGCACGTCGCCTACGCCGGCCTGGGCGTCGTTTCGACGGTCCTCGGTCGACTCTTCGGACTCGTCCCCGCGTTCGTCATCGGGCTGGCGGTCGACGCCATCTTCCTGCGCGAGCGCCCCTTCGGCCTGCCGTTCGTGCCCGCGGCGTGGCTGCCGACGAGTCCGGTCGACCAGCTGACCCTCGCCATCACCGTGTTGGTCGTGGCGACGGTCGGCGGAGCCGTCGCCTCCTGGCTCGAAGACTGGGGGTGGAGCGTGTTCGCCCAGCGCATCCAGCACGCGCTTCGGGTCGACGCGTACGACCGCCTCCAGCGCTTCGACCTCGCGTACTTCACGAACCGGCGGACGGGTGACCTGATGAGCGTGCTCAACAACGACGTGAACGCCCTCGAGACGTTCCTCGAAGACGGCCTCAGCGCGATTATCTGGATCGGGGCGACGGTCGTCGGGATTGGGGCGATACTGCTCACGCTCAACGTCCCGCTGACGCTCGTCACCCTGCTTCCCATCCCGGCGCTCGTCGCGTTCACGCTCTTTTTCACGCGCGTCATCGAACCGAAGTACCTCGCCATCAGGGGGAAGATCGGCGACCTCAACTCCCGGCTGGAGAACAACGTCAGCGGGATCGAAGTCATCAAGACCGAGGGGGCGGAGGCGTACGAGCGCGACCGCGTCGAGTCCACCTCGCGGTCGTACCTCACCGCGAACCTCACGGCCATCCGGACGCAGACGACCTATTACCCCGGGCTGACCGTCATCTCCGGCGTCGGCTTCGCCGTGACCTTCCTCGTCGGCGGCCTGTGGATTCTGACCGGCGCGCCGTTCGGCCTGTCGGCGACGCTCTCACCCGGCGAGTTCGTCACGTTCGTCATCTACGCCCAGCAGTTCGTCTGGCCCGTCCTCCGTTTCGGGACCGTCGTCGACGACTACGAGCGGGCGAAGGCCGCGGCCGTCCGCGTCGCCGACGTGATGGCGCGCGAGAGCCGCATCGCAGCCGCGCCGGATGCGACCGACCTCGACGTCCGTACCGGCGCGGTCGAGTTCGACCACGTCTCGTTCGGCTACGACACCGACCGCGGCCGGCGCGTTATCACCGACGTGTCACTCGACGTCGCCGGCGGCGAGACCATCGGCGTGGTCGGCCCGACGGGCGCGGGCAAGTCGACGCTCCTCAAACTCGTCCCCCGGCTGTACGACGCAGACGAGGGCGCGGTCCGCATCGACGGTCGGGACGTCCGCGACGTGACGCTCACGAGCCTCCGACGGGCCGTCGGCTACGTCAGCCAGGAGCCGTTCTTGTTCTTCGGGACGATTCGCGAGAACATCCGCTACGGGACGTTCGACGCGACGGACGAGGACGTCGAACGCGCCGCGAAGCGAGCACAGGCGCACGCGTTCGTCCAGAACCTCCCCGACGGGTACGAGACGCGCGTGGGCGAACGCGGCGTGAAACTCTCCGGTGGGCAGCGACAGCGCATCGCCCTCGCACGGACCATCCTCAAAGACCCCGCGATTCTCGTCCTCGACGAGGCGACCGCCAGCGTCGACACCGAGACGGAGGCGCTCATCCAGCGGAGCATCGCCGAGTTCGCTCGCGACCGGACGACGTTCGTCATCGCCCACCGGCTGTCGACCGTCCGCAACGCGGACCGCATCGTGGTCGTCGACGACGGCCGAATCACGGAACGGGGGACTCACACCGAACTCCTCGCTCGCGACGGCCTCTACGCCAACTTCTGGCGCGTCCAGGCGGGCGAGGTCGACGCGCTCCCCCCGGAGTTCCTCGAACGGGCGATGGCGCGGGGTGCCGAACGCCACGACAGGGGCTGAGCGGGGCGTGTCGCCTGGCCGGACGCAGCCGTCCGGAACTCGGACGTATTCACCGAGAGTGTTCAGTGTTCGTGTTCACTAGTGGTGTTCACTGGTGAATTCGTCAGACGGCGCATCCGTCTCGGTCGGGGCCTACGCGTGTGCCGCAGGGGGTCGAGACGGTGGTCTCGCTCTCGGACGCCATCGTGTGACACCGATGCGTTCGGTGTGTTCGCGGGCGTCCTGGGCCGCGGCGTTGCTCACAGGGTGGAGTGACGGTGAGAGTGACGGTGTCGGACACCGCCGGGCGTCACTCCGCGTCGAGCTTCGCCTTCGTGTACGCCTTCAGCCCACCCTGTGAGACGAGCTCTTGCAGGAATGGCGGGAGGGGCTCGGCGTCGTACGTCTCGTCTTTCGTGTGGTTGCGGACGACACCCGCGTCGAGGGCCATCGACACCTCGTCCCCGTCGTCGATACCGCCCGCGCCCGGACAGATGAGCACCGGCAGTCCCAGATTGATGGCGTTGCGGAAGAAGATGCGCGCGAACGACTCCGCGACGACGCCCGCGACGCCCGCACCGAGGAGGGCGAGCGGTGCCTGTTCACGCGACGACCCGCTCCCGAAGTTCGTCCCCGCGACGACGAAGTCGCCCGGCTGGACCGTCTCGGAGAACGCCGGCCGGAGGTCGTTGAAGGCGTGCTGGGCGAGTTCGTCCGGGTCCGAGGAGACGATGAACCGAGACGGGGTTATCTGGTCTGTGTCGATGTCGTCGCCGAAGCACCACGCGCGACCCGGGTCCGCCGGGTCCGGTCGGGCGCTCACGACTCCGCCCCTCCGGCGGTCGTCGACGAGGAGACGACGTGGTCGTCGTACCGGTTCGTCGCGTGGGTCCGCGGGTCGGTGATCTCGCCGTACAGCGCGGAGACGCCGACGGTCGCGGGGCTGGCGAGGTAGACCCGCGACTCCATCGACCCCTCGCGCCCGGGGAAGTTCCGGTTCGCGGTGGCGAGACAGACGTCGCCGTCCCCGAGGACGCCCTGGTGGTAGCCCGCACACGGGCCGCAGCCGGCGGCCTGGACAATCGCGCCGGCGTCGACGAGCGTCTCCGTGACCCCCGTCGCGAGCATCTCCCGGTAGACCGCCCCCGAGGCAGGGACGACGACCATCCGGACGCCCGGTGCGAGTTCCTCCCCCGCGAGGATGTCCGCGACGAGTCTGATGTCCTCGTACCGCCCGTTGGTGCAGGTCCCGACGAACAGCTGGTCGAGCGGGGTCCCTTCGACGTCGGTGACGTCCACGGCGTTCTCGGGGTTCGACGGCTTCGAAACCTGTGGGGCGATGGCCGACCCGTCGTAGGAGTAGACGGCCTCGTACTCGGCCGACTCACCCGCGTGGGCGTACGCGGGAATCTCGACCGTGTCCCCGGTCTGGGCTTCGAGGAACCGCACCGTTCGGTCGTCGGCCTCGACGATTCCCGCCTTGCCGCCCATCTCGATGGCCATGTTCGCGAGGACCAGCCGTTCGTAGATGGGCAGCGACTCGACGGTCGACCCCGCGTACTCGGCGGCCCGGTACGTACAGCCGTCGAAGCCGACGTCGCCGATGAACCGCAAGATGAGGTCCTTCGCGTACACGCCGTCCGCGAGGTCGCCGTCGACCTCGAACCGGAGGGTCGTCGGGACGCGGAACCACAGCTCGCCGGTGGCGAGTGCCGTCCCCAGGTCCGAGGAGCCGACGCCGGTCCCGAAGCCCCCGAGTCCGCCGTAGGTCGTCGAGTGTGAGTCCGCGCCGATGACCAGGTCACCGGGTCCGACGAACCCCTCCTCGACGAGCACCTGGTGACAGATGCCGTCGCCGACGTCGTACTGCGCCGCCCCGTGTTCGGCCGCGAACTCCCGGAGCCGGTTGTGGTTGTTCGCGGCCTGCACGCCGTCGGCGGGCGCGTGGTGGTCGATGGTGAACACGGTCCGCTCGGGGGCGAACAGCGTCCCGTCCCCGCCGGTCACCTCCTCGAAGGTGTCGAACGCGAGGGGGCCGGTGATGTCGTGAGCCATCGCGACGTCGATGTGCGCTTCGACGTACTCGCCCGCACGGACGTCCGCGCCCGATTTCGCGGAGAGGAGGTTCTCCGCGAACGTCTTGGTCTCGTCGCGGTCGCGCATCACTGCTCGCCTCCCATATCACCCATGTTACCCTCGCGAGAGCCGGTGGCGGCCGACGAGACCGTCTCCAGCACCCGCTCGACGGTCCCGCCCATGAGAACGTGGCTCGTCGCGCCGAGGCCGAGTCGGTCGGACACCTCGCGGGCGACCGCCTCCACTCGCGCGACGTCCGCCGAGACGTCGACGTCCATCCCGTCGAGCATCCGGACCAGGTCCTCCGTCGGGGTGTTGCCGACGCCTCGCAGCCCGCCCGGGAGGACGACGCCGCCGCCGAGTCCGCACACCGAGGAGTCGAAGCGGTCGACGCCACACTGCATCGCGACGAGCGTGTTCGCGAGGCTCATCCCGTTCGTGTCGTGCAGGTGGAGCCCGACGTCCAGGTCGGGGTGCCGCTCGAACACCGCGGTGAACAGCTCGTACACCTCACGCGGGTTCGCGAGCCCCATCGTCGTCGCCAGCGTCACCTCGTCGACGCCCGCCTCGACGACCCGGTCGACGACGGTCAGCGTCGCCTCCATCGGGATGCGCCCCTCGTAGGGGCAGTAGAAGCTCGTCCCCATCCCGGCTTCGACCGCGATGCCGTGGTCGTGTGCGAGGTCGACCGTCGCCTCGATCTCGTCCAGTGTCTCTGCGACCGTCATCGACTGGTTCTTCGCGCTATAGCTCTCTGAGACCGTCACGAGCGCGTTCACCTTGTCGACCTCGGCCGCGACGGCACGTTCGGTGCCGATTCGATTGGGGACGAGCGCGCGATAGGTCACCTCGGGGTTGCGGTCGATCCGTCTCGCGACCTCGTCGGCGTCTCGCAGCGTGGGGACCGCCTTCGGGTGCGTGAAGGAGGTGAACTCGATCTCGTCGACGCCGGTGGTCGACAGCGCGTCGATGAGTTCGACCTTCTCGGCCGTCGGGACGAACTCGTCCAGTCGCTGAAAGCCGTCTCGCGGGAGCATCTCGACCAGGTGGGCTTCGTCGGGGAGCGAAAGCGAGAAGGTCATATCACACCCTCCGCGTCGAGTTCGACGAGCGTCTCCGCGTCGTACCCCAGGATGTCGCCGTACACCCGGTCGTTGTGCGCGCCGAGGGCGGGACCGAGAAAGTCGATGCCGCCGGGCGTCTCGCTGAAACGAGGAAAGGTGTTCTGGACGCGAACCTCGCCCACGTCGGGGTCGTCGACAGAGACCACCGCCTCGCGCGCCCGATAGTGCTCGTCGGCGAGGATGTCCTCGACGTTGTAGACGGGGCCGAGAGTCGCATCACACGCCTCGAAGCGGGCCATGACCTCCTCGCGCGTGTGTCGGTCCATCCACTCTTGGATGATGGCGTCGAGTTCGTCGCGGTTCGCCACGCGCGCGGCGTTGTCCGCGAAACGCGGGTCGTCTCTGAGGTCGGGCCGCTCGATGGCCTCGAGCGTCCGCATGGCGAGCGGCTGTGCGCTCGCGGAGATGGCGACCCAGCGGTCGTCTTTCGTGCGGTAGACGTTCCGCGGTGCCGAGGAGTTCGACTGGTTGCCCGACCGCTCTTCGATCTCGCCGAGGAGGTCGTAGCTGAGCGGCTGTGGCCCGAGCAGGCTGAAGATGGGCTCGATGAGGCTGGTGTCGATGACCTGGCCCGACCCGCCGTTGACGTCGCGGTGATAGAGCGCGAACGCGACGGCGAACGTCGAGAAGAGCGCGGCGATGCTGTCGGCCAGCCCCGTCGGCGGCAACAGCGGTGGTCGGTCGGGAAACCCGTTCAGATACGCGAAGCCGCTCATCGCTTCCGCCAGGGTGCCGAACCCCGGGCGGTTCGCGTACGGACCGTCCTGGCCGAACCCCGAGACCCTGAGCATCACCAGGCCCGGGTTCAGCTCCTGTAGGCGGTCGTACCCGAGGTTCCACTTCTCGAACGTCCCGGGGCGGAAGTTCTCGACGAGGACGTCCGCCTCGCTCACGAGGTCCTCGAAGACCACCTGGCCCCGCTCGCTCCCGAGGTCGAGGGTGACTGACTGCTTGTTCCGGCCCAGATACTTCCACCAGAGGCCGGCCCCGTTCTTCTGTGGGCCGAAGTTACGGAGGTGGTCGCCGAACGCCGGATGTTCGATCTTGATGACGGTCGCGCCGAAGTCGGCGAGGATCCGACCGACGGTCGGTCCGGAGATCATCGAGCCGGCCTCGATGACGGTGACGCCGTCGAGTGGCCGCACGGCAGTAGTTGAATCTGACATGGCTGGTGCTGGTGCGTACTCCCCCGTGTCGCGCTCCGAGGGGCGACGCGGCGATAGTGGCACAGATTGGCACCCACGGGCAATAAAGATGGCCGACCCGCCGGGTCGGCCAGGCGGTCTCGGCGGGTCGCCGGTGAGCGCTCAGAACAGCTCGACCCGCATGCCGCGCGCCTCGACGTCGTCCGCGAACGCCTCGGCGTCCGTCTCGATGGCCTCGAACGTGTCGTAGTGCACCGGGAGGACGAGCGCCGCACCGACGGCCTCGGCGAGGGCGGCCGCCTCGTGACGGTCCATCGTGTAGGTCCCGCCGATGGGCGGGATGACGACGTCCGCGCGGAGGTCGCGGTGGTCGTCGAGGAAGTCGGTGTCGCTCGGGAAGTAGACGGTAGTGTCACCGATGTCCACCACCACCCCGACGACCTCACCCACCGCGTGGTACGGGTTCCCGTCGTCGTCGACGTGGTCGCCGTCGGCGCGGTTGTACGCCGGGACCGCCTCGACCGAGAGCCCATGGACCGTGACGGTCGCGTCGGCCGCCAGAGGCGTCACTGGTCGGCCGAGGTCGCTCGTGTCGATGGCCTCGTAGGCGACGACCGTCGTCGCGTCGTTCGAGACCGCGTCGATGCCGTCGGGGTCGTAGTGGTCGTCGTCGTCGTGGGTCACGACCACGACGTCGGCGTCACCCGGTTCACCGTCGACGACGTCGCGCCACGGGTCGATGTAGACGACCACGCCTTCGGACTCGATGCGCACGCTCGCGTGGCCGGGGTGGGAGAACTCGATGCCGTCGTACGCGACTCCGTCGACTACCATACCCGACCGTCGGCGGCGACGGTGATAGAGGTGGGGGCTAGACGACCTCGTCAGCCTCGAACGCCTCGCGTTCCGCCGGCGAGTAGCCGTACTCGGCCAGCACCTCGTCTGTGTGTTCGCCGAGGAGCGGCGGGTGCGCTCGAATCGACGCCGGCGTCCGCGAGAAGTGCATCGGCGTGCCCGACATCTCCACCACCCCCGCCGTGGGGTGGTCGACCGACTGGCGCATCCCCCGCGCGCGGACCTGTTCGCGGTCGAACACCGATTCGAGGTCCTCGACGGGGCTCGCGGGGACGCCCTCGCTGTCGAGCAGTTCTACCGCCTCCGCGGTCGTGTACGCCGAGAGTTCCGCGTCGAGGAGCGGGTCCAGCACGTCGCGGTGCTCGACCCGCGCCTCGTTGGTGGCGAACCGCTCGTCGTCGACGAGGTCCGCGCGGTCGATGGCGCGGCAGAAACGCGGCCACATGTTCTCCGAGGAGACGGCGACGACGACGTAACCGTCGCTTGTGGTGAGTGCCTGGTACGGCGCGATGTTGGGGTGTTTCGAGCCCATCCGTCCGGGCGGCCTCTCGGTCGCGAAGTACTGGCTCGCCATGTACGACATCCACGCGACCTGCCCGTCGAAGAGGCTCACGTCCACCTTCTGTCCCTCGCCGGTCCGCTCGCGCTCGAAGAGCGCGGCGAGGACGGCCTGCGTGGTGTACATCCCCGCGCCGATGTCGGCGATAGCGACGCCGACGCGCACGGGCGCGCCGTCTTCGGGGCCGGTGATGCTCATCATCCCCGCCTCCGCCTGGATGGCGATGTCGTACGCCGCCCGGTCGCGGTCGGGTCCCCACTCGCCGTAGCCAGAGAGCGAGGCGTACACCAGTTGGGGGTTCTCCGCCGCGAGGTCGTCGTAGCCGAGTCCCCACGCGTCCATCTTCCCGACGCGGAAGTTCTCGACGACGACGTCCGCCTCCCGGGCGATGCGCCGGAAGACCGCTCGGCCGTCCTCGCACCCGAGGTCGAGCGTCACCGACCGCTTGTTGCGGTTGACGCTCAGGTAGTACGACGACTCGTCGCTGTCGCCGTACGTCGGCGGGCGGAACCCGCGCGTCTGGTCGCCGACCCCCGGCCGCTCGATCTTGATCACGTCGGCACCGAGGTCGCCGAGTTGCATCGTACAGAACGGCCCCGCGAGGACGCGCGAGGCGTCGAGGACGGTCACGCCGTCGAGGGGGCCCACGTCACCCGTGGGATGCTGTGCTTCACCCACCATGGGCGTCGGTGGGGGCCGCGGCGGTCAGAGTGTGAGACGGGCAGTCGTGCGCGGACATACCCGAGGGAAGTGACCGTTCCACATAATCGTATGGTCTCCGGTGGTGACACCGAGGCTCGCCGACGCGCGTCTCAGCGGGCCGTCACGAACAGTTATACCGGCGTGGGGTGAGCGACTCACATGGTTAGCGTGCCGGAAGACAGCGCCTGGCTCAGCGACGTCGCAGCGTTCCTCTCTGGCCCCGTTCCGCCCGCGGTCCGAGACCGGGGGGCGCAGGTCGTCGCGGACGTCCTCACGGCGACCGTCGCGGGCGCGGCCGTCCCGGCGAACGACGCCGTCTCCGCGCAGGTGGCGCTCGGGGCGGGCGACGCCTCCGTCGTGGGGACGGAACGGACGGCCGACGCGGGCAGCGCCGCACTCTTGAACGGGACGGCGAGCATCTCACAGGAGATCGAAGAGGGACACAACACCGGCGGGCACGTCGGGGCCGGCGTCGTCGTCGGGGGGTTCGCCCTCGCAGAGCACGCCGACGCCGACGGCGAACGCCTCGTCGAAGGGGTGGTGAAGGCGTACGAACTGTGTGCACGCATCGAGAACGCCATCTTCCTCATGAAAGACCGGATGAACGAGGCGCTCCCGTGGCTCGTCCGTGACCCCCACTCGACGTGGACGACGCTCGGGCCCGCGGTCGCGGGGGCCATCGCGCTCGGTGCCGACGAGGAAGCAGTGCTGGAGGCGTTCAGACTCGGGGCGAACCTGGCCGTGGTCTCGATGTGGGACCCCTACCGCGAGGGTGCGCCGGCGCGGAACTACACCGCGGGGTTCTCCGCACAGGCGGGCGTCAACGCGGCGCTGTTGGCCGACTCCGGGCTCGCGGGGTCGCGCGCGGCCATGCATCACGTGTACGACCCGCTCCGGGAACTGAAAGGCGAGGCGTTCGACCGCGCCTTCGCCGAACTCGGTGAGACGTGGGAGATCGAGACGAACTACTACAAGTTCGCCCCGTCGTGTCGGTACACCCACGCCCCGCTGGGTGCGGTCGAAGAACTCGCCGACGAGGTCGACGTCGAACGGGTCGACGCCATCGACGTCTACTCGTATCGCAACGCCTGCGACCTCGACTACACCGACTACACCAACGCGACGAGCGCGAAGTTCTCCATCCCCTACGTCCTCGCGCGCTACCTCACGAGCGGCCCGTTCTGGCTCGACGACTTCGACGAGACGTCCCTCTCGGACCCCGCGGTCCGGGCGCTCGCAGCGCGCGTCAGCGTTCACTACGACGAACAGTACGAGGAGACGTTCCCCGAACACTGGAGCGCGCGCGTCGCGGTGACCCACACCGACGGGTCGACCGTGGCGGCCGAGTGCATCGACCCGCCGGGCGACTACCGGAACTTCCCGGGGACGGACGCCCTCCGAGAGAAGTGGCGGCGACTGCTCGCGTCCCGCCTCGACGACGCGGACGAGGCGTTCGACGCGCTCGTGTCGATTCGCGAGCGTGACGCGCGCGCCGTCGGCGAGGCGCTCAGACGCGGTCCCTGAGGTCGTCTTCTGGACCGAGGGTCCCACACGCGAGGGTCAGTCGGGTCAGTGCGCCGTGTAGCCGCCGTCGACGACGAGACACTGTCCGGTGATGTATCGCCCGAGGTCCGAGGCGAGGAACGCGGCCATCGCGCCGACGTCGTCGGGGTCGCCGAGGTACGGAAGCAGCGTCGCCGATTCGAGGAAGGCGCTCGAGTCGGGGTCCGACAGCGCCTCCCGGGTGAGTTCCGTCCGGACGACGCCGGGGCAGATAGCGTTGACGAGGACGGGCACGTCCGCGTAGTCCACGGCCAGTTGCCGGGTGAGCGAGACGACACCGCCCTTCGAGGCGAGGTAGGCCGGCTTCCGCGGACGACCCACGAGCGCGAGCTGGGAGGCGACGTTGATGACCCGGGCGGCGGGGCTCCGTTTCAACACGGGCATCGCGTGGTGGACGCCGTGGTAGACGCCGGTGAGGTTCACCCCGAGGACGCGGTCCCAGGTCTCGGGTGTCGTCTCCTCGACAGTGCCGTCGTGTGAGACGCCGGCGTTGTTGACGAGCACGTCGAGCCCGCCGTAGGACGCGACGGTCTCGGCGACCAGCGCCTCGACCGCGTCGCCGTCGGCGACGTCGGTCTCGACGTAGCGCGCCTCGCCGCCGGCTGTTTCGATGGCCTCGACGGTGGGGACGACCTCGCCCGTCGGCGGTGTCTCGTCGACGTCGGCGACGACGACGCTCGCACCTGCCTGCGCGAGCGCGAGGGCGATGCCGCGGCCGATACCGGCGCTCGCGCCGGTGACGATGGCGACCCGGTCAGTGAGGGAGATTTCGAGCGACATGGATGACGTCACCGGGAGCGGCCGAACCGCTCGCGGAGCGAGATGAGGCCGTTGGGGAGCAGCAGCGCGATGGCGACGAGCGCGACGCCGTAGACGACGTCGTCGAGGCCGACGACCTGGTCGACGTTGACGCGGAAGAACTCCGCGAGCGGGAAGACGACGAACGCCCCGAGGATGGGACCGGCGACCGTCCCGATGCCGCCGACGACCGCCGGGAGGAGGATTTCGACGTTCTTGAAGAGGCCGAAGACGGTGTCCGGGCGGACGATCTCGAAGTACATGCTCCAGAACGACCCGGCCCACGCGGTGAAGAAGGCGCTGACGCCCGTCGCGAGCATCTTGTAGCGGTAGGTGGGGATGCCGACGCTGGCGGCGGCGTCCTCGTTCTCCCTGATGGCGAACAGATACAGCCCCGCCTGGGACTCCCGGATGGCGTAGGCGACCGTCGTGACGACGACGAGCAGGCCGAGGATGAGGTAGTAGTACGGCAGGTCGCTCGTGAACTGGAAGGCCGCGAGGCCGTAGTCGAGGCCGTAGTCGCGGGGGAACGGGCGGTAGAAGCCGATGGCCCCGCGGAGTTCGCTGACGTTGTTGGTCCCGACCGAGAACAGCATCGCGACGGCGAACGTCGCCAGCGCGAAGTAGTGCCCGCGGAGGTTGTACCGGAAGTTGAGGTAGCCGACGGCGAAGCCGACGACCATCGCGACCACACCACCGACGAGCATGCCGACCCACGGGTTGACCGCGAAGTCGATGGCGAGCTTCATCGTGGCGTACGCGCCGATGCCGAAGAAGGCGGCGTGGCCGAACGAGAAGTAGCCGGTGAAGCCCGAGACGATGTTCCACGACTGGCTGGCGTAGGCGAACACGAGCGTCACGATGAGCATCTTCAGCGTTAACACGGAGCCGAGGCTGAACCCCAGCAGTTCGAACTCGATGATCATCGGCAAGAGCGCGAGCAGGCCGAAGCCGGCCCCACCCTTCAGCAGGAAGCCGTACGACCAGGCGTCGAGCCGGGCGCGCACCGTCTCGGTCCCGAGGGCGTCTCGACTCACGTCACACCTCCCGAGCCCCGAACAGGCCCGTGGGTTTCAGGTAGAGGAGGAGGACGAACAGGACGAAGATGAGCACCTCGTTGACCGTGCCCGGCAGGTAGAAGCCGCCGAACACCTGGATGAATCCGACGATGAGGCCACCGACGAGCGCGCCGGGGAACGACCCCAGCCCGCCGAGGACGACGATGACGAACGCCTTCACCAGATACGACTCGCCGATGAACGGGTCGAACGGCGAGAAGATGACGATAGCCGACCCCGCGAGGCCGGCGAGCGCGCTCCCGATACCCACCGTGAGGTGGTCGATGTGCGGGACGTTGATGCCGACGTACCACGCGCCGTCGCGGTTGTCCGCGGTGGCGCGAATCGCGGTCCCGAGTTCGGTCTTCTGGAGGAACACCCACAGCCCGGCCATCGCCACGACGGCGAGGGCGAGCGCGTAGAGTTGCCCGCGCGGGATGAGCGCGCCGTAGAAGTCGATGCGGCCGAGGTCGAGCGCGATGGATCGGGGGTCGCCCGTGAAGATGATCTGGATGATCGCCAGCAGGATGAACGTCAGCCCGAGCGTGACGATGAACTGGTTCTCCTGGGGTGCCTCGATGATGGGTTCGATGGAGGTGACGCTGATGACGACGCCCACGACGAAGAGGAAGGCGACGGCGACGGGAATCGCGAGGAACGGGTTCACGCCGAACGTCGTCGTGAGGAAGAACACGGTGTACATGCCGGTGACGATGAGCATGCCGTGGGCGAAGTTGACGACGTCCATCACCCCGAAGATGAGCGTCAGGCCGAGCGCGGCGAGGGCGAAGACGCCGCCGAGCAAGACGGCGAAGACGCCGAGCTGCAACAGGACGGGGTCCAGGGTAACGACGTCCTGGACGAACTCCGAGAGCGGCCCGACGACGTCGTCGGGCGTGATGAGCGGAAGCGTGAGCGTGAGCATGAGTGGATCGGGGTATGGTGGGTGCAGTGAGAGACGGGAACAGGTGCCGGGTCAGAACTGGACGTCGGCCTGTGCGTACTCCTCGGGCCAGACGACGACCGGTTCGAGGTCTTGGACCTGGTACATCGGCGAGAGCGCGTTGGCGTTCTCACCGTTCTCCTGGAACTCGATGGGGCCCGCCGCCGCGGGGTGGTCGTCGACGGAGACGGTCTTGAGCGCCTCGTTGATGTCGTCGGGGTCGGCGGAGCCGGCCTCCTCGAGCGCCGCCCGGACGACACTCACGACAGAGTAGGTCATCACCGCGTGGGTGACGCCGAGCCGGCGGTCGTACTCCGCCTGGTAATCGGCGAAGACGCGGTCGGTCAGGTCGTTGGTGTAGTCCCACGAGTAGTTGTTGCCGAACCCGCCGTTCGCGAACTCCCCGATCTGGGAGATGACGTCCGAGTCGGTGAAGGTCGGCGTCGACGTCCCCGACATGATCGGCGGGCGATACTCGACGTTCTGCAGCGACTGCATCATCCGAATCCCACCGGCACCGTAGCCGACGAAGATGAACGCGTCGGCGTCGGCCTCCTTGACCTGCGTCGCCTCGGTGTCTAAGCTCTCCTGGCCGAACGAGTACGCCGACTCCATGACGAGTTCGACGTTCTCACCCGGGAGGCGCTCGACGAGCGTCTGCCGGATGGACTGGCCGAACGAGTTGTCGAGGTAGACGAGCGAGGCGGTGTCCATCGTCTGGCCGTTGTCCCGAGCGAGTACCGGCATGAAGTCGGCGTAGTTCCCCGCCATCCCGCTCGCGGGCGTCTGGATGCGGTAGGTGTAGTTGAGCCCGCGCCCCTGCAGGATGTCGTTCGAGACCGAGACGTCGATGATGTGCGGGATACCCGTCCGCTCTGCCACCTGCGTGGCCGCCAGCGTGACCGGCGAGGAGTAACAGCCGGTGAGGACGTGTGCGCCCTCGTCGATGAGCTGCTGTTCGACCTCGCCGCCGAGCTCCTGGGTGCCCTCGTTGTCGGCGCTGATGAACCGGAGCTGTGCGCCGTCGAGCGCCTCGATGCCGCCGGCCTCGTTGACGTGCATCGCCGCAATCTTGCCCGTGTTCGACATCGCGGTCCCCGCCGGGCCGAGCGAACCGGTCAACGGGTGGTTCGCACCGATGACGACCTCTTCGATTGGCGTCTGGGGCTCGCCCGTCGACGTCCCGCCGCCGCCTTCGCTTCCACCACCACCCTCGCTCCCGCCACCGCCGCCGCCCTCGCTGCCGCCACCCTCACTTCCACCACCACCGCCGGTACAGCCTGCGAGACCTGCCGTCACGCCGACACCGATGGCTTTCAGATACGTACGTCTGCTCGACGGGCGGGTCTTGCTATTGTCTCTCATGCTGACCAATGCGCTGTATAGTCTGTGACTCTACTTATAATTTCGTACACCGGACGGGCGTCGCTCGGGCCGCTGGGCCGTGAGACGGGAGGATTCGTGGCGGACGGTTCAGCCGCGGGCCGGGTGAGAGGCGAACGACGCGAATCTCTATGTAGTCTTACGTCCGACAGGTCCGTACATGGTACGTGTGAGCACTGCCCGGACGACACGGGAGCGCCAGCGGAGCACGAATCGGCCGGGGGGCGGGGAGAGACACGATGGAACGCGGTGAGGTGGCCGCGTCGGCGGGCGGCGACCCCGTCTCGGACGCCGAGGCGCGGGCGGCGGCGTTCGCGGCCGACCTGAGGCTCGCGGACGTCCCACCGGAGGTCCAGACACACGTCGGGCTCGTCATCGCAGACACGGTGGGAGCGGTCGTCGGCGGGGCGACCGACCCCGCGGTCGGCTCGCTCGTCGACCGCCTCGCGGACGAGGCAGCGCCGCAGGCACCGACAGCGGCCGTGCTCGGGACCGCGTCTCGGCTGTCGCCGCGGCTCGCCGCGCTCGTCACCGGCACCGCGGGCACGGTGCTCGAACTCGACGAGGGCCACAAGTACGCCGCCGGCCACCCGGCCATCCACGTCCTCCCGGCGGTCCTCGCCGCGGGGGACGCGACGGACGCCACCACCGAGGAGTTCCTCACCGCGTTCGTCGCCGGCTACGAGGTGGTCACCCGTGTCGCGCGAGCCTGTGCTCCGCTGACCGCCGGCTACCACCCACACGGGGTCTGGGGGGCCGTCGGGGCGGCCGTCGGTGTCGCCCGGCTCCGGGGGCTGGACGCCGAGACGACGCTGACGGCGATGCGCATCGCCGCGAACGGGGCACAGCACACCCGGATGGCCGCCGCCACGGAGGGGGCGACGGTACGAAACAGCTACGCGGGCAAGGCCAACCTCGACGGGATGCTCGCCGTCGAACTCGCCGAGGCCGGCTTCACCGGGCTGGTGGGTGGGGTGGCCCGTCACCTCTCGCCCGCCTGCGGCGACGGCTTCGACGCCGACGAACTCACTCGCGACCTGGGCGAGCGGTGGGACGTGACGGGCGGCTACTTCAAGCGTCACGCCGCCTGTCGGTACACCCACCCCACCCTGGACGCGCTCGACGCGCTCTTCGAACGCGTCTCCTTCGACGCCGACCGGGTCGCCGAGGTGGACGTCGAGACCTATCCGATGGCGGCCGAACTCACGGCGGTGCGCCCGACGAACGCGCTGCAGGCGAAGTTCTCAATCCCGTTCGCGGTCGCGACGCGCCTGCTCACCGGCTCGTCGGGGAAGCCGTCGTTCGACGAGCGGGCCCGCTCCGCGGCGACGTTCGAACTCGCCGAGCGCGTGACGGTCCGGGGGGCGTCCGACCTCACCGCACGGCTCCCCGACGCCCGAAGCGCACGTGTGCGGGTCACGCTCGACGACGGGCAGTCCTACGAGGAGGAGGTCGTCCACGCCCGGGGCGGGGCCGAGCGTCCCTGGGCCGAAGCGGAACTCCGCGAGAAGTTCGACGAACTCGTCGGGCCGGTGCTCGGCGACGACGCGGCGGACACGCTGTGGCCGGCGGTCCGCGAGCGTTCGGTCACGCCACGGGAGCTCGGGGTGCTCGCGTCTCGGTGACGTGACCGAACAGCGCTACTCGAGCCCGAGGTAGAGTTCGATGAGTTCGTCCTCCTCGCTGAGGGCCGTCGCCGGCCCGTCGAACTGCGTCTTCCCCTGGGCGAGGATGTAGACGTGGTCCGCGATGCGAAGCGCGGCGCGGACGTTCTGTTCGACGAGGACGACCTGCGCGCCGTGGTCGACGAGAGTGCGGACCTGGTCGATGACGTCGTCGACGAGCGTGGGCGAGAGGCCGGCGCTCGGCTCGTCGAGCAAGAAGACGTCCGAGTCCGAGATCATCGCCCGCCCGAAGCTGACCATCATCTGCTGGCCGCCGGAGAGCGCGCGCGCTTTCGAGGAGAGCTTGTCTCGGAGGTCGGGGAACGCCGCCAGCGCCGCCTCCAGCCGCTCGTCGACGACCGACTTGTCCGAGACGGTGTACCCACCCAGTCGGAGGTTCTCGCGGACGGTGAGGTTCGGGAAGAGCCCACCGTCTTGCGGAAGCGTGATGATACCGCTCGCGACCACCTCGTTCGGACCCATCGCCGTGAGGTCCGTCTCTCCGTAGGTGACAGCGCCCGACCAGACGGGGACCATGCCGTTGAGCGCCTTGATGAGCGTCGACTTGCCGCTGCCGTTCGGGCCGAAGATACAGGTGACACCGTCGTGGCTCTCGACCGAGACGCCGTGGAGGATTTCCGAACTGCCGTAGCCGGTGACGATGTCCCGGCCGACGAGTCGCGGTCGGTCCACCTGGCCGTCCGTCGCCGGGGACTCGGCGGCGGTCATGGGAGGACGTCCTCCACGCCCGCCTCGCTCCCGAGATACGCCTCTCGGACCCGGTCGTCCCCTTTCACCTCGTCGAACGAGCCCTCGGCGATGACGCGCCCCTGGTCGAAGACGGTGACCGAGTCGGCGAACCGCTCGATGAGCGACATGTCGTGCTCGACGATGATGAACGTCTTCCCGCGGCGGTTCATCTCCTCGAGCCGGTCGAGGATGCGGTTCTGGAGCGCGGGGTTGACGCCCGCGGTCGGCTCGTCGAGGAGGATGCACTTCGGGTCGAGCATCAACACCCGCGCGAGTTCGAGGAGCTTCTGCTGCCCGCCGCTCATCTCGCTGGCCTCGTTGTCGGCGATGTGGTCGATCTCGAGGAACGCCAGAATCTCGTCCGCGCGGTCGCGTTTCTCCCGGGAGACCCGCAGGCCCGGCGTGTACACCGCGAGCAGGTTCTCCTTGACCGTCAGGTCCTCGAACGGCGAGACGATCTGGAACGTCCGGGCGAGTCCACGGCGGGCGATGGCGTGCGTCGACCACCCGGTGACGTCCGTCCCGTCGAACGTGACCGTCCCCCCGTCGGCCTGATAGAAGCCGGTGAGCGTGTTGAAGAACGTCGACTTGCCGCTCCCGTTCGGACCGATGATACCCCTCACCGCGCCGTCCGGTACCGAGATGGAGATGCCGTCGTTCGCGACGAGCGCGCCGAACGTCTTGGTGAGCCCATCCGTCTCGAGGAGTGCGACCATCTGGCAGTAGTTCCGGCTTCCGAGCAATAAACTTTCGTCTCCGGCCGGTTTCAGGCCTGTGAGCCGCTGTACCGTCCAGACGGAACGGTTTTGTCGGCTCCGACACGTGTGAGCGGCGTGAACACTCGTGACAGTCGAAGCGACACACACCCGACGCACACTCGGCCTGCTCGACGACCCCACCCTCGACGAGTCGAGAGGGCTGGCCGGCACCGAGCGAGCGGCCCGCACACGGTTCGCGACCCCACCCGACGCGAGGGCTGACCGGCCCATCGTTCGCGCGTCGACGGCTACTGACGCGGACACACGCCGGCGGACGGTCGAGGCCCGCACACCGTGGGGCCAGTCGTGACCGACCAGCGAGCGGGCACGGGCGAACTCGCGGGGAAGACGGCCGTCGTGACCGGTGGGGCGAGCGGTATCGGGCGCGAAATCGCCGCCGCGCTCGCCCGCGACGGGGCGAACGTGGTCGTCGCGGACCGACGCGAGACGCCGCGCGAGGGGGGCCCGCCGACCGTCGAACGGATCGAATCGGCGTTCGAGGTCGAGGCGGCGTTCGTCACCTGCGACGTCGCCGACCCCGCGGCGTTCGAGGCAGTAATCGACGCCGCAGCGGGTCTCGGCGGCGTGGACGTGATGGTGAACAACGCGGGCGTCTTCCGCGCCAGCGAGTTCCTCGAGACGACGCCCGCGGTGTTCGACGAGGTGATGGCCGTCAACGCCCGCGGCGTCTTCTTCGGGGCGCAGGCCGCGGCGCGGGCAATGGTCGACGGGGGGCGAGGCGGGAGCATCGTCAACCTCTCCAGCACGGCCGGCCTGTACGGCGTCGGCGACTACGTGGCGTACTCCGCCTCGAAGGGAGCCGTCCGTCTGATGACGTACGCGATGGCGGACGCACTCGGTGACGCGGGAATCCGGGTGAACGCCGTCCACCCGGGCGTGGTCGAGTCGGCGATGACGCGACGTGACTCGGCGGTCGTCGACACCGCCCGCGGGGAGGCGTTCGAGTCCCGAATCCCGCTCGGGCGGTTCGGCGTCCCGGGCGACGTCGCCGAGGCGGTCGTCTATCTGGCGAGCGACCGGTCGGCGTACGTCACCGGGAGTTCGCTCGTCGTCGACGGCGGCCTCGCCAACACGGGGTGAGGGGCGGTCACAGCCCGGGCGTGCCCCGACGCACAGCTTGAAGGCCCCGTCTCACCCACGGAGGTCATGCGTGTGAGTTTACGCGAGCGACTCGGTTCGGAAGGTATCCTCATCGCCCACGGTGCCTGGGACGCCCTCACCGCGCGGATGGCCGAACAGGCGGGTGCCGAGGCGGTGTACATGTCGGGGTCGTGCGTCTCCTCGTCGGTCCACGGCGGCCCCGATATCGGCCTCACGACGATGACGGAGATGGCCGCGCGCGCCCGACAGATGGCGGGCGTCCTCTCGGTGCCGCTCGTCGCCGACGGCGACACCGGGTACGGGAACGCGCTCAACGTCCGCCGGACGGTCAAGGAGTACGAGCGCGCCGGCGTCGCGGCCATCCAGCTAGAGGACCAGGACTTCCCGAAGAAGTGCGGGCACTTCGCGGGGAAGCGCCTCGTCGACGCCGCCGAGTTCGCCGCGAAGGTCGAAGCCGCCGTCGACGCACGGGAGCACGACGACTTCCTCGTCATCGCCCGCACCGACGCCATCGCCGTCTCGGGCGTCGAGGACGCCATCGCCCGGGCGGAACTCTACCGCGACGCCGGTGCCGACGTCCTCTTCGTCGAGGCCCCCACCTCCCCGGAGATGATGCGGGAGGTGACGAGCGCCGTCGACGGCCCACACCTCGCGAACATGGCGGCGAAGGGAAAGACGCCGCCCCTGTCGAAACAGGAGCTACACGCCCTCGGCTACGACGTCGCCATCCACCCCTCCGACGCGTTCAAGGCCGCACTCAAGACGGTCAGGGAGGTGTACGAGACGGTTATCGCCGAGGGGAGCCAGCGGTCGGTCCTCGACCGGATGGTCGAGTGGGACGAGCGCGACGACATCACGGCGAAGGGCGAGTGGAACCGCCTGGAGGAAAAGTACGACGAGCGCGAGACGCAGTACGCAGCGCGGTTCGCCCGAGAGGACTAGCGCGTCGCACGCTGTCGGTACGCCACCAGCCCGCCGGCTTCGAGTATCTCCAGCAGGTCGGGCGGGAGCGGGTCGGTGTCGAACGACTCGCCGGTGGTGAGGTTCTCCACCTCGCCGCGAGCGACGTCGACCCGGAGGGTGTCGCCGTCGGAGACGTGGTCGGAGATTCCGGGCACGACGGCGATGGGGAGGCCGACGTTGATGGCGTTCCGGTAGAAGATGCGCGCGAACGACTCCGCGACGATGGCGCCCACCCCCGCGTTCCGGAGCGCGACCGGGGCCGACTCGCGAGAGGAGCCGAGCCCGAAGTTCGTCCCCGCGACGAGGACGTCACCGGCTTCGATGCGCGCCGCGAAGTCGGGGTCGTACCCCCGAAGCGCGTACTCGCCGAGTTCCTCGTTCGGCACCGTCGTCAGGAACTCGCCGGGGAGGATCTGGTCGGTGTCGACGTCGTCGGGGAGCCGGTGAACGCGCCCGCGACGCTCCATCAGCGGACCTCCCGGGGGTCGGTTATCTCGCCGTAGATGGCAGTCGCGGCCGCCGTCTCGGGGCTGCCGAGGTAGATCTCCCCCTCACCCATCCGCCCGGGGAAGTTGCGGTTCATCGTCCCGAGACAGACGTCGCCCTCGCCGAGGATGCCGCCGTGCGCGCCGAAGCAGGGGCCGCAGCCGGGGGTGCCGACCATGCCGCCGGCCTCGACGATGACGTTGGTGAGCCCCGCGTCGTTGAGTCGCACGAGCGCCCGCCGGCTCCCCGGGATGACGATGAGGTCCGTTCCCGACGCGACGGTCTCGTCCTCGACGAGCCGGGCGAAGGCGGCGATGTCCTCGTAGTCGGAGTTGTTGCAGGTGCCGACGAACACCTGGTCGACGCGGGTACCGACGTGGTCGGCGACGCTCCCGACGTTGTCCACGCGCGAGGGACGCGCGAGGAGCGGCTCGACCGTCCGGGCGTCGACGCGGACCTCGCCGACGTACGCGGCGTCGTCGTCGGGCGTCACGACGTCGGGCGCGCGTCGTGCCACGTCCTCGACGGCCGCCGCCGTCGTCTCGTCGGGCGGCACCAGTCCGGCCATCGCCCCAACTTCGACGGCGAGGTTCGAGAGCGTCCGCCGCTCGTACATCGCGAGCGCTTCGACGCCCTCGCCGTGGTACTCCAGCGCCTCGTAGATGGCTCCCTTCGCCGTCAGCTGCCCCATCAAAAAGAGCCCGAGGTCCTTCGCCGACGTGTGGGGAGGGAGGGTGTGTTCCACGACGACCCGCCGCGTCTCGGGGACGCGCAGCCACAGCCGCCCGGTGCCGAGCGCGTCCGCGCAGTCGGTGTGGCCGATGCCCGTCCCGAACGCGCCGTACGCGCCGTGGGTCGTCGTGTGCGAGTCCGCGCCGAGGATGAGCGCACCGGGGGTCGAAAACCCCTCCTCCGCGAGGACGTTGTGGCAGATGCCGGAGCCGGCGGGGAAGAAGTGCTCGATGCCCTGTTCGCGAACCCACGCCTCGACCTCGTTCAGGTGGTCGGTGATGAGGCTGCTCTTCGAGGGGACGTGGTGGTCGAAGACGACGACGTGGCGGTCGGGGCGAGCGACCCGGTCGAAGCCGAGTTCGGCCAGCCGGTTCATCACCGGGTACGTCGAGAGGTCGTGGGTGAGGACCCAGTCGGGCGTCACGGTGACGTGTTCGCCCGGTGAGACCGACGCCCGGTCGGCGTGGGACGCCAGTATCTGCTGGGCCATGGTCGCACCAGTCATACCGTCTCAGAGGCGAGCGCGGGATGATAACTATTGTCCCACAAACGAGACGTCGGCCGAGACGCAGGACGTCTCACGACTAACGGGCGACCGATTCGAGCATCGCGAGCACTTCGGTCGTCTCGCGGACGTCGGCGTACTTCATCCACATGTCGAGCAGGGAGACGCGGTGTGAGAGGTCGAGGCGGTCGAAGACGCACTCCTGGGGGACGACCACGTTGAAGCCGGACTGCTGGGCGTCGACGACCGTCGCCCGGAGACAGCCGCTCGTCGTGCCGCCGACGACGACCAGGGTGTCCACGCCCGCCCGGACGAGCCGCGAGACGAGGTCCGTCCCGTGGAAGCAACTGGCGTAGCGCTTGTCGAGGACGTCGTCTTCGGGGGCGGGCGCGAGCGCGTCGACCACCGCCAGGTCCGGATGCCCGGGGTCGTCGTACGCGGGCGGGACGACTCGGGTGTAAGTGATGGGGTGTCCCAACTCACGGGCTCGTTCGACGAGGTCGACCATCTCCGCCATCGCCCGCCACGCCCCCTCACCGATGGCGATACGCGACGTCTCCTCGATGGCCTCGAAGATGGAGACGTCCTCGGCGACGATGAGCCGCTGCATGTCCACGACGAGCACCATCGGTCGCTCGCCGACCCCTCTCGTGTTCCAGTTCGATGCGCCTCGCGCGTCGTAGCCTGCCGCCTCGATGACCTGGCGGTCACGCTCGGAGAGCAGGTCGTCCCACGGTCGTTCAGTCATGACGTGTGGTCACGTCGTCCACACAGTCGAGGGACGTGACGGTTGCGGTGTTCGAATCAGCGAGACACGCGGGCGCGCTCACAGCGCCCGCTCCCCCGCCGGCCCGCGGGCGAGGAACCGTCCGCCGCCGGGGTCGGCGAGCAGCGTGCGGTCCGCGACGGCGAGGTCGCCGCCGACGATGGTGTGAGTCGCCATCCCCTTCACGTCGCGCCCGTGGACCGACGACCAGCGGGGCTCGCGGGTGTGGAAGAAGTCGTCGTCGACCGTCGTCTCGCGGTCGGGGTCGACGACGACCAGGTCGGCGTCCGAGCCGACCGCGATGGCCCCCTTGCGGGGGTAGAGCCCGAACCGCTTGGCGTTGTTCGTCGAGCAGACCTCGACGAGTCGCTCCATCGAGAGCCGGTTCCGGTTGTACCCCTCCGTGAGCAGCATCGGGAGCATGAACTCCATGCCCGGCTGGATACCCGGAGGGGCGTCCCAGAAGTGCTCGCCGTACCGTCCCTCGCCGAGTTCCTGTTCCTCGACGGTCATGGCGACGTGGTCCGACCCGATGTGGTCGATGGCACCCACGCGAACCGCCTCCCACAGCGCCTTCTGGTGGCGAGGGCCGCGGAGCGGTGGCGACACCTTCCCCCAGACGCCGAGGTCGTCTTCGACCGTGTTGGCGAGGAACGTCACCAGGGTCTCGCCGACGACGTCCGCCCCCCGGTCTCGGGCGCGGGTGACGGCCGCGACACCCTCGGCGCTGCTGACGTGAACGACGTAACAGCGCGCGTCGGCGAGGCTCGACAGGTGACCGATCTGGTCGATCTGCATCGCCTCCGCCGCGGGGGGCGAGGCGTCGGCCCACGCCCGGAGGTCGTGACGGCCCGCCGCTCGGATCTGGCGTTCGCACTCGCGCTGGAGTTCGGCGTTCTCCGCGTGGAACATCCCCACCGCTCCCGGAATCTCGGCCACCTGCGCGAGAACCCGGTAGACCCGGTCGGCCTCGCAGGGCTCGATGTCGATGTCGCTGTACTTGTACATGTTGAAGAACATCTTGTACGACGTCACCCCCCGCTCGGCGAGGGCGGGTATCTCGTCGATGTGGTGGGCGTGACTCATCACCACGTGGTAGCCGAAGTCGATGTACGAGTTCGCCTCGCCGACCTCGATGAAGACGTCGAGGTCGGGCACGTAGTGGCCGCCCTGTTCGACGAAGTTCAACAGCGAGGTCACACCGCCGAACAGTGCGCCGCGCGTCTCGGTCTCGAAGTCGACTACGAGCTGCTCCGGATAGCCCGTGCCCCGTCGCCCGAGGTGGACGTGTGGGTCGATAAGCCCCGGGATGAGGTAGTTCCCCTCGGCGTCGACCTCCTGGTCGCCGCGCGGGAGCGTCGGGTCGGCCGCCACGGCGACGATGACCCCATCGTCGACGGCGACCCCGCCGCGACGCGTCCCTTCGGGGGTGACGACGCGTGCGTCGCGCACGACGAGGTCGACGGTACTCGGTAGCATACGCCCCGTGCGCGGCGAGCCCGCTAAAAGCTACCTCCCGTGACGTCGCGAGCGGAGAGCGTGGGTACCGGCGGGCCGGCTCACGAGTGGGTGGGGGCGAACGTCCGGACGACGCGTTCGGCCTGGTCTCGGTCGGCGGCCGTCGGCGCGCGGACGATGGGGAGGTCGACGCCGGCCTCGCGAATCGCGGCGAGTCGCGTGCGCGTCTCGTCGGGAGTACCCCACACCGCCAGGGTGTCGAGGAAGCCGTCGGAGACGTGTTCGAGCGCCTCGGCGGTCGAGTCGGCGGCCTTCACCGACTGCACCTCGTCGGCGAACCCCGCCTCGGCCGCCGGTCTGTCGTAGTAGCCCGGGATGTCCCGGAGGTAGTAGACGACGTGTTCGGCGGCCAGTCGCCGGGCGACGTCGGCGTCGTCGTCGACGGCGGTGAGGACGTACATCGCGACGTCGATATCGTCGACGTCCCGCCCGGCCCGCTCGGCTCCGACGCGAAGCTGGTCGAGCGCCTCGTCGAACGCGTCGAGCGGGTACAGGTTGGGAAGCCACCCGTCGGCGAACTGGCCGGTGAGCCGGATGTTCGCGGGACCGAGCGCGGCGTTGTAGATGGGAATCTCGGCCCGAGGTGGCTGGAAGGCGTCCCAGAAGCTCGTCCGCTCGGGCGAGCAGAACTCGCCGTCGAACGGCTCGGCAACGCCAGCGAGATACCGACGCAAGAGCCCGATATACTCGTCCATGCGGGCGAGCGGGCGCTCGAACGGGAGGCCGTGAAACCCCTCGACGACCCCCGGATGCGCGACGCCGAGGCCGAGGATGGCGCGGCCGTCGGAGTGGGCGTCGAGCGTCGCGGCCTCCTGCGCCAGCGCCGCGGGCGTCCGCGAGAAGACGTTGACGATGCCCGTCCCGAGTCTGATCGTCGAGGTGTGCACCGCCCAGCGTTCCAGCTTCCCGAAGGCGCTCTTGCCCTGTCCTTCGGCGCTCCACGCGCTCTCGTACCCCAGCTCCTCGGCTAACTGGACGAGCGAGGGGTCATCACGCAGGGCGAAGAGGACGCCCGTGCGCTCGGTCGACGGCGCGGTCATACCACACCCTCGACGGCGAGGTCGTTCCAGATGTCGAGCCGCGTGATGCGGCCGTCGACGACCTCGTAGACGTCGACGTAGCGGACCCCTTCGAACGCGTCGCCCGCCCGGTCGACGCCGGAGAGCGTCCCGATGCTCACGACCTCGTCGCCGCTCTCGAGCCACCTGTCGAACTCCTTTTCGGCCCACTCGTACCGGGGCGCGAGGAACGCCAGGAACTCACCCGGGGCGTCGGGGCCCGAAAAGCGCGCACCCGGGAGCGTGACGACGGCGTCGTCGGCGAACAGCTCGGCGATGGTGTCGCGGCGCTCGTCGGCCATCCGGTCGAAGAACTCCTCGACCACCGCCCGCGGCGTCGACAGTGGTGTGGGTGAAGGTGGCATACGAGTGGCTCTGTGAGGGGTGATGGCAAAAGGGTTCCTGCGGCGGTCGGGGGCGACCCGCCCATCGCACGAGCGCTTATCATCCCTCCGGAGAACGTCCAGCGATGCACCAGCGGCCACTAGAGACCATCACGGTTATCGACTGGGCGACGCTCATCGCGGGGCCGATAGCGGCGACGTTCATGGCCGACTCATCGGCCGGGCGGACGTCACCAACCAGGCATAAGCGGGGGAGAGACACGGTTAAGACGCTGACCCGAATATGGCACCTGTGAGCAGTACTCATGGTGTCAACAGACCCCGCAGATTGCCTCTCCCCGCAGGACCGTGCCGTCCTCGACGCGACGGGCCCGAAGCCACTGCCGGGGCTGGACGTCCGCCCGGTGCGGGGGGCCGTCCCGGCCGTCCTGGCCATCCACCTGCAACGACACCTCTTCGGTGACCACGTCGACGTCGTCGACGTCGTCGACGCCGTCGCGCCACAGAACGGCGACGCTGTCCGCGACAGGTCGTCCTCGAGCGCCTTCTCCGGGACGGACCTGCTCTCGCGGCTCGTGCGCGCCCGGCGTGACCCGGTCGTCGCCCTCGGCTGTGCGGCGAGCGGATGTGTCCGGTCGACGATGCTCGATGCCGCCCAGCACGGGTTCGCGGTCCTCGCCCCGCGCGAGTGCGTCTTCGACCGGGTGCAGGCGTCGACAGCCATCGCGCTACTGGACGCGTCCGCGTCGTTCGCCGAGGCCGCATCGACCGGCGAGGTCCAGAGGTATCTCGAGGAGGTGGCGGCGTGAGGACCCACGACCTCGTCGTTCGGAACGGGACCGTCGTCACCGTCGAACACGGGACGTTTCGCGCCGATGTCGCCGCCGACGGCGACGTCATCTCGGCCATCGCCGCGCCGAACACGCTGTCGGGTGACGACGAGGTCGACGCCACCGGGAAGTACGTCCTGCCGGGGGCCATCGACCCGCACGTCCACTACGGCCTCCACCACGACTACGCCGAAGACCACGCGACCGAGACGCACGGCGACCTAGTCGGCGGGGTCACCACCGTCGGGAACATCTTCCGACGGCCCGACCCCTACCTGGCGGTCATGGACGGCTACGTCGCCCAGAGCGAGGCGAACAGCTACCACGACTACTTCTACACCCTCGGGGTGCTCACCGAGACGCACGTCGGCGAACTCCCCCGAATCGTCTCCGAACTGGAAATCACCTCGTTCAAGTGGTACGTCCTCTACAAGTACCTCGCCCGCGAGAAGTTCGGCCTCGACCGCGACCTGCTGGACGACATCGGTGACGGGCTAGTCCGGTCGCTCGCCGCCGTCGACGCGCCGACGACGCTCGGCTACCACTCCGAGAACCCCGAGCTCACGCAGTCGCTCCTCGACCCCGGTCCGGCGGACGCGGGCTACGACGCGCTGCGAGAGCGCTTTCCGGGCTCCGCCGAAACCCAGAGCATGGTCGCCGGCGCGTCGCTCGCGAAGACCCACGGCTACGACGACCACTTCTACGCCGTCCACATCTCCTCGGGGACGACCGCGAACGAACTCGCCGCGCTCAGAGCGGCGGGCTACGGCGCGTGGGGCGAGACCTGTCCACACTACCTCACGCTCACGAGCGAGGCCTGCGACGAGCGGATGAAGGTCACCCCGCCCATCCGGTCGGCGTGGGACCGCGACACGCTGTGGGCGCGCGTCGCCGACAGCACCATCTCCTGTATCGGGACCGACCACGTGCGGAACACGACGGCCGAGAAGGTGGGCGCGGACATCTGGGAGACGGGACTCGCCTTCTCGGGCACGCAGACGATGCTCCCGCTGATACTCTCGGAGGGGGTGAACGCGGGCCGCATCTCGCTCGAACGCGCCGTGGCGGTGACGAGCACGAACACGGCGAAGGCGTGGAAGCTCTACCCGAAGAAGGGGACCATCCGTGTCGGGTCCGACGCCGACCTGGTGGTCGTCGACCTCGACGAGACGAAGACGGTCACCGCCGACCTCCTGCAGGCCGGGTCGGACTACTCTATCTACGAGGGCCGGGCGGTGACGGGCTGGCCGACCCACACAGTCGTCCGCGGGCAGGTGGCCTTCGCCGAAGGAGAGGTCGTCGGCGACAAGGGGTACGGCACGCAGGTTCGTCGCCCGGTCTGACGCACACGGGGCGACCCGCCTCCCGACCCGGGGTCACCGCAACCGATACAGCGAAGCCACCCGGCGCAGTCGGGAGCGGTGGATGCAGCGACCCGACATCGACAGCGTCCGGAGCCACCTCGCCGCACTGGGTGAGGAACTCTGGCGCGACGGCCGCGGGTGGGTCTTCCTCGTCGTCACCGTCGGGTGGTTCTTCGCCATCGGCGGGCGCGTCGTGTTCCCGGCGCTGATTCCGCGCGTCCGGGTCGCTCTGGACATCTCGCTCGCGACTGCCGGGGTGGTGTTGACGCTCCTGTGGCTGGCGTACGCCCTCACGCAGTTCCCCGGTGGACTCCTCGGTGACCGCGTCGGCGACCGGGCGGTCCTCGTGGGGAGCATGGCGGTCACGGGGCTCAGTCTCGCCGTCGCCGCCGCCGCGCCGGGCCTGGCCGCGTTCGTCGCGGCGGCGGTGCTGTTCGGCGTCGGCTCCGGCCTGTTCTCGACGACGCGGCTGACCGTCATCTCGGACGTCTACCCGCGCGTGGCGAGCACGGCCATCGGGCTGAACCAGGCGGCCGGCAACGTCGGGACGTCCCTCCTCCCCGTGCTCGCGGGTGTCGTCGCCGCGACGACACTGGGCTGGCGGAGCGGGTTCACGGTCCTCGTCGTCCCCGTGTTCCTCACGGTCGGGGCGCTGTGGCTGACCGTCCCTCGCCGGACGCACGCGACACCGTCGCGGGAGTCGCTGTCGGTGCGGGCGGTCCTCGCGGGCGTCCGTCAGCCGACGCCGCTGCGTCTGACGGCGATGATGTTCACCATGTCGGCGGTCTACCAGGGGTTCACCAGCTTCTATCCGGCGTATCTGGTGAGCGAGAAGGCGCTCTCGGACGCCAACGGGGCCACCCTGTTCGGCCTCTTCTTCGCCACCGGCGTCGTCGTCCAGCCGCTGGCAGGGGTCGCCGCGGACACGTTCGGCCCGAAGCGGACCCTGACTCTCACCACCGTCACGACCATCGCCGGCCTCCTCGTCCTGCCGTTCGTCGAGGGGCTGGTGGGTCTCACGCTCGTGACAGTGCTCCTCGGCGTCCATCTCGGGTTCTGGCCGGTCATCAACTCGCTGACCATCTCGGTCATGCCAGCGTCCATCCAGGCGAGCGGCTTCGGGCTCATCCGCACGCTGTATCTGGTGTTCGCCGCCGCCACCCCCGCGGGAATCGGGCTTCTCGCCGACGCGGGACTGTTCGACGAAGCGTTCGTGGGGCTCGCGGGGGCGGCGCTCGTCTCTCTGGCCGTCGGGCGACGGCTCCCGGCGAGCGAGTGAGACGCGGCGGCGGCCCCCGACGGTTCACTCGCTGAGCGACTTCCGAGCGTGGATGCCGGCGAGCCGTCCGAGTCCCAGCGCCGCCGTGAGGCCGTTGCCGCTGAGGTAGCCGCCCGCGCCGTGGCCGCTGATTCCGCACGCGACCCCACCGCCCGCGTAGAGGTTCTCGACGGGCGTGTCGTCGGCGCGGAGGACGCGCGCGTCGCCGTCGACGACGAGGCCCCCCTGCGTGTGAAAGAGCGACCCCGTAATCTTGGTGCCGTAGAAGGGCGGCGAGAGCGTGTGGACGCCGTCCGTGCGCCCGACCTCGTCGGGGTCGCCATCCGCGACGGCCGCGTTGTACCGTTCGACTGCCGCGGTCGCGGCGTCGGGCGCACAGCCGATAATCTCACAGAGGGCCGCGGCGGTGTCGGCGTGGTCGTACGCGCCGAGTTCGACCGCGTCGTCGAAGTCGTCGAACTGCCCCTGGAGCTTCTCGAAGATGCGCCCGTCGAACAGCTCGAAGGCGACACCGCCCGGTTGACGGAGCACGTCGATGGCGAACTCCGAGTAGCCAGCGGACTCGTCGCCGAAGCGGTCGCCGTCGACGTTCACGAGGATGCCGCCGTTCATGATGACGGCGTACGTCGAGAGCATCCCCGTCTGGTGGGCGACCGTCGCGTGGCCCTGGTACGAGTCCATGTAGGCCAGGTCGCCGCCGAGTTCGGCACCGAACCTGATGCCGTCTCCCGTGTTGCCGTCCGATCCGAAGTAGAGCGCGTCGACGATTTCCTCGTCGCAGAAGTCACGGACCATCCGCTTGTTCCCGGCGAAGCCGTCGGTCGCGAGGACCACCTTCCGGCACTCGATGGCCTCTTCACGCCGGGAGCCGGCGACGACGCCGACGACCCGCCCGTCGTCGTGGACGAGCTTCGTCACGGGCGTGTTGGTGAGGAGTTCGACGTTCGGCTGGGCACGTAACAGGTCGACCAGCTCCGCGACGAGGTTCTCCCCGTTGTTCCCCGTGGGGGCGTGCATCCGGAACTCGGAGTGTTTGGGATACTTGAAGTCGTCCACGAGGTGGAGTGTGACGTCCCAGTCGTCGACGAGCCAGTGGATGAGGTTCACGCTCTCCGCGGCGAGGTGTCGCACCATCGCCTCGTCGGCCTCGTGGCCGTTCTTCTCGAGGATGTCCCGCACCATGTCCTCGGGCGTCTCCTCGATTCCCTTCGCTTCTTGAAGCCGCGTCCCCGCGGCGGGAATCATCCCCGTCGACAGGGCCGTGTTCCCGCCGGGGTCGGGAGCCTTCTCCAGGACGGTGACCGTGAGGTCGGGGTTCTCACACGCGGCGAGTGCCGCGACGAGTCCGGTTCCGCCCGCGCCGGCGACGAGAACGTCCGTCGCGACGTCCCACTCGACGGCCGAGACCGGGATGGTTTCCGTGACGTCGTCACCGATGGTCGGCTGTTCGGCCTCACTCATACGTAGGGGGGTGCCCCTACCGGATTGTAAACATATCGCATGGAGTTTCGATGCGCAGGGGTCACGCCGAGACCAGCGATGCCGGGTCACGTCACCGGGGCCCGAGTGACGAGCGAGGGCACCACCGGATACGTTTATCTCTCTCGCTGATAACGTGTCACACATCCACATGACGAAACGAATCTGGGAAGACCTGCTCACCGAGCAGGACAGACAGGTCATCACGAAGGCGGGGTACGACAAGGAGGGCGCGGCCTCGTGGGAGTCGCGGGGGCTCGGCGAGAACCCGATGGTGCTCGTCATCGACATGCAGCGGCTCGTCGTCGGGGAGAACGTGCCCATCCTCGAGGCGGTCGAGGAGTACCGCACGGCGATGGGGTCGATCGCCTGGGACGCCATCGACTACATGGTTCCCTTCCTCGCGTTCGTCCGCGAACGCGACATCCCCGTCACCTACACCCGGGTCGTCCCCGCGAGCTACGACGACCCCGACCACCCCGACCTGGCCATCGTCGACCCCGTGGCCCCCGAAGAGGGTGAGACGGTCATCGACAAGTCCTACGCGAGCGCCTTCTACGGGACGGACCTGCTCTCACGGCTCGTGCGCGCGGGGACGGACACGCTCGTCGTCGTCGGTAACTCGACGAGCGGCTGTGTCCGGGCGACCGCCGTCGACGCCCAGTCGAACGGCCTGAACGTCATCCTCCCCCAGGAGTGTGTCTTCGACCGCATCGAAGCCTCGCACAAGGTCGGGCTCCTCGACCTGTGGATGAAGTACGCCGAGGTGCTGGAGGTCGGGGAGGTCGAGACGTACCTCGAAGAGATGAGCGCGAGGGGAGCAGACGAATGAGCCACGACCTCGTCGTTCGGAACGGGACCGTCGTGACACCGGAGCACGGGACGTTCCGCGCGGACGTCGCCGCCGACGGCGACCGCATCTCGGCCATCGCCGCGCCGAACACGCTGTCGGGCGACGACGAGGTCGACGCCACCGGGAAGTACGTCCTCCCCGGAGCCATCGACCCGCACACCCACCACAGCATCTACCGGGGGATGGAAGCCGACGCGGAGAGCGAGTCGCGGTCGGACCTCGTGGGAGGGGTCACCACCATCGGGAACTACTTCCGGCGGGCCGGTGCCTACCTCGAAATCATGGACGACTACTTCGCCGAGGCGGAGGCCAACTACTACCACGACTACTTCTTCTCGCTCGGCCTGCTCTCGTTCGAACACGTCGAGGAGATTCCCGACATCGTCTCCGAGCTCGGCATCACCTCGTTCAAGTGGTACATGAACTACAAGGACTCCGCGCGGCAGAAGTTCGGCGTCGACTGCGACATGCACGACGACTTCGGTGACGCCTTCATTCGGACCCTCGCCGAACAGGAGGTCCCCACGACGCTCGGCTACCACTCGGAGAACGTCGAAATCACCAACGCCCTCGCCGGGGGGAACGTCTATCTCACGTCGGAGGAGGAGTCGAGCGGGCCGACCGACGAGGGGTACGAGGTGATGGTCGAGGAGTTCCCCGGCTACGCCGAGACTCAGAGCATGGTCGCCGGCGCGTCGCTCGCGAAGCTCCACGGCTACGACGACAGTTTCTACGCGGTCCACATCTCCTCGGGGAAGACCGCGGACGAACTCGCCGCGCTCAGAGCGGCGGGATACCGCCACTGGGGTGAGACCTGCACGCACTACCTCTGTCTCACGACCGACGAGTGCGACGAGCGGATGAAGGTCAACCCCCCGGTGCGCTCGCAGGCGGACCAGGACACCCTGTGGAAGCGCGTCGCCGACGGCACCATCTCCTGTATCGGGACCGACCACTGTGCGAACCGCACCGAGGACAAACTCGGCGAGGGTATCCGCGACAGCCAACTCGGCTTCCCGAGTTCCGCGACGATGCTCCCGCTGCTGCTCTCGGAAGGGGTGAACGCGGGCCGCATCACGCTGGAGCGGGCGGTCGAAGTGACGAGTACGAACACGGCGAAGGCGTGGAACCTCTACCCGAAGAAGGGGACCATCCGTGTCGGGTCCGACGCCGACCTGGTGGTCGTCGACCTCGACGAGACGAAGACGGTCACCGCCGACCTGCTCCAGGGCGGTGCCGACTACTCCATCTACGAGGGGCGGGCGGTGACGGGCTGGCCGACCCACACGGTCGTCCGCGGACGGGTGGCCTTCGCCGAGGGTGAAATCGTCGGCGAGAAGGGGTTCGGGACGCACATCGACCGGCCCATCTGATCGGCCTGCCCCGCGTCTTCTCCGACGGCGTATCGGCCGCACGAGCCGACGCGACGAGTGAGTGATAGGAGTTCACTGAGGTACCGAGACAACGGTCACCGCCAGCCGTCCCCCCGTCCCACTCACGACTCCCAGTGTGTTCCGTCAGGAGGAACCGTCGTTCGAGCAGCTTTCGTGAGGAGAGAGGGTCCGAGCGCACGAATCCGGTCGATTCGTCGGCGAAGCTTCGTTAGCGAGGGCGGAACAGTCATGAGGATTGGTGTCGTGCCCCACGTATGAGCTCCCAGCCACACGAGTCGGGTGCGGTGAAGGCAGCGGAGACGATGTTCGACGTCATCACGGGGATCCGGGAACTGGATGGGGCGCGAGTGACCGAACTCGCCGACGAACTGGGCCTCGCGAAGAGTACGGTCCACCGGCATCTGACGACGCTCGAACGCAACCACTACGTCGTCAAAGAGGGCGTCGAGTACCACCTCGGCCTCCGGTTTCTCGGGCTTGGCGAGTACACCCGCGAACGCAACCCGGTCTACCCGCTGGCGCGGACGCTCGTCGACCAGATCGCCGCCGAGACAGAAGAGCGCGCGCTGTTCATGGTCGAAGAGCACGGGCTCGCGGTGTACCTCTACCGGGGCCTCGGAAGCCACGCAGTGCGGACGAACTCGCGGGTCGGGACGCGGCGACACCTGCATACGATCGCCGGGGGGAAGGCCATCCTCGCACACCTCCCCGCCGAGCGAGTCGATCAGATCGTCGAAGAGTGGGGGCTGCCGGCGGACACACCCGAGACGATCACCCAGCGTCGCGACCTCGAGACGGAACTCGACCGCGTCCGCGAGCGCGGGGTCGCGTTCAACCGAGAGGAGTGTATCGTCGGTCTGAAGGCCGTCGCCGCGCCGGTGCTCGGTCCCGACGGCGAAATCATGGGTGCCCTGAGCGTCTCGGGGCCGGCTCACCGGATGAAAGGCGAGTGGTTCGAATCGGAGATTCCCGACCTCCTGCTGGGGTCGACGAACGAGCTCGAACTGAACCTCGAGTACGCCAACTAATTACACCAGTAGGTATGTAATTTCGGTCCGGCCCGAGTGACGATCGTCGCGACAGGCGGATGACGAATCACACACTAGATAGAGAACTACTTGTAATCAACAGCGCTGATTCAGTGGACGAGTGGCGCGGCTAACCGGCATCGAGAGCGGCTGTGGCCGCTCGAGCGAATGGGTGCAAAAGTATTTTGGGAATTCAGTTTTGAAATGAACTCTCTTTGGACGTATTATTCGGCTTTTTGTGTCAATTCCCGTCTGTATCGATATATCGTAGAGAGTGCATCGAGTGAGTAGCGTCAAGTCCCCGAGTTCGACCGAGAGTGAGCGAAGGTCTCGTACCAGCCAGAGTCTAAGTAATTATAAGCAATTGCGGGCAGGTCGTCGTGGCGGTCGCTCTTCCGGCAGCGGGTTCGGTGCCGAGGCAAGGGTGATGCCCCTGGTCCGCGTGGGTGCGGACGATGATCGTCGCGACGTCGGAGGCGGGGTACCGACTCGTCACACAGAACGAACACGGCGCACAGGTCGGCCAGCTAGCGGCGGCGTGGGGCGGAGACGCGTTCGCGGCTCCCGACCCACGGGCGGCCGTTCGGATGGCGGCGGCGCTGCACGACGCCGGCTGGTGGGAGCACGACTTCGCCCCACGACTCGTCGACGGCGCGCCGGCGTCGGTAATCGAGGCGTCCCACGACGACTGGACCGCGTTCTACGACCACGGAATCGTGAGTGTGGCCGAACGGGACCCCTACGCCGGACTGCTGTGTGCGCTCCACGGGGCGGGCGTCCGACGGCAGCGATACGGGACACAGCCGTCGATGTCGGACCGGACGGCGGCGTACGCGTCGTTCATCGAGACCCAGGAGGACCGACAGCGCGAACTGCTCGACGCGCTCGTCGACGACCCACAGTACGCGGCCGTCGTCACCGAGGCGGACCGTGCGGTCCTCACGGAACTGCGGGAGACGGGGAGCGTCGACGGGCCGACGGACAGCGGCGTCTGGCGGAACTTCCGCCTGCTCGAGGCGTGGGACCGGCTCTCGCTGTACTGCTGTCGTAACGCCGACCCCGAGCCGACGACGCTCGAACCGGTCCCGCTCACCCCGGACGCGGCTGACGTGGCGCTCGAACTCACGCCCGTCGACGCGACGACCGTTCGTCTCGACCCCTATCCGTTCGTCCGGTCACCGATGGCGGTCCCGGTTCGAGCGCGGACGATTCCGGCCCGCGACTACGGTACGGAGACCGCGCTGCGTACAGCGTACTACGACGCCCCTCTCGAATCGGTCCCGTTCGAGTTCGTCGCGTGACCGTGCGGTGACGACATCCACTCGGGCAGGCGAGGGCGTGCTCGTGTCGTCGGTCGTGGCCGTGGACGGCCCAAAGTCGTTCTGTGTCGCGGAACGAGAGCGGAAGGCGGAGACCGTGCCTCGTCGGCCCCTCGGGGCCGACTCGTGGGCAGCAGACGTTTACCACGGGAGAGAACGCGGTTCTGTGTCGCGGAACGAGACGTGTCTTCGGAGCCACACGACAGCGTCGTCGGTTCCGGGTCGGGACAGCAGTCGCGAGGGCGGCGAGGGCGGGACGGGCGACGAGAGCAGAGTCACATCGAGCGGTCGGGACGGACCACGGCGGCGTCCGCTACTCGCCGCTGGGACTCCCGATGACGAGCGAACGGACGGCAGACGCGTAGACGCTCATCTCCCGCCCCTTCGAGGAGTACCGGGTGCCGACGACGGTGACGAGTCCGGCGTCCTCGAGTTTCGAGAGGTGGTAGCCGACGTTCTGCAGCGACGTGTCGACCCGGTCGGCGACCTCGCCGGGCGTCCCCGGTTCGTCACTCAGTTCGACCAGAATCGACTGTGCGGTCTTCGAGGTGAGCGAGTCCAGCACGGGGCCTGCCTCCTCGAGCGAGAGACACCGGTGGTCGGGGTCGGGCGCGTCACACTGCTCCGCGTTCAGACGTTCGAGCGTCGACATCAACAGACAGTACCGGTGGAGATAATAATAGCCTCATGCCGTGGCTGTTCGGTATCCGCGGAGGCTACACGGAGAGGTCGTCGAACACCGTCGTGAGCAGTTTGCGGTGGGCCGCCTGCAGGTGCTGGTGGAGCGTCGACGGGGCGATGTCGAGCGACTCGGCGAGCTCACGCGCGGTGGTCCCTCGCGGACTGTCGAAGTACCCGGCGAGGAACGCCGCCCGCATCGCCGCGCGCTGCTTGTCTGTCAACCGGTCGTCGACCGCCTGCCGGACCGTCGTCACGGAGCGGTCGGAGACGTCGACGACCCGTTTGGCGACCAGTTCGGCCGAGGGAAACGCCTCGCGGGTCACCGCCATCGCCTCCCGTGGGGCCGTCGACGCCGGGAACCGGGCCGTGACCGTCCCCCTGCCGGCTGTAGCGGTCGCCGTCCGGACCGTCGCGCCGTACTCGGCGATGCTCCCGAGACCCGCGTCGTCCCGCCGGACGGTACACTCGCCGAACCACTGGTCGCCGTCCGTGGCCAGCGTGCTCACGCGCTCGATAGCCGGAAGCGCGGCGAGTTCGGCGGGGACGGTGTCGTTTGTCACGTCCTCGACCGTGACGTACTCGGTGAGCGCGTCGTCCCCGGTCGGGACCAGCCCCTCGACGGTGACGCGTCCGTCGAGACGCTCGGCCGCCGGGACGAACCACGCGTTCGTGCCGTCGAGTGCCACTCGCAGTTCGACGGCCGTCGTCCCCAAGAGCAGTTGTCGGTTGTTGGTCGCGTTGGTGATGAACCCGACGACGCGGCCGAGCGTCTCGAACGCGGTCGCCTCGCGGTCGCTGAAGCCGTCCGGCGTCGGCGCGAAGACGAGGAGTGCCCCGAAGACCGTGTCGGCGTACGCCAGCGGTGCGACGAGACAGGCCTCCGCGCCGACGTCGCGGGCGACCTCCTGCGCCTCCGACGAGAGGCGGTCGTCGTCGACGTGTGACACCACCTGCAGGGTCCCCTCCTCGATTGCCGTCGCGGCGGGGGTCAGACCGGAGAGTCCCTCCGTGGTCGCGGGTATCGAATCGGAATCAGGGTCGGCGTCCGTCGTCCCGGTTCGCCGGACGACGCGGCCCGCGGAGTCGCGCTCGACCACCCACGCACCCACGTACAGCTCCGACGACGCCAGGCTGTCGCAGACGGTTCGCTCGATCTCCGCGCGCGTCGCGGCACCGACGAGCGCGCCGATGGTCTCTTCGACGAGCGCGTTGATGCGGTTCAGCGTCTCCAGTTCGTCGCGTCGACGCTCGAGTTCGCGACGGCGGGCGCGGCGTGCCGCCAGTCGGTCTGCGCGTTCGAGCGCGGTCTCCGCGTTCGCCGCCAGGACGCGACTCAACGAGACGTCGACGTCGTCGAAGGCACCGACGGCCGGCGACGACGCGTTCAGCACGCCGTACGACCCAAGCGGGAGGACGAGTTCGCTCCGGACGCTCGTCTCGGGGTCGTACACCTCCTGTGCGGTGGTGATGTCGTCGTAGACGCGGTAGCGCCCCGAGTCGAACGCCCGACCGACGAGGCTCCCCTCGACCGGGAACGCCGGCGGTTCACCGTACTCTTCGACGCCCTCGTCGGTCCACGCGACCGGGTCGAGCATCGCCCGGTCGGGGTCGTAGAGCCAGAGGCCACACAGCGACAGACCGAGGATTCGCTGTGCGGCCGTGACGGCGATGTCGGCGACGTCCTCGTGGGTCTCGGCGCGCATCAGGCGGCGGCTGGCGTCGTGGAGGTCTCGCAACCGTTCGCGCGCGCCCGCTCGCTCGTCAGAGGTGGGAGGAGAGTGCCACCACACCCGGCCGCGCGCGCCAACCTTCTTCGTCTCGACTACTCCCTCGTCGGCGAGGCGGGTGAGCTTCTTGTGGGCGGTCCGCCGCGCACAGCCGACGTGCTCGGCGACCTCGGGAGCAGTGAACGGGGTCCCGGCGTCGTCCGTGAGCACGGTCAGGACCGCGGTGGCGGCGACCCTCGACGGTTCGGACATCGGATGGACGGTGCGTCATCCGCGCGGGTCATAAATTGTTCCCTCAACGGTATCGGTCGGCCGTCGGCCCGCGACGGCAGGTCACTCGTGTTCGTCGGCCGTCTCGCGGGCAGTCCACTCGCGCTCGAGGACACCGAAGTAGTGCGTGTCGTGGTACGCGCCGTCGAAGAATGCGTCCTCGCGGCCGACGCCCTCCTCGACGAAGCCGAGCGAGTCGAGCAGCTTCCGCGAGGCGTCGTTGGCGGCGTAGGCGTTCGCGGTCACCTTGTGGAGGCGGAGTTCCGAGAAGGCGTAGTCGACGACCAGTGCGACGGCTTCGCGGGCGAGTCCGCCGCGGCGTCTGTCGGGGTGGATCCAGACGGCGAGGTCGGCGACGCCCGTCTCCCGGTCGATGGGGTCGAGTTCGACGACGCCCACCCGCTCGTCGTCGGCCGTGACGAGCAACTGGACGGCGTCGGTGCGCTCGTTCATCTCCGCGAAGTACCGGCGTTCGCGGCTGAGGCTCGTCGGGACCGACTGCCCGACCAGCCCGCGAACCCGCGGGTGGTTGACGCCCTCGGTGACGAACTCGAGGTCCGCCTCCTCGAGCGGGTGGAGCGAGACGCGGTCGCCCTCGGCAAACGTCGCGTGTGGCATGCTCGAGGAGAGGCCCAGCAGTCGTTTCAACCTACTCCTCGTCACTCCTCAGCGGGGTTGTAATGGGTTTCGGGGTCGTACTCTCTCCGTTCAGCACCGCTAAGTGGTGGTTCAAGCAACACGAACTGGATGTCCTCGGCCTCACCGGCGACGGCCTCGTCGCCGGCGAGTGTACGTTCACGTCCAGACCCGTGAGCGAAGGCGTCCTCGCCGACCTCGAACGAACGGCGTCGAAAGTCCGGTGGTCAGAAGAACCAGCAGACGGAGAGACGCTGTACGTCTTGTTCAGCCGCTCTGGGTACACTGACGACCTCACAAACGTCGCTGACAGGCGTGACGACATCCGACTCTTCGAGTTGTCCGCCCTGCTGACGACTGACACGAACACGTAGCAGAGAGTGTCGGTCGCGTATCGGAGTTCCTCGACGGTGACGTCTCTCCCACACGTGGGAAGCCTCGCCGTGTCCGGCGAAAGGGAGGTCACTTTGCAGACTGTGGCCCGAGATACCCCCACGCCTGTAGCCGGTCGCCGTCGCCGTCGATCCATCGCTCACCGATGTCGTCTCGGTAGTAGAGGTTCGGGATGACGATGTTGTCCACGCGCTCGTAGGCCTGTCGGCGGGCGTTCTGCATCGTGTCTCCCTTCCCGGTGACGACGAGCGGCATGCCGCTCTCACCAGCGACCCGCCACTGTCCATCGACCTTCTTGGTGTCCTCTAAATGGATTCCGTCGCGGCTCTCGGTGTCGAAGACGACCGCCGCGTTTCGAGAACTCTCGTCGTACGTCTTCTCGTCGTCGAACGGGAAGGGCGGCAAGACGACGCGGACCCCGATCTGATAGCCGTTGTGGACCTCCAGTTCGGGGTCGTTGCCGTGGGCGAGGTCGAAGAAGAACTGCCCGGTCGGCGATTCGAACGACTCCTCCTGGAGGGCGATGGTCGGATAGCCGAATCTCGGGGTGAACTCTAGCGGGTAGATGCCGGTCTCGTTGACGATGCAGTTGATGTCGATACTCCCGACGTACCCTTCCGCCGCGAGCCACTCTTCGAGCCTCCCGAACGTCTCCTCGAACAGTCTGTTCCGCCCGCCCCAGAACATCGACGTCCCCATCTCACCGGTCGAGGGGCCGATGTTGCCCGGGAAGAGTCTCTTATGCTCGAAGTTGAAGTTGACCTGGTCGATGAACCGCTCACCGTTGAAGAACCCACAGATGGCGATTTCTACCCCCTCGACCTTCCGCTGGAGTTGGAAGCCCTTCATGCGGTGGCCCCACGCTTTCTTGTAGGCACGGAGGACGTCGACGACGTCGCTACCGTCGTCCTCGTTGCCGACGTAGAGGAGTCGCTTGACGTTCTGGACCTCCCCGAGCGGTTTGATTACGTACGGTGCGGGGTTCTCCTGGACGTGCTGGATACCGGCGTCGAACTCGGAGAAGACGTGGTGCTCGATAGTGTTGACCCCGTGGGCTTCGAGAATCTCCATCGCGTAGCCGCGGTCCTCTTCGAGGCGGTCGGTGTTCGGCGTGCCACCGACGACGGCCTTCCCTTGCTCACGGAGCTCGTTCGCGAGTTGGCCTGTCCCGATATCCGAGCCGACCCAGATGTCGTCGAAGACGATGACGTCGGCCCACTCGACGTCTGCCTCCCAGTCGTCGGTCTTCGGGACGAACCCATCGCCGATTTCTGTGTCCGATTCGGCTTCGATGTAGTACTTCACGTCGTGGCCTTCTCGATGAACTTGCCACGCGAGGTCGGTGATCAGTGCCGAGTCGGCCGAGACGAACAGGAAGTGTTTCGAGTCCATACCGCCCCGACGAGCGCCGCCGGTATTAAACACGTCAGTGCCCCGTCTAATTCTACTCCACGAGGAGGGCACGAGGAGTGGGAGGACCGCGAGGGCCGCGAGCCGACGCGAACGGTTATGACACTCACCAGTGTCAACCACCGGTAATGAGTGAAGACCGGGAAGCCGCCCTCCAGCCGAGCGACAAGGACGCCATCGTCAGCGCCCCACTCGGCAACGGGACCGAGGTGCTCGCAACAGTCAACAAGTACCCCGGCGTCGGGCGTCTCGGCTGGAACGGGGCCCTCATCGAGGACACCTCGGCGTTCCGACTCGACGTCGAGCAGTTCTACGATATGCACACGCTGCTGTGGGACGAGGCGGTGGGACAGACGCTCGACGTCCGCAACGACGCCGTCGGGAGTTCGGTCGAGTACCGCTCCAGCCGCGTCCCGGAGATCAGTCTCCACAACGCGTTCGAGTTCCGGGACGGGACCACCGCGGACCTCGACCAAGACGTCCTCGTGAGCGTCGATACGGCCGCGCTCTTCGTGCGGAGTCGCGCGCAGTTCGCCGCGCCGTCGACGCGAACCATCTACACGCTGTTCGGTCTCGGCATCCACGACGGCTCGGGGAGCGACGACGTCGACGAGGCGTACGTCGTCCACGAGCACGGCTACGACTTCGTCGTCGCCCACGATTCGGGTCGCTATCTCGCCATCGCCCAGCGCCGACCCGCGACGGGACAGACGACGTTCGACGGCTGCCGCGTCGGGCGACAGGGCGTCCCCCGAGGGCCCGAAAAGAGCGCCTGGCGCGACATCTACGTGGAGAACGACGGGTTCGTCGACGACAACGACCACCTCCGTGGGAAGGTCGACGTCGGCTTCGGCCTGTTCGTCGACGACGCCACCGACGTGACCTGGGTCACCGCCGTCGGGTTCGGTGAGGACGAACTCACCGCCGTCGAGAACGCGCTCGAGACGCTGTGGAACGGCTATCGCGCGGAGCAGTCGATGTTCGCCGCCGTCTGGGAGAGCTGGCACGAGAACTGCTCGGGCTGTCCGGTCGATGACGGGTTCGCCACCGAGACGTACGAGCTGTCGCTGACGAGCATGAAGTGCGCACAGGACCGCCGCGGCGGCATCGTCGCCGGGGCGTTCAAACCACAGCAGTTCGCCTACCGGTTCGTCTGGCCGCGCGACCTCGTCGTCGTCATCCAGGCGTTCCTCTCTGCTGGTGCCCACGTCGAAGCACGGGAGGCGCTCGACTGGCTCTATCACGCCCAGATCACCGACGAGGTGACCGACAGCCGCGGCATCGACCGCTACGGGACGTGGTGGCAGAACTACTACGCGGACTGGGAGCCACACTGGCGGGCGCTCCAACTCGACCAGGTCGGCGGCCCCATCTACGCCCACTGGCTCTGCTGGCGCGAGACCGGCGACGACTCGCTCCTCGACGCCTACTACTCGATGAGTCGGCGCGCCGCGGACTTCCTCCTCGGGTGGGACGACGGCGGCTTCCCGAGACGACACCAAGACCCCTGGGAGGAGATCTGGGGGTACACCACCGAGGGCAGTGCGGCCGCCATCGCTGGCCTCCGCTCGATGGCCGAGTTGGCTGTGGCGAGGGGCGAACCCGAGTACGCAGCCGAGTGCCACGCCGTGGCCGACACCTGGGCGGGGAGCTTCGACGCCCGCTGTTTCCGGCGTGACGGCCTCCTGGGTGACCACTACGTGACGGCCACCGACCCCGAGTGGGAGGACCACCCCCCTGCCGACGAACGCCCGGACGCCGCGGCGTTCATGGCGTACTGGCCGTGGAACGTCGTCGCCGCCGACAGCGACGCGATGCGTTCGACCGTCGCCCACGCCGACGACCCCGCCTGGAGCGCCGACGGAACCCCCTGCGTCGGCCGGTATCCCGGGGACGACTACACGCCGACCGGAACGGCCGAAGACGGCGGCTGGCCGCTCTGCGAGGCGTACGCCGACGTCGTGCGCTGGCAGGGCGGCGTCGACGCGGACGCGGTCGCAGACCACCTCTTCGCGCACAGCCAGGCGTGGCGGACGGCCGCCGGCCTCCTCCCCGAACGTGTCGACGGTGACGGCCAGGTCCGCTGGAACTCGAACTTACAGTGGAGTCAGGCGATGTACGTCCTCCTCGTCGAGAGCGACGCTCGTGGGGAGCCGTTCGGGTTCGCCCCCGAGGGGTGAGCTCGGGCCGACGGCGGGCGCGGCGGGCGGTTACAGCGCCGACGCCAGCGCGTCCATGGCGCGGTCGACCTTCTCGACCTCGGCGTTGGCACCCATGTGTCCCACGCGGAGGACGTCGTCGGCCAGGTCGGCGAGCCCCGTCGCGAGGACGACGTCGTGTTCGTCCGCGAGTGACCGCTGGAGGCGCTCGGCCTCGCCGGGGATGTGCAGCGCCGTCACCGTCGGGGCGCTCCGTTCGACGGCCGGGTAGAGGTCGATGCCCAGTTCCGCGGCGCGGTCGCGACAGTGAGCGGCGACCGTCTCGTGGCGGTCGTAGACGGCGTCGAGTCCCTCCTCCAGAAGCATCGACAGCGACTCGTCGAGCGCGGCGACGTTGGCCGCCAGATGCGTGTACGGAAAGCCCTCGCTCGTGTCCCGCCACGGGAGGAGGTTGGTGTAGAGCGACGCGGGGGCGCGGTCCGCGATGACCTCCCACGCGCGGTCGCTGACGGCGGCCGTCGTCAGTCCCGGCGGCGAACTGAACGCCTTCTGTGACGCGCCGAGGTTGATGTCGATGTGCTCGCTCGGGACGGGCGTCCCCCCCAGCGACGAGACGGCGTCGACGACCGTCAGCACGTCGTGGGCTGAGAGGAGCTCGAGGACCGGTTCAATGTCGTTGAGCGTCCCCGTCGGCGTCTCACAGTGGACCATCGTCGCGAGTTTGTACTCGCCGTCGGCGAGCGCCGCCTCGACTCCCTCGACGTCGACCGGGTCGGTGTACGCCGCGCCGACGAGCGTCGGGTCGCCGTCGTAGCTCTCGACGAAGTCGGCGAAGCCGTCGCCGTAGAGGCCGTTCGAGACACAGAGCACCTCGTCGCCGGGAGCGACGGTCGAGGCGATAGCGGCTTCGAGGCCGAGGATGCCCTCACCCCCCATGACGACCACGTCGTCGTCGGTGTCGTAGACGGTCTGGAGTTTCTCACAGACCCCGTCGTAGAGGTCGAAGAAGGACTGTTCGATGTCGGGGTTCGGCATCGGGTCGCTCATCCGGTCGCGGACCCGTGGCGGCACCGCCGTCGGGCCGGGAGTCAACTGCATTGCCAGCGGCTACGGCGGACGGAATCTTAGTCGTACGGGCTTCGTCTTCGACAGCTGTCACGTTCCGCGTCGGCCGCGAGCGGCGGTCTGTCTGCGTGCGCGGTGGCGTCGAACCGCATCTACTTATCAACATTTCGTCAGGGTTCGTTTCCTGCGCACAGTCCAGGTCGGGTGGTCGCGTCCGCCGGCGCTCACCGGACGCGACCACCCGAGCGTATTCAGCAGTGATAGCCGGGGGGTGATGTTTAACAGAGTCGACACGCACCGAGTGGTATGACAGATCGGTCGGACGACGGTTCTTCGGGAGGCGGGCAGGTGGCCCTCGACCATCGGGCCTACATCGACAACGCTCCCGTCGGGGTGTTCGTCGTCGACGCGGCTGGCAGGTACGTCGACGTGAATCCCGAGGCCTGTCAGATGCTCGGCTACTCCCGCGACGAGTTGCTGTCGATGTCGATCGTGGATGTCACGGCAGCCGACGTCGAAGGTGACCCCTCGAGCGATGCGGCGTTCTTTCGGGTGACGCACGACGGACGCGCCAGAGAACAGGTCTCGCTCGTCCATCGCGACGGCCACGTGGTCGAGGTGATCCTCGACGCCGTCGCGCTCCAGAACGACCACTACCTGGCGTACTGTCAGGACATCACCGAACGCAAGGCGTACGAACGCGAACTGCAGACGCAGCAGCGAAAGTACGCCACGCTCGTCGAGCAGAGTCACGACGGGGTCGTCATCATCACCGACGGGAGGTTCGCCTACGTCAACCGGCAGGTCGAACAGCTCACGGGGCGGAGCGCCGCGGACCTGGTCGGCACGCCGTTCCAGACGGTCGCCGCACCCCATCAGCAGGACCGACTGCTCGACAGATATCGGGCGCGGATACGGGGTGAGGACGTCGAGTCCCGGTACGACATCGATATCCGCCACCCGGACGGCGGCAGTCGAGCCGTCTCGGTGCAGGCGAGCACCATCGACTACCGCGGCGAGACGGCCGTCCTCGCCACGCTGCGCGATATTACGGAACGGAAGGCGTACGAGGAGATGGTCCGCGAGCAGAACGAGAAACTCCAGCTGTTCAACGAGATCGTCCGACACGACATCCGGAACGACATGAACGTCGTCCTCGGATACGCGGAACTGGTCGGCGAGACGATCACCGACCCCGACGCGCGTGCGAAGTTCGAGACGCTCGTCGAGCGCAGCGAACACGTCGTCGAACTGACCGAGATCATCCGGGACCTGACCGACGTCATGTTGAACGAGCCCGACCAGGAGGCGCAGGTGGATCTGGTGACCGTCCTCGAGGACGTGATCACCGATGTGACCACCTCGACAGCCCTCGCCGTCGAGCCGTCCTGGGCGGAGACGCGCGTGATGGTCACGGCCGACGACTCGCTAGGTATCGTGTTCACGAACATCCTGACCAACGCGGTCAACCACAACGACACCGACCAGCCGCGTGCCGTCGTCTCACTCCAGCAGTCGGCGGAGGCAGTCACCGTCCGAATCGCCGACAACGGCCCCGGTATCGCCGACGACGAGAAAGAGCGTGTCTTCGGCCGAGGCGAGAAAGGACTGGACAGCCCCGGCACGGGCATCGGGCTGTATCTCGTCGAGCGACTCGTCGACGGGTACGGCGGTGAGGTGTGGATCGAGGACAACGAGCCGACCGGCTCGGTGCTCAACGTGCGGTTGGCGACGGCCTGACCGGGCAGTGGCGGACGTGAGCGGTGGCCGAACGACTCGGCGGGTCGGTTCGTCCCGCCGACTCGTCGGCTCCGCTCACCGAGTCCTCGTGGACGAGTCCGTGCGAGGGGTCACTCCCGAATCGACAACTCCCCCTCCGCAGCCGTCGTGGCCTGACGCCACCACACGAGCTCGAACTCGATGCTCTGTTTCGCCTCCGTGTCACCCTCCGACCAGTCGGACTCCCCTTCGAGTTTGAACGTCACCGGGTCGGACGGATCCAACAGGACCTCGGTGCCGCCGAGTTCGAGCGTCATCTCACCGCCGCCGTCGAGTTGGTCGGCCAGTCCGCGGAGGTAGTCGGCGATTTCGCTTCGACTCATCTGTGCTTCCGTCTCGAGTTCTCCCATACGTCTCGTGAGAGGAACCCTGAACTGAAATACGTATCAGTGAGTTTTCAACTATCGAGAACCGGTCGCTCGTCGTCAGCCCGGAGCGGTGTGGCTGGGCGAGAGGGGAGAAATCGGGGCGTCCCCGACGGTCGTTCGCCGCCGCGAACGGGCATCGGCGGAGTCGGGGCGGGCATCTGGGTGCACCGCGCCGGACGGGAAGACAGAAAAGCGGACCCACACAGGGTAGGGTATGAGCAAACTCTCGCCCGCGGACCTCGAGCGGTACATCTTCTCGCGGACAGGGGCGGACAACGACGACCTGCTCGTCGGTGCCGGCTACGGCGAGGACGCCGCCGCCGTCGCCATCGACGGGTCGACGATGGTCGTCAACACCGACCCCATCTCGCTCGCCGCCGAACGCATCGGCACGCTCGGCGTCGCTATCGCGAGCAACGACGTCGCCGCGTGCGGTGGCGTCCCCGAGTGGCTGGTGTGCACCATCCTGCTCCCCGAACCGGACGTCGAACTGCTCGACGACATCACCGCACAACTCGACGCCGAGGCCAGACGGCTGGGCATCACCATCATCGGCGGCCACACCGAGACGGTCGTCGGTCTCTCTCAGCCGCTCTTATCGCTCACCTGTCTGGGTGAGACCGACCGGTACGTCCCGACGTCGGGTGCGGCGCCCGGCGACGCGGTGCTCTGCACGAAGGCGGCGGGCATCGAGGCGACCGCCGTCCTCGCGACCGATTTCCGTGCCGAACTCGACGAGGCCGGTGTCGACACCGACACCGTCGACCGCGCCGTCGCGTTCTTCGACGACATCAGCGTCCTGCCCGAGGCGGCCGTGCTCGCACCCGCCGCAACCGCGATGCACGACCCGACCGAGGGGGGCGTCCTCAACGGGCTCGTCGAACTCGCCTGTGCCTCTGCCGTCCACGTCGGCGTCGACGTCGACGCCGTCCCGGTCCGGTCCGAGACGCGGACACTCTGTGCCGCGATGGGCGTCGACCCGCTTCGGGTCCTCGGGTCGGGCGCACTCCTCGCGACGGTGCCCGGCGACGAGGCCCAGTCGGCAGTGGCGGCACTCGGCGCGGAAGGGGTCGACGCGACGGTGGTCGCGACGGTCGAGGAGCCGACGGACGCGGCCGGAGCCGGCGTTACCTACGACGGCCGACACTACACGGGCGGCGTCCGTGACGAGATGTACGACCTCTGGGAGTAAGCAGGGAGCGAAGGACGGTCGGATGAGAGTGCGGACAGGGGCGATCGCTCGACTGTGTTAACCAACAGAAACGGGTGAGCAGCGCGGTTTGTTGGTTAACATCGCCGGCGGTTGCAGCCCTGACAGCCCCCAGTGAGAGAAAAGCGAACACACACACCCCTCGTCCAGAGTGTAAACCGACGAGAGGGGGTGGGGGTGGTTCCACACGAAACGGGGGTCGAGGGTCGGTGAGCCGACACCACCATCGAGAACATCCCACGATTTCGGCGGGGAGAAGCCGTGAGGAGGGTGGAGGACGGCGGAGAACACGGAGCGGGAGGGAACAGAGGGCGAACACCCCGAGGTCGGTTTCCACACCGGCCAGACGAATACCGCCTTCGTCTATATTTCTAACTGAAATACACTTGGTGGGCTTTTCGCCTGTATAGTATAAGAATCATACGTTAAGTATACGTAAGATGATACAACTAGTCGAGTACACGTTCTATCCTGTACTAGTCCCCGGAATGAGGCCACAATGGCACCGCCTTCGTGCGGTTTCGTCAGGTGACAGTCCAGTGGGGCCGACCACACCCCCCGACCCCTTCGGACTGTTACACTCTGGACGAGGGGTGTGTGGGTCCGTTCGTCCATCGGTGCCCTCTCGCTCCACGGGCCCTCACCCCCGGTCGACCACCCGGAGCGTCACCGCCGACACCGTCCGTGACCGGAGAACTGGTCAACGTAACCACATCGGCCCGAACGCGTCTCTGTGTGACCTCCACTGCCGTTTACACTCTGGACGAGGGGTGTCTGCCGGACGTCAGACGTTCGTTTCTCTGTTTGACTCTCGAATATTGATACGAGCGGACCGCTGTTACACTCTGGACGAGGGGTGTCCCTGGTCGACTTGCGGGTCCACCTCGGGGCCTCGGTCCTTCGCACTCACCGACACGAACGGCCGCTCGACTTCTCACGTTTACACTCTGGACGAGGGGTGTCCGACGCGCGCGGCGACGCGACTAGTGTGTCCCTCTCGACGTCGTATCACTCGGGACAGAGTCCGTTAGCACCTGTTCGATACACGCTCGAATACGCGTTACCGTCCAGCCAGCCGTCGATTTACACTCTTGCCGAGGGGGGCGAATGATTATATACTGGGAGGACGCGTATGTGATACCGATGGCTGACGAATCCTCACGGCTCTCTGATTTCGGCGACCGGTTCGAGGACCCCTCTGAGGACCCGCTGTTCAACCTCGACGAGGACGACCCCGACCGTGTCGACATCTTCGCGCGCAAGGAGCTGCTGAAAGTCGGGCACGTCCCCGAGAGCGCGCGCATCGTCGGCCGCGATAACGAGATCGAGGCCGTGGCCGCGGAACTCCGACCGATCGTTCGCGGCGACCCGCCGAACAACGTGATCATCTACGGGAAGACGGGCACGGGCAAGTCGCTCGTCGCTCGGCACGTCACCGAGCGTGCTCGGCGGGCCGCCGAGTCGAACGGCAAGCTCGTGGGAACGGTGTACGTCGACTGCGCACAGCACAACACCCAGACGCGCGTCGCCCGCATGATTACGCGCTCGCTCAACGACACCGCGCGCACTGACTTCGAGATTCCCCGTGCGGGGATCGGGAGTGGCGAGTACTACGACTACCTCTGGGAGATTCTCGACCAGGCCTACGAGTCGGTGATCATCATCCTCGACGAGGTGGACCGCCTCGACGACGACGACATCCTCATGCAACTCTCACGTGCCCGCGAGTCGGGCAAGGCCGACTGTCACCTCGGGGTCATCGCCGTGAGCAACAAGATCGAGTACCGGAACCGCCTGAACGAGCGGGTCAAGTCCAGTCTCCGCGAGGAAGAGTTCGTCTTCCAGCCGTACGATGCGAACCAGCTTCGTGGCATCATGGAACACCGGCGCGACGCCTTCCAGGAGGACGTCCTCTCCGACGACGTCATTCCCCTCACCGCCGCCGTCGCCGCACAGGAACACGGCGACGCGCGGAAGGCAATCGAGATCCTCCGCCACGCCGGTGAACTCGCCGAACGCGACGGTGCCGAGTGGGTCACCGAGGACCACGTTCGCGACGCACAGGAGTGGGCCGAGGTCGACCGATTCGAGGAACTCCTGCGCGGGTCGACGACGCAGGTGAAGTACATCCTCTACTCGCTCGCGCTCTTGACCGAGGAGAACCCCGACGCCGACGGTTTCTCGACGAGTCGTATCTACCGCCACTATTCCGAGACGGTGAGCACCATCGACGCCACGACACTGAGCGAACACCGGGTGTACGAACTGCTGAAAGAGCAGGCGTTCCTCGGCGTGGTCGAATCGACCCGAACGGGCGGCGGGCGCGGCCAGGGGAGCTACCTCGAACACCGACTGGTCCAGGATACCGATATCGTCCTCAAATCCGTCCTCCGGGACAGCCGGCTGAAAGAACTCGCGTAGCCTGGGAACGCGACCCCTCGTTCCCGCCCGCCCTCTCGTTCGAACCGGCTGGCTGTTCTCCGCCGACACCCCTCATCAAGAGTGTAACTTCGGGCGAGACGGTCCGTCGGGATTCGACGGTCGCGACTGCCCAGTCGCTCGCGGAACCGCCGGACGACTCCCGGTAGCACTCCTGAAGGCCACCAGAGAGACATCGGGCACCACTAGTGAATGTTACTAATGAACACCATTAGTGAACATACGAGCTGACCGCAGCGGACTCGTCGCTCGACTGTCTCGCTGGTGCCTTTCCTCCCCCATCTGCCGAACGGGTTGACGCGTGGTGGGACGTCGCGTTCAGTCCGTTGACACGACTTCGTATCGGTCAAACCGTGTGTGTCGGCCAACCCGTGTGCCGAAGAACCGTGTGAACAGACGGGCTAGCTGATGTCCGCCAGCGGACCGAAGTCGTCGACCGGGAGTACCGAGTAGTCGACTGTGAGCGTGTCTTTGGTCGCTCTGATCTTCCCGACGAACGTGGAGATGTCCTCGAGCGAGCCTTCGAGCACGAACAGTTCCATGCAGTGGTGGCCGCCGACGTGGCTGTGGAAGTTCGAGGCGACGGTGTCCTCGTACTCGTGACGGAGCCGCATCATCTTCTCCTCCACGCTGGTCGTCTCGTAATCGAACACCACCGTGACGATGCCCATCAGTTCGCGGCCTTCGAGTTTCTTGTCCTGGAACTCGCCGAGGAGGTTACGGCTCGCCTCACGGAGCACCTCGCTGCGACCCGTGTAGCCGTGGTCGTCCGCGAACTGGTCGATCCGCTCGAGTAGTTCCTCCGGCATGGAGATACTGACGACGGTCATATAACAATTCAACCGCCGTCAAATATTAAGAGTTATTATTTATCTGTGGACCGTTGCCGTGGATCGGGGTACCGTGTGGTTCACACACGCCGCCGCAGGCCAGCGCGGTCGCGCCACTCGTCGCCGAGCGTCGCATCGAGCGCCTCGTCGAGGAGCCCATCAGACACGACCCGTTCGACGGCCCGAATGTCCGGTGCAGGGGGGCGGTCGTCGTCGAGCGCGGGCACGACTGCGCGGACGGTGTCGTATGTCGCCCCCGTGCCGTCCCCGTACGCGAGGTCGTCGTCGACGAACTCCGCGGCCTGCGCACCACAGAGGAGTTCGATGGCGGTCACCTTCCTGGCGTGGTCGAGTGTCCGACGGGTCGCGAACGCCGAGGTGGCCGAGAGGCTGACGTGGTCCTCCTGGTTCCCCGAGACGACCGCGTTGTCAGTCGCCGGGTTTCCGACGCTGCGACACTCCGCGACGAGCGACGCGGCAGTGTAGCCCGCGATCATGTACCCGGAGCGGACGCCGCTCTCGCGGGTGAGAAACGGCGGGAGATGCGACTCCTGTACGTTGGGGTTGAGCATCCGGTCGATGCGGCGCTCCGCGATGGCCGCGAGTTCGGTGAGCGCGCTCGTGACGTAGTCGAGGCGGAGCGCCAGCGGCTCGCCGTGGAAGTTGCCGCCCGAGACCACGTCGGCGTGCTCCGTCCCCGAACTCCGGAGGTCAACCTCCCCGGGAGGAAAGACGAGCGGGTTGTCGGTCGCGCTGTTGAGTTCGACCACGACCGCCTCGCGGAGGTGGTCGACGGCGTCACGGACCGCACCGTGGACCTGTGGCAGGCACCGCACGGAGTACGCGTCCTGCACGCGGTCGCAGTTGCGGTGTGACTCGACGACCTCCGACCCCGCACAGAGTCGCTTGACCATCCACGCGCTCGTCGCCTGTCCGGCGTGCGGTCGGACACGCTGGATCGCCGAGTCCGAGGCGACGGTCGAACCCATCGTCACCTCCGTGGTGAGCGCGCCGGCGGCGTCGGCGGCGCGGAGCAGTTGCTCGGCGTCGTGTACGACGAGTGCGGCGAGTCCGACGCTGAGTTGGGTCCCGTTGATGAGCGCGAGCCCCTCCTTCGCGCGGAGCGTGATTGGCTCGCAGCCGGCGGCCGCAAGCGCGTCCTCGCCGGAGCGACGCTCGCGGCCGTCGTCCGTCTCGACGTCCGCCTCGCCCTCGCCGAGCAGGACGAGCATCGCGTGCGAGAGCGGGGCGAGGTCGCCGCTGGCCCCGAGACTGCCGCGCGAGGGCACGACGGGTGTCACCCCCGTATTCAACAGCGCGAGGAGGTGGTCGACCACCTCCTCGCGGACGCCGGAGTAGCCCTTGACGAGCGCGTTGATTCGGGTACAGAGGAGCGCGCGGACCTCCTCGCGGTCGAGTTCGCGCCCGACACCGGCGGCGTGACTGCGGACGAGGTTGGTCTGGAGTTCGTCCACGCGGTGGTCGTCGATGCGCGTGTCGACGAGTTCGCCGAACCCCGTGTTCAGCCCGTAGACGGCCTCACCGGTCTCGACGACCTCCTCGACGCGACGACGAGCGGCGCGGACGTCCGCTCGTGCGGCCTCGCTCACCGCGACGGTCGCATCGTCACGAGCGACCCGGACCACGGCCGCCGGTGTGAGCGACGCCCCGTCGAGGACGACCGTCGCATCCTCGGGGTCGAGGCACGCTTCGGTCATCGAACACCACCCGAAGCGAGTCGCTCCGTGTCGTGCACCACGGTTCCGCCTTTGAGTACGGTCCCGACCCGGTTCACGCCGAACGAGTAGGGGATGTGGACGTGCGTCGGCGCGTCGAGAACGACCAGGTCGGCCGGCGCGCCCGGTGTGAGCGTTCCGACACCGTCCGCCCGGTCGAGTGCGAGTGCACCGCCCCGCGTCGCCGCATCGAGCGCGTCGCGAGGGGACAGCCCCATCCCGACACACGCGAGCGCGAGCGTCATGCCCATCGACGACGAGTGACAGTTCGGGTTGAAGTCGGAGGCGATGGCGATGGTCGCTCCGGCCGCGGTGAACGGCTCGGCGTCGGCGTACGCCGTCCCGAGCGAGAACGCGGTGCCCGGGAGGAACACGGGCGTGACGCCGGCCGCGGCCAGTGCGGACGCGTCCGCTGCGGTCGCCTGGAGGAGGTGGTCGGCGCTGGCCGCGCCGACCTCCGCACCTAACTGTGCCCCGCCCAGGTGGCTCAACTCCTCGGCGTGGATTTTCGGCGTCAGGCCGTACTCGCGCCCGGCTTCGAGGATGCGCCTGGACTGGTCGACGGAGAAGACGCCGTCCTCACAGAAGACGTCGCAGAACTCGGCGACGCCCTGTGCGGCCACCGCGGGCAGCTGGTCGTCGATTACCTCGGCCGTGTACGCCTCGGCGTCTCGGCCAGTCGGCACCGCGTGCGCACCCATGAACGTCGCCACGACGTCCACCGGGTGGCGTGCGTTCGCCGTGTCGATCACCTCGAGCATCCGGAGTTCGGTCTCGGCGTCGAGGCCGTAGCCCGACTTCACCTCGACGGTCGTCGTCCCGTGTGCCAGCATCGTGTCCAGCTGACCGAGCAGGTTCCCGAGGAGGCGCTCGTCGCTCGCCTCGCGGACGGCCTCGACGGTGCGGAGGATACCGCCCCCTGCGGCCAGAAGCTCCTGATACGTCTTCCCGCGGAGCTTCGCGGCGAACTCGTCCGAACGGTCACCGGCGAAGAGTGCGTGCGTGTGCGCATCGACGAGTCCCGGAATCACGGCCCGCCCGGTCGCGTCGACCCGTTCGACGGCGTTCTCCGGTGGATACTCGCGCGTGACGGCGTCGGTCGACCCGACCCTGGCCACGCGACCGTCTTCGATGGCGACCGCGCCGTCGGCGTACGACTCGCCCGGGGCGACGACCAGTTCGGCGGCGTCGTGAACGACGGCGTCGATCACGAGCCATCACCTCCCAGGGCACAGACGACGTGAGCAATCGCGCGAGCGGCCGCAGCGACGGTCAGCCCGTCGCGGTCGAGCGGAGGCGCACACTCGACGACCTCGAAGCCGGCGAGTCGGTCGTCCGACGCGAGGTGGCGGAGGAGTCGGAAACACTCGCGTGTGGTCAGCCCGCCGGGCGTGGGTGCGCTCACCCCGGGGGCCGCCGTGGCGTCGAGCACGTCACAGTCGAGCGAGAGGTAGAGTCGGTCCACGTCACCCATCGCGTCGAGCGCTCGGTCCGCTGCGGCGACCGGGTCGTCACCGACTTCCTCGGCCGTGACGACCGCTCCGTCCCGCTCGCGAACGTACTCGTGGTACCGTGTCGAGGTCTCGAAGTGGCGCGCGCCGAGACACGCGTACGCGTCGAGTCCCGCCTCGAGGAGTTGGCGATAGGGCGTCCCGCTCGTCGCGCCGTGCCGTTGCTCGCGAACGTCCAGATGTGCATCGAGGTTGATGACGCCGAGTGAGTCCGCCAGCAACGGACTCGCGTTCGCGTAGGTGAGCGAGTTGTCGCCACCGAGGAAGACGGGGACGCTGGTCGTCTCGTGGACCGACGCGGCGACCGACCGCACCGCCCGCTGGACCGTCCGCACGTCCCCGGTCGGCAGGGCGACCGTCCCGAGGTCGCCGACGCGTGCGACCGGGCCGGCGTCGAAGTGGTGGGTCTTCAGTCCGGCGAGCGCCTCGCGGATGGCCGCCGGTCCGTCTTTCGCGCCGGGTCGACCGATGACGCCCCCGTCGTAGGGCTCGCCGACGAGCGTGACGTCGTACTCGTCGGCCAAGTCGAGCGTCGTCGGCTCGACCACGTCGCCGAACTGTTCGTCGTTCGGGTCGTCCGAAGGACCGACCCACTCGACGGTCGGCGGATGGAGCGCGCTCATTCGCCCTCGCGGTCGTCCATGGGGACGGCCACGTCGGACCGCTCGGCCGCCTCGATGGCCGTTTCGTAGCCCGCATCGGCGTGACGGATCACGCCCATCCCGGGGTCGGTCGTGAACACACGGCGTGCCTTCTCGGCCGCGAGGTCGGTCCCGTCGAGGACGACGTGGTTGTTGGTGTGGAGCGCGTTGCCGATGCCGACCCCGCCGCCGTCGTGTACGCTGACGATGTCGGCACCGGCCGCGCAGTTGACCAGCGCGTTGAGAATCGGCCAGTCGGCCACCGCGTCGGAGCCGTCTCGCATCGCCTCGGTCTCGCGGTTCGGCGAGGCGACGGAGCCGGCGTCGAGGTGGTCGCGCGTGACGACGACCGGCGCGGCGATCTCGCCGTCACGCACCAGTTCGTTGATCCGAAGCGCGAATCGCGCACGCTCGGTGAGCCCCTCCGCGTCCGTCTCGTACCCGAGCCAACACACCCGCGAGGGGAGGCCCTGGAACTGCACCTGCGCTTGCGCCAGTTCGATCCACCGGTGTAACGACTCCTTCTCGGGGAACAGCGCTCTGACGGCCTCGTCCGTCCGGTGGATGTCCGCCGGGTCACCGGAGAGCGCGACCCACCGGAACGGTCCCTTCCCCTCACAGAACAGCGGACGGATGTACGCGGGCACGAAGCCGGGGAAGTCGAACGCGTCGGCCACGTCGCGGTGGGCTTCGACCTGTCCACGGATGTTGTTCCCGTACTCGAACGCGACGGCCCCCTCTTCTTGGAGGTCGAGGATGGCCCGGACGTGCCGCGCCATCGTGTCGAGGCTCGCCTCGACGTACGCCTCGGGAGCCGACTCACGGAGGCGGTCGGCCTCCGCGACCGTGTAGCCCGACGGGTAGTACCCCTCCAGTTCGTCGTGCGCACTGGTCTGGTCGGTCACGAGGTCCGGAACGAACCCGCGGTTGAGCATCCCTTCGAGCATGTCGGCGGCGTTCATGTGGACCGCGATGGAGTACGCCTCACCTGCCGCGGCGGCGGCGTCGACCCGCTCGATGGCCTCGTCGAGGTCGTCGGTCTTCTCCTGACAGTATCCGGTCTCGATTCGCCGGTCGATTCGGCGCTCGTCGACCTCCGCGGCGAGACAGCACCCGCCGTTCATCGTCACCGCGAGCGGCTGTGCCCCGCCCATCCCGCCGAGTCCACCCGTGGCCGTGACCGTCCCCGTCAGGTCGCCGTCGAAGTGCTGTCGACCGGCTTCCGCGAGCGTCTCGTAGGTGCCCTGGATGATGCCCTGTGTCCCGATGTACGCCCACGACCCGGCGGTCATCTGTCCGTACATGATGAGCCCCTTCGCCTCGAGTTCGTGGAAGTGGTCCCAGTTGTCCCACTTGCCGACGAGGTTGGAGTTCGCGATGAGCACGCGTGGGGCCCGCTCGTGCGTCTCGAACCGGCCCACGGGCTTGCCCGACTGAACGAGCAGCGTCTCCGTATCCCCCAGTTCCCGGAGCTCGGCCACGATGGTGTCGTACGCGTCCCACGACCGCGCTGCACGCCCAGTCCCGCCGTAGACGACGAGGTTCTCGGGGTCCTCGGCCACCTCCGGGTCGAGGTTGTTGTTCAGCAGCCGGAGGGCCGCCTCCTGTCGCCAGCCGTTGCACTCGATTTCGGCCCCGGTCGATGCCCCCTGGGACGCTCGCCACTGTTCCATCGGCTCGCCGACGCCGTGGGCTGTGGAGGACGGCTTCTGTGCCATGTCTAGGTGGAACATGGTCCTCCCGCGGGGAGAGCGTAGAGTCTCCGTGCGGACAGCGTTTTAAATAGTAGCCGCGAATAGTTGTCACATACCACATGTACGAGGCCGTCTTTCACATCCAGGGGGAGGGACCGTACGAGCGGGCGACGGCCGCGAACACGACGCGCATCGAACTCTGGTGTAACGACCACTGCGACCTGCTGTTCGTCGTCGGTGACGAGGACGACCACGTGCTCGACCACATCCGCGAGTCGGTCGGGGTCCGCCAGCACCTCGCTGACGACGACCGAATCATCGTCACGGACGCCTGTCTGAAACAGCACGGCGAGGAACACATCGAACAGTACCTCACCGCACACGGCTGTCTCACGGTCCCGCCACTGCGCTACGAGAACGGCTCGAAGGTCGTCCGCGTACTCGCCCTCGACGCCGCGAACCTGACTGCGTTCTACCGCGACGTCGCGAGCGACCACGCCGTGACCGTCGAGTCGAAGCGTGAACTCGGCACGCCGCGCGTCGATGCGCCGGTCTTCTCCCCCGACGCGCTCCTCCCGACGCTCTCGCCGCGCCAGCGGGAGGTCTACCGGACGGCTCACGAGCAGGGGTACTTCGAACTCCCCCGCGAGACGACGACGGCGCAGATCGCCGAAGCCGTCGGCATCGGACGGCGGACCGCCGAACACCACTTGCGCCGCGCAGAGAAGAAACTCGCCGACGCGCTGGTCGAGTCGCTCTGACCGCCGCCTCGAACGATTCTATAACAAACGTATTTGTCTCCATAGGGTTTGACTCTCAACCACTGATGACCGAGACTCACGGCCACGCCCGGTGGCACCAGGACCGACCCGACGGCGACCCGTCTCCCCGCCCGGCCGCAGGGACCGACGCATGACGGCCACCCCGACCGGACTCGACTCGTCGACGGTGCTGCTCGTCGGGACGAGCGAGTGGCTCACGCGGTTCGGGGCGACCCTCGAGACACGAACGGGAGCGACCGTCCAGCGGGTCCACTCCGAGCGTGCGGCACTCGAGGCCGTGCGTCAGCGGCCTCCCGACTGTCTCGTCAGCGGGTGTACGCACGAGGAGGCGACGGGGCTCGACCTCATCGAGACGGTCCGCGGTGACACCACCGCACTCCCCGTCATCGTCGCCACGACCTCCGGGAGCGAGGCACTCGCGAGCGCAGCGCTGGCGTCCGGGGCGACCGACTACGTCGCACTCGCGGACGCGGGCGAACAGGCGGTCGCGGAGCTGTTCGAGCGCACCCAGCGGGCGGTTCGGTCCGCACAGCGGGCGGCGACCCGACGAGAGCGCGCCCGGCAGTTCGATGCCATCTTCACCGACTCGCGGACGGCGACGTGGGTGCTCGATCCGGACGGGACGCTCGCGCGCGTGAACCAGACGGCACGGGAGATGGTCGACGAGGCGGTCGAGACGCTCGTCGGCGAGCCGTTCTGGACGCTGCCGTGGTGGGCTCCGTCCGAATCGACCGCGGCGGAGGTGCGCCAGGTCGTCGAAGCGGCCCTCGACGGGACGTTCGGCAACGTCGTCGTCCAGCAGCCAGCACGGTTCGCGGACCCACGCGTCATCGACCTCTCGGTGCGCCCGGTCGAGAACGGACACGGCGACCTCGTCTCGGTCGTCGTCGAGGGTGTCGACATCACAGAGCGAGTCGCTCTCGAACGGAACCTCCGTCAGTCCGAGGAACTCCACCGCGTCACCCTCAACAACATGACCGACACCGTCCTCATCACCGACGAGGACGGCGAGTACACCTACGTCTGCCCGAACGTCCACTTCATCTTCGGCTACACGGCGGCGGAAATCCGTGACCTGGGGACGATCGACGACCTCCTCGGCGCGGACCTCTTCGAGCGGTCCGCACTCGCGACCGACGGTGTGTTGAAGAACATCGAGACCACGGCGACCGACAAGGCCGGCCGGGAGCACACCCTCCTGGTCAACGTTCGCGAGGTGTCGATCCAGGACGGAACCCTCCTCTTCAGCTGTCGGGACATCACGAAACGCAAACAACGCGAGGAGGCGCTCGCAACCCTCCAGGAGACGGCTCGCAGTTTCCTCTACGCCGAGACCCACCAGGAAATCGCCCAACACCTCGTCGACGATACGCCCAGCGTCCTCGACCTGGAGGCGAGCACGGTCTATCTCTTCGACGCCGATGCCAACGACCTCCGCCCCGCGGCGCAGTCGTCGACGATGCGTGCGCTGAACGGACCGCTTCCCACCGTCCACGCGGACGGCGACACCCTCACCGGTTACAGCTTCGTCGAAGACGACGTGCTGTTCTTCGACGACGTCCACGAGGCCGAGCGGCTCGAAAACCGGGCGAGCGACCTCCGGAGTGCGACGTACATCCCGCTCGGCGAGCACGGCGTGTTCATCGCGGGTTCGGACCAGGTGGGTGCCTTCGACGACGTGACGCGGGAACTGGCCGACCTGCTGGCGGCGACCGCCGAAGCGGCCCTCGACCGCGTCACGCGCGAATCACGACTCCGTGCACAGGACCGAACCCTCCAGGAGCAAAACGAGCAGTTGACCTCGCTGAACCGCATCAACGAGACGATTCGAGCGATCGACCAGGCCCTCGTGCAGGCGGAGACCCGAGAGGAGATCGACCATACGGTCTGTGAACTGTTGACCGCCGACGACCGGTTCCGGTTCGCGTGGATCGGGACCGTCGACCCGACGACCGACAGCGTCGACCCGCGGGCCTGGGCCGGGACCGAACAGGGGTATCTGGACAGCCAGTCGTTCGTCGTCGACCCGGCGGGCGTGGAGCCTGCCGGACGAACCGCGGCCACCGGCGAGGTGACGATGGTGGCGAACGTCGCCGCCCGCCTCCGCGAGGAACAGTGGCGGAAGGACGCCCTCTCTCGGGACTACCTCTCGCTGATGAGCATCCCGCTCGTGTACAACGACCTCTCATACGGTGTGTTGACGGTGTACGCGCCGACGCAGGACGCCTTCGACCAGATGGCAAAGACCGTCCTGGCCGAACTCGGAGAGACCATCGCGTCCGCCCTCAGCGCGATCGAACGGAAAAACGCCCTGCTCACGACGTCGGTGACGCGCGTCGAGTTCGAGATCGACGACCCCTCGTTCGTCCTCTCACGGCTCGCACAGGAGGCCGAGTGTACCCTCTCGTACCAAGGTGGCGTCCAGCAGTCCGCGGAGGGCAGTTACGTGTTCGTCACCGTCGAAGACGCCCCGGTGACGGCCGTCACCGACGCCGCGTCGGGGCTGGTCGCCATCGACGACGTCCAACAGATCAACGCCGACGGCGAGGGCAGCGTCCTCCGACTGCGGCTGACACAGCCGTTCCTCGCGTTGGAACTCGCCGACCACGGCGCCGTCTTCCGAGAGGCGACGGCCGACCCGACCACGACGACGCTCGTCATCGACATTCCGGGGAGCATCGCCGTCCAGACCATCGCACAACTCGTCCGTGAGACGTTCTCGACGGTCGAACTCCGGTCGAAGCAGACGCTCGACCAGACGATGGACCGCGACCTCTACGCGACGTTCCTCGAGAAACTGACCGAGCGGCAACTCGAGGTGATCCAGACGGCGTACTACAGCGGATACTTCGAGTCCCCGCGCGAGCGCACGGGCGAGCAGGTGGCGGAGACGCTCGACATCAGTCCGCCCGCCTTCTACAAGCACGCTCGCACCGTCCAGCGGAAACTGTTCGCCACGCTGTTCGAGGAGAACAACCTCTCGACCGCGTGACGGTGGGTTGAATAACGAACCATCTATCGAGACAGTAGTTTGTCTCCGAACCCGCTCTTATTCCCTTATACAACTAATACACGTTTGTAGAGTGCCCCAGACGGTCTGTCGGCACTCGTGACCCAATCATGAGAGACGTCGAAACTGCGTCCGACGAGGAACGGCCGTACGAGTGCTTCGAGTGTGGCGACATCGTCATCACCGACACCAACCCGGTGAGCTGTCCGAACTGTCACGGACCGATGCGAAACCGACAGATGCCACTCGAATAACCATGGCATCCGCATCCGAGACCAGCTCTGACCCTGCTGGCGACCCGCCGGACGCCCCGACGGAATCGGCGCTCGAGACGGCGCTTCGACAGCTCCGTGCCGCTGCGGACCACCTGGACATCGACTCGAACATCGTCGAACGGCTCAAACACCCGACGAAAGTCGAGGAGGTGACGGTCCCCGTCGAACGCGACGACGGCACGGTCGAGGTGTTCACCGGCTACCGAGCCCAACACGACAGCGTCAGAGGCCCGTACAAGGGTGGGCTCCGGTACCACCCCGACGTGACCCGAGACGAGTGTGTCGGGCTCGCGATGTGGATGACCTGGAAGTGTGCCGTCATGGACCTCCCGTTCGGCGGGGCCAAGGGCGGGGTCGCGGTCGACCCCAAGACGTTGAGTCGGGCGGAAAAAGAGCGGCTCACGCGTCGGTTCACCCAGGAACTGCGCACCGTTATCGGCCCCAACCAGGACATCCCTGCTCCCGACATGGGGACCGACCCCCAGACGATGGCGTGGGTGATGGACGCGTACTCGATGCAAGAGGGCGAGACGATACCCGGTGTCGTCACCGGCAAGCCCCCGGTCGTCGGCGGCAGCGAGGGCCGCGCAGAAGCGCCCGGGCGGAGTGTCGCCATCGTCACGCGACTGGCGTGTGAGCAGTACGACCGACGACTCGACGAGACGACGGTCGCGGTACAGGGCTACGGGAGCGTGGGGGCGAACGCGGCCCGCCTGCTCGACGACTGGGGGGCGACGGTCGTCGCAGTCAGCGACGTGAACGGGGCGATGTACGACCCGGACGGCATCGAGACGGCGGCCGTCCCGTCGCACGACGAAACGCCGGAGGCGGTCACGAGGGGCGCCGACAGGGTCATCTCGAACGACGAACTGCTCACGCTCGACGTCGACGTCCTCATCCCCGCGGCGCTGGGGAACGTGATTACGAAGGCGAACGCAGAGGCCGTCGCCGCGGACATCGTGGTCGAAGGCGCGAACGGCCCGATCACCTCGACCGCCGACTCACTGCTTGCAGCGCGAGACGTCGCGGTCCTCCCCGACATCCTCGCGAACGCCGGGGGCGTCACCGTGAGCTACTTCGAGTGGCTCCAGGACATCAACCGGCGAGCGTGGTCGCTCGAACGGGTGAACGACGAACTCGAAGCCGAGATGGAAGCCGCCTGGCGTGCCGTCCGCGCCGAGTTCGAACGCCGCGACGTCACCTGGCGCGAGGCAGCGTACATCGTCGCGCTGTCTCGCATCGCAGACGCACACGACGCCCGAGGGCTCTGGCCGTAGCCCGACGCCCTACTCCGGCCTGCTGCGGCATCTCGCCGCGCCCTGCTCGCCCGTCTCGCCCGCGACCGTTCACAGAAACCCACGGCGTGAGTCCACGACTCTGGCTGTGGAAGGACCTCGACCCCTGCTGTGAGACTGTGGCCGGATGGTGACGACACGCGCGCGTCCCCTCTCGCGTGCACGACACCGACCTGCTGACGAACGGCACCAAAATCCAAGCTATTATCTTGTCTTTACTTTCGCCGGGATTCCACAATCGTTTATTGGTGTATCCGAAGAACACGCTCTCGTCTCGAATATACACGTGAAATAAACCAGATAAAGAGGTAAAGCCTACTTCTACTCAGATCTCTCGAACACAACTGGATACGGTTCCGGAGTGGCTCTGCTTACACCCCGACGATGTCACGACGGTCCGAAATTCTTCACACGAATCGGCTCCTTGGCGCTTCTGTCGACCGTACAGGCCGGCTTCGACTCCTCCCTGAACCACTCTCTCGTCGGGCTATGGGTTCTGGGGCCCGACCTCGCCGCCGCCTCTCTGCTCGACATTGTTACATTAGTAGTCGTACAACAGCGGCGCTCGTCAACGCTTTCTCGACGACCGCTCCCTGTCGTCGTGAGTCGGGGCCGCCCCGATACCGTAAGCCTCGTCGCCTCGTCCCCGCGGCGTCGAATCCGCCGAGAGATTTGTTCGGGAATGACGAACAGGGGTGCGACGATGCCTCTGGAACGCCCGTTACAACGTTATAGCTGTAACTCACTCTCAGCTGAACGTTGGGAACTCGTCGTCGGACTCCTCCATGTTCACGTTCACCTCGATGACGTTCGCCGTGTTGACGACGCTCTCGACGAGAGTCTCGTGGTACTCCGGCTCGCGCATTCGTCGAACCGGTCCGGAGACGCTTATCGAGCCGAGGACGCGGCCGTGGCGGTTTCTGACCGGGGCTCCGACCGCCTGGAGTCCCTTTATCTCTTCCTCGTCGTTCAGGGAGTACCCCCGGTCGCGTATCAGTTCGAGTTCCTCCGCGAGCGACTCGCGGTCGGTGATCGTCGCGTCCGTCTTTCCGGGGAGGCCGTAGCGGTCGACGATCCAGTCGACACGCTCTCTCGGCAGGTGTGCCAGGATGCTCTTGCCGGTGGCCGAGAAGTGGAGGTAGTCCGCTCGCTGGAGCTTGTTGACCTGGTACTCGCTCCCGACGGCCTTGTCGCCGCTCACCTTGTAGAGGTTGACTCCGAGGCCGTGCTGTTCGGTCGCGAGGTGGGCGAACTCTCCGGTCCGCTCGGCGAGTTTCTCTAGCTCTGGCTTGCCGATGCGATAGAGTGTGCTCTGATTCCGAACGTACTCACCGACGAGGAGGAACTGGAGCGAGAGGCGGTAGGTCCCGTCTTCTTTGACGACGTACTTCTCCGCTCGAAGCGTGCTCAGATACGAGTAGACCACGCTCTTCGAGAGGTCGAGGTGTGCGGCGAGTTCGGTGACACCCGCCCCGTCTAGCTCCTCGAGCGCTCGTACGACGTCGAACGCGCGAGACACCGTCTTCAGGGTCCGCGGCGAACCAGTCGGGCGTTCGTCCGGCATACACGCACTCGGTCCGTCACCCGCTTAGCTGTTTGTATTTGACAAACCCAGACAGTAGACAGGAGGCGACGCTTCTCTCCCACTCCGGACCATCTGTGCGCGTTACTGAACCGAATCCCCCACAGACGACCCGCTCAGGCGTTCCTATTTCGAGAACACAAGTCGAACCCTGGTCGGGCGACGACGCCCAGTCGTCGGGTGGCGCTGCTCGACGAGGTGAACGGCCGCAGGAGCGAAACGGTGGCTTTGGACTACTCGGTCGCGAGCGAGGCGAGTGCTCCGGCGAGCACGCGCGTCGCGTCGGCGCAGTCTTCCCAGTCGGTCCACTCGCGGGGGTTGTGCGAGATTCCGTCCCGCGACGGGGCGAAGAGGAGCGCGGCGTCGGTCACCTCCGCGAGGTACATCGTGTCGTGGCCAGCACCCGAGTGCAGGTCGAGCGTCTCGAGCCCCGCCGTCTCGCCCGCCGCGTGCAGTGCGTCTCGACAGCGTTCGCTCATCTCGACTGGCGGTCGGTCCCAGGGGTGTTCGAGCGAGGTCTCGACCGGTCGTTCCCGTTCGAGGCGGTCGAGACTCGCCCGGGCCTCGTCGATGATCTGCTCGATCGACGCGTACTCGACGTCACGGATGTCGAGGGTGAGCGAGGTCTTCCCGGCGATGACGTTCGGTGCGTTCGGCGAGACGTCGGCCTGCCCGACGGTTCCGACGGCCGTCGCCGACGTCTCGGCCCGCTCGTTCGACGCGCGTTCGACGTCGAGGATGAACTCGCTCGCGGCCGCCAGCGCGTCTGACCGCTCTCCCATCAGCGTCGACCCGGCGTGGTTCGCCTCGCCGGCAATCTCCACGTCGCACCGAGAGAGCCCGACGATGCTCGTCACGACGCCGGCCGGGACGCCTGCATCCGTCAGCTGTTCGGCCTGTTCGATGTGGAGTTCGAGCCACGCGTCCCACGACCGTGCGTCGACGACTCCGTCGCCACTGAACCCGATATCGGCCAGGGCGTCGCCGAGCGGGATGCCGTCGGCGTCCTCGATGGCGAGCGCCGCATCGACGGACATCTCCCCGACGGCCACCGCCGACCCGATGAGCCCGCCGCCGAACCGCTGTCCTTCCTCTTCGGTGAAGTTGACCACGTCGACCGGGCGAACCGGTTCGATTCCGGCGTCCTGCATTGCCCTGACGCTCTCGAGTGCGGCGTAGACGCCGAGGGGACCGTCGAAGATGCCCCCCTCGGGAACCGAATCGAGGTGACTCCCCGCGGCGACCGGGTCGGCGTCGGGGTCCGCACTCGGCGGCTCCCACCGGCCGACGATGTTGCCCACCGCGTCAATGCGGGTCGTGAGCCCGGCGTCGCGCAGTCGCTCGCAGAAGAACTCTCTCGCTCGCCTGTCCGCCTCGCTCCCCGTCAGGACCGTCCGTCCGCGCCCCTCGTCGGCAGGGACGGCACCGAACTCCGCGTTCGTCTCGATGTCACTGCGGAGTCGTTGCTGATTGACTTGCATAGTCGTTGGTACCGTGAGTCGAGGGGCATCGTACATTACTGTTTGCAAAGCACGACCGCGGCCCGTACTCTTCACACGCGCGGAATGCTACGTCCGTCGAAGTGGTCGACGAGCCAACGAACTCGTGTGCCGGCTTCGCGCCGAAAGCCCAATAATCACAAGTTTTATCACGACCTCTGTGTTTCGCAATTGCATGCAAGAGAGTAGCAAAAACGCCAGCTCTGCAGACGACTCCTCGGGGACGCGTCGGTTACGGCGGCTCGACAGACGGACGTTCCTGAGCGCGGCGGGGGCGACGGGCGCGGCCGCCCTCGCCGGCTGTACGGGCAACTCCTCGGGTGACTCGTCGGGTGAGGGCTCCGGCGACTCCGCGGGCGATTCGTCCGGTGAGGGGGGCTCCGGAACGGCGACGGCGTCGACGGCGAACGCGAAGGTCGGCGGCACGCTCCAGTGGGGCGGTGCAGTCCCCGTCCAGGGGCTCGACCCTCACATCGACACGTCCGCCGCCTCCAAGCGCGTCCTCGAGAACATCTACGAGGAGGTCGTCCGCCTGCAGGACGACTACTCCATCGAACCGCACCTCGCGACCTCGTTCGAGCAGTCCGACGACAACACGCTGTTGACGTTCGAACTCCGCGAGGGCGTCACCTTCCACAACGGCAAGGAGATGACCTCCGCCGACGTGCTGGCGACGTACGAGCGCGTCCAGAACGGCGACTACCTCGCGACGGGCTTCTTCGACAACGTCGAGGAACTCCGTGCCCCGGACGACTACACGTTCGAGATTCAACTCACCCAGCCGTTCGCACCGTTCCTCGCGAAGATGGCGACGGCCGAACTCGCGGTCATGCCGGCGGAGAACGCCGAGCAGGACATGGTCGAAGAGCCCATCGGGACCGGCCCCTACCAGTTCGAGAGCCGCGAGATCGAGACCTCGTTCACCATGACCCGGTACGAGGACTACTGGGGCGCGAGCGACGAGGACGGCCCCTTCATCGACACCATCGTCAAGAGCGAGATTCCGGACCCGAGCGTCCGCCTGCAGTCGTTCCTCGCCGGTGAGTACGACTTCATCAACGGCATCGCGCCGAAGGACGTCTCGCGCGTCGAGAGCGCCCCGGACGTCCGCTTCGACTCGCAGTTCCCCAAGTCGCTCGTCTATCTCGGGCTGAACTGTGACGAGGCTCCCTTCGACAACAAGGACGTCCGCCTCGCGCTCGACTACGCCATCGACAAGGAGAAGGTGGCCGAGGCCGCCCTCTACGGGACCGGCCAGACGACGGCGTCGCCGGCCGCGCCCGGCAGCCCCTGGGTCAACCCGGATATCAGCCCGCGCGAGCGCGACCTGGAGATGGCACAGGAGCACCTCGACGCCGCGGGGATGTCCGACGGCTTCTCGGCGACGTTCAAGATTCCCCAGTCGTACCCGACGCAGGTCCAGGCCGCGGAGGTCATCGCCGACGACGTCTCCGACGCCGGCATCGACCTGCAGATCCAGCAGATAACGTGGAGTTCGTGGCTCTCGGACGTCTACACCGACCGGAACTTCCAGGCGACGACGAGTTCGTACCTCGCGCTCTGGTACCCCGACGTGTCGTTCTACAAGTTCCTCCACCCCAACGGGGCCTTCTTCTTCACCGGCTGGGAGAACGAGGAGTACAACTCCCTCGTCGAGGAGGCTCGAACCATCTACGACGAGGACCAGCGCGCGGACCTGTACCACCAGGCGACGGAGATCCTCCACGAGGAGCGCGCGGGTCACCTGCTACTGTGGTGGCAGCCGAGCCTCTACGGGGCGGCGTCGGCCTACAAGGGCGACATCGGCGCACCCGACGGCTCGACGCTCCAGTTCTGGAACAACTGGCTCGACCGCTGAAGGACACGCTGACTCACTTCACACTCTATGTCGATGTACACCTACGTCCTCCGGCGTCTCGGGTTCATGGCGGTGACGCTGTTCTTCGTGACGCTCATCGCCTTCGGCGTCACCAACATCCTCCCGGGTGACGTCGCGCTCCTCATCCTGGGGCCGAACGCGACACAGGAGTCACTTGAGGCGCTCCGTGCACAGCTCGGGCTCAACCGACCGCTGTATCTACAGTACATCGAGTGGGTCCTCGGTCTCGTCCAGGGCAACATGGGCGAGTCACTACGGTTCAGCGAGCCGGTGACGGCACTCATCGCCGAGCGGCTGCCCCGGTCGCTCATGCTCGCCGTCGCCGCGACGTTCGTCGCCGTGTGTCTGTCGGTCCCGCTCGGTGTCTACGCCGCGATCAACCAGAACGAAGCACCCGACGTCACCGCGTCGATGTTCGCCTTCGTCGGCATCTCGATGCCCATCTTCCTCTGGGGGCTGGTGTTCATCCTGCTGTTCGCCGTCTGGTTGAACCTCTTCCCGACCGGCGGGTACGTCTCGCCCTCGGAGGACCTCGTCGGCTCGCTGCAGCGACTGGCGCTCCCCGCGGGGGCGATGGGTTTCGCACTCACCGCCTACATCATGCGGATGACACGCTCGTCCATGCTGGAGGTGCTGAGCGAGGAGTACATCAACCTCGCTCGCGCCAAAGGGATGAGCCAGCGGGTCATCGTCCTCCGCCACGCGCTGAAGAACGCCATCATCCCGGTCATCACCGTCATCGCGTTCCAGTTCAGCTACGCGTTCGGGGGCGTCGTCGTCCTCGAAGAGGTGTTCTTCTGGCCCGGCATCGGGCGACTGACGCTGACCGCCATCCAGAGCCGTGACATCCCCCTCATCCAGGGGTGCATCGTCGTCGTCGCACTGATATACATGTTCTCGAACTTCGCCGCAGACCTGTTGTACGCGTACTTCGACCCGCGCATCCGCTACGGGGGTGACGAGTGATGGCGGCCGAACAGCAGTCGGTCGCCGACCGCCTCGGGCTCACCGGGCCGAAACGCGAACGGGCGGCCCGCTTCGCCCGCAAGTTCCGGAGTAACACGAAGGCGATGGTCGGGCTGTCGCTCGTGTTGTTGCTCGTGCTTGTCGCGGTGTTCGCGCCGATCATCGCGCCGTACCCCGTCGCCGAGACGAGCATCGAAGACCGCACGGAGGCACCCTCGCTCGAACACCCCTTCGGCACCGACGACCTGGGTCGCGACATCTTCAGCCGCGTCGTCATGGGCAGCCGCATCTCGCTGTACGTCGGGTTCGGTGCCATCTCGGGCGCGCTCGTGGTGGGCGCGGTCATCGGCGTCGTTGCGGGGTACTCGGGCGGTATCGTCGACGAGATCCTGATGCGGGTCATGGACGCCGCGATGGCGTTCCCCCCCGTACTGCTCGCGCTCACGCTGCTCGTCGTTCTCGGCCCCGAGTTGAGTAACGTCGTCATCGCCCTCGCGTTCGTCTACACGCCGTACATCGCCCGGGTGACGCGGAGTGCGGCGCTCGCAGAGCGGAGCGAAGCGTACGTCGAAGCCGCCGTCGCCCGTGGCGAGGGCGACTCCCGGATCGTGTTCAGCGAGGTCCTACCCAACTGCATGGCACCCATCCTGGTTCAAGGGTCGCTCAACGTCTCGTTCGCCATCCTGGCGGAGGCGAGCCTCTCGTTCCTCGGCCTCGGTGCACAGCCGCCGCGGCCGTCGTGGGGGCTCATGATCAACACCGGGCGGGGGTTCATGGAGACGGCTCCGTGGATGCTCCTGTTCCCCGCGCTCGCAATCGGCATCGCCGTCGTCGGCTTCAACATGCTCGGTGACGGGCTCCGTGACGTCCTCGACCCGAAGGTGGAGGCGATCGAATGAGCGCCGACATCGACGCGGCCACGACGGGTGAGGCGGACGCAGCGCCGCTCCTCGACGTCCGGAACCTCCGCACGGAGTTCCGCACCGAAGACGGTCCCATCGTCGCCTCGAACGACGTCTCGTTTACGCTCGAACGCGGCGAGACCATGGGACTCGTCGGTGAGTCCGGTGCCGGCAAGTCCGTCACCGCGCGGTCGCTCATGCGGCTCATCGACTCGCCCGGCGAGATTACGGGCGGCCAGGTCGTCTTCGACGGTGAGGATTTACTACAAAAATCCGAACGCGAGATGCGCGACGTCCGTGGGAACCGCATCGCGATGATCCCCCAGGACCCGATGACGTCGCTCAACCCCGTGATGACCGTCGGCGAACAGATCACTGAGACCGTTCGCCGCCACCAGGACGTGACGAAAGGGGAGGCGAGACAGCGCGCCGTCGAGGCCATGGCGGAGGTGGGCATCCCGGACGCGAAAGAGCGCGTCGACGACTATCCCCACGAGTTCTCCGGCGGGATGCGCCAGCGCGTCCTCGTCGCGATCGGCTTCTCCTGTGAGCCAGACCTCATCATCGCGGACGAACCGACGACGGCACTGGACGTGACGACGCAGGCGAAGATTCTCGACCTGCTCAACGACCTCCAGGAGCGCCGCGGGATGGCCGTCCTCATGATCACGCACAACCTCGGCGTCGTCGCACAGACGTGCGACCACGTGGGTGTGATGTACGCCGGCAACCTGGTCGAGACGGCTCCACTCGACGCGCTGTTCGACCGCCCGCGACACCCCTACACGCGCGCGCTCATCGACTCGATTCCCGCCCTCGACACCGACTACGACGAACTCCCGACGCTCGAGGGGGCGATGCCCGACCTGGGCGACCTCCCGAGCGGCTGTAACTTCGCGCCGCGGTGTCCCCACGCGACGGAGGCGTGTCGGACCGGCGGCGACCCCACGCTCGAATCGACGGCAGGGTCGGCCTCGCGCGCGGCGTGCATCCACGCGAACGACCTCGACCTCTCGGAGACGACGGCACACGTCACTCCCGGGAGTGACCGGGACGTCGACCGCAGCGGCGACCCGCTCTTCGAAGTCCGCGGCCTGAAGAAGTACTTCTCCGCCGGGGACGGCATCCTGGGCAACGTCCGCCTCTCGCGCGGAGACGGCGGCTTCCCGACGCTCGAACGCCGGTACGTCAAAGCCGTCGACGACATCAGCTTCGACATCTACCCCGGTGAGACGGTGGGGCTGGTGGGCGAGTCTGGCTGTGGGAAGTCGACCGTCGCGCGGACCGCCTTACGCCTCCTCGAACCGACCGACGGGGAGGTGTACTTCGACGGCCAGCCGCTGCACGACCTGGGCTCGTCGGCGGTCCGGAGCCTGCGTCGCGAGATGCAGATCATCTTCCAGGACCCGCAGAGCTCCCTCAACCCCCGGAAGACGGTAGGCCGTATCATCGGGCGGGCGATGGAGAAACACGACATCGCCACCGGCGACGAGAAACGCGAACGGGTCGCCGAACTGCTCGAACGCGTCGGCCTCTCGGCGGCGGCCGCGAAGAAGTACCCCCACGAGTTCTCCGGGGGACAGCAACAGCGCGTCGCCATCGCGCACGCCCTCGCGGTCGAACCACGACTCATCGTCTGTGACGAACCGGTGTCGGCGCTGGACGTGAGCGTACAGGCGCAGATCCTCAACCTCCTCGCCGAGATCCAGGCCGACACCGGCATCGCGTACCTGTTCATCTCGCACAACATCGGTGTCGTCCGGCACATCTGCGACCGGGTCGCCGTGATGTACCTCGGCAAGATCGCCGAGTTCGGCACCATCGACCAGGTGTTCTCGGCCCCGTTCCACCCCTACACCGAGAGCTTGCTCTCGGCGGTCCCCCACGCGAACCCGAACCGCGTGACCGACCGTATCCTGCTGGAGGGAACGGTTCCGAGCCCCATCGACCCGCCCTCGGGCTGTCCGTTCCAGACACGGTGTCCGAAGAAACTCGGCGACGAGTGCGAAGTGAACACGCCGGCTCTCGAAGACGTCGGCGACGGACACGAGATTTCGTGTCTGCTCTCCGTCGAGGAGATGAGCGAACGGGAGTCGTTCATCACGCCCTCGACCGAAGGGCCCGCGGTCGGCGACTCGGACTGAGACTGACCTCCGTTCACCGAGTCACCGGCGGCGCGTGCCGGCTGTGGCACGAAGCTCTCGGCTCTCGGCTGGCCGCTCCGGCGTCGGGGGTCAGTACTTCACGCCGAAGTCGAACACCGACGGTGGATAGTCGGTCTCTGCGCCCTCGGTCTCCGCAACGAGTTGTTCCTGTGCGCGACGCGCTTCTTCCAGGAGTGTTCGCAGGTCGTCGACAGGCCTTTCGGAGAGGTCGACCCGGAGGTTGTGATAGAACTCCGGCTCCGGCGCGTGGATGAGGAGGGCGGCGCTCAGTTCGCCGCGCTCGTCGCCGCCCGCTGCCTCGCCCGCCTCGAGCGCGCTCACGAGTCGATTAGCCATGTCGCCGTCCGTCGATTCGTACGCCTCCACCGTGGCGTCGAGGACGTCGGGCCCCGTGAGGATGTTGCCGGCGACCGTGTGGTCGTCGCCGATGCGGTGGCCGCACCACTCGGTACACTCCTCGCCCGTGAACGCGAACTCGCTGTCGAAGCCGACGCCGTGGACCTGCCGATACGCGGCGTGTTCGTCGTCGTCGAGCACCGCCGAGAGGGCGTCGTCGACCCGCTCGCCCGCCGCGGCGCGCTCGACGCCCGCCCGTCCGTGGTCGGTCTTCGTGAACGCCTGCGTGACGACGGCCGCCGCCTCGCTCACGTACGGACAGGTCGCGCCGACCGACACCGTGCCGGTGGTCACCGCCGCGCCGAAGACGTTCGCGTCGGGGTCCCGTGCCGCGATGGAGAACGTTCCCGGGACGTGCCGGAGTGACTCTCGTCGCATGGTGACGGTCACACCGACGCGATACATAGCTCTTCGTACTCGCGGGAGGTCCGGATCGTGACTCCGTGGAATCGGTGAACCGTCTCGGGGTACGCTGCGACATTCGACCCTCAAAAGATACAATTATTTATACACGAATCATCGGGAGAGGGACACCGACTGTCCGATTACTGAGACCAGCCTGTTCGCGTGACTGAGCGCTCCCGTCGCTGCCCTGTCGACCGGCTGAGCTGGTCGTGCCGGCGGTCGTCGGTGATTTCGGGTCGGTCGATGCACGAACGGCCCGACTGCGGACCGCCCACCGAACACCCTGTGCACGTCGGCGGACGCCACCGATACCTATCTCTTCCTCGGCGATGGAGGGACCGAACTGTCCCGCAAGCCCGGTCAGCCGACAGGTCTCGCCAGTCCGTCGGTTGCATGGGCGGCCGCCTGACGGGTCGTTCGCCCGCTCGCTATCGATACCGGGACCGCTTCCGCGGGTCGACCCATCGCCTCGACGGGCGCGCTGTCGAGCGTGCGATACTCTGTCCGAACAACCCGATTCCGACAGTTCTACTTGGACACTCGAGACGACCCCACGACAGGCACAGAGCGACTGGGTACCCGACGGTCACGACCGCTCTCCGTCGCAACACACCGTGTATCGCACGTCGGTCCCCTGGAGGGCGGACACCTGCGCACGGACCTCGTCGAGCGACTCGAACCGGCCGAACTTGCCGACGGTCGTGCCGTCGGCTCGGAGGGTGAGGCTCCACCGACTCTCGCGACCGGGCCCGTCGTGACGGTCGACGACGAGTGTCCGGTCCGACCCCTCCACCCGCAGTCGGTCCGGTGACTCGTCGACACACTCCCAGTCGTCCCCCTCGAGTACCGGTGCCACGTGTTCGCGAAGTCGAGCCGATGCGGTGTCCGACTGTCCCATACGCTGTCGATGGCCTCGAAGCAGTAAGCGCTGTCGTCCGGGTCTCTCGGTTCTCACTCGACACTCCGCTCGACGAGCGGGTCACCCGAGTCGCATTAACCAACTGAGGGTGAGAATCCCCCACCGATGTTGGTTAATCCGGCCACGTGGACGCTCGCTCCTCGTCACCCCTCGACTCTCCAGACTCGGGAATCGTGTGGGCTCTATATGCACCTGCACAGCCTTCTGTCACCTGCTATGGGGGAGGACGTCTCGGGAACGGTCAGTCGAATCGGATTCTGGGCGGCGGTGTTCGCCACCCTGTTCAGTGTCACCTACATCGTTGCGCAGCTCGGCGAGTGGCTCGGACTCTTGGGATCGTCGGGTGGCCCGGAAAGTAGCAGCACCCCGTTCGGGCTCATCGTCCTGCTCACCCCGTCGTTGTTCCTCGGGACGGCGTTCGTCGTCCTGATGGTCAGCGTCCACTACTACGCGTCCGAGGAGCGGAAGATCTGGAGCCACATCGGCCTCGTGTTCGCGACCATCTACGCCGTCTTGATCAGCATCAACTACTACGTCCAGCTCACCTTCGTCGTGCCCCGCCTGCTTCAGGGAGACGTCGACAGCGTGTCGCTCCAGCCGTTCCTGTTCGTCCCGTTCGACTCGTTCCTGTACTCGGTGGACATCCTCGGTTACAGCTTCATGAGTCTCGCAACGCTCTTCGCCGCGTTCGCCTTCACCGCGACGGGGGTCGAACGCACGGTTCGATGGTTCATGATTGCAAACGGCCTCCTCATCCCGTTCCTGGCGCTCCAGATCTACTACCACCCGCTGATATGGATCGCCGCCCTGTGGGCCGTCACGTTCCCCGGCGTCACGGTCTCTCTCGCCGTCCTCTTCAGACGGACCTCTGACACGGTCGCGGAGCCGGCCGTCGCCCCCGCCTGACGGCTTCCCCGTCGCCGGAGGGGTCGACCGGGTGGCGCGCAGGACGACGACGGCGGTCATCTCGAGCAGGGGAGCGACTGTTCCCAGACTCCGCAGTACCTGAACGACACCCACCCGAGCGACGCACTCACCGCGATGAGGCCGACGCTCCAGCGGTGGCCGTCGTCGCGGACGAGTCAGACGATGCCGGCGAGCGCCCCCACGATACTGAGCACGAGTCCCAGCACGCCCAGACACTCGTCGGGCCACGGCACGCCGTGCGTGTCGAACGGTTACATCACGGTCTGACTCGTTGGCCGATTTCCAAACGGCTGCCGCTCCCGTCCGGACTGACGGTGGTTCGGCGTCTCTCGCGGTCTCTCGCGGGGCACGTCCGTTCTTCCCGAACGTTGGTATCCCTGGACGTCGTTGGGTCGACTATGCCGAAGACCGAACCGTTCGAGAGACACACCGACCGGTACGAAGCGTGGTTCGACGCCCACGAGGACGCCTATCAGTCCGAACTGGCGGCGCTGCGTCGCCTCCTCCCTGCGCCGGGCTACGGTCTCGAAATCGGGGTCGGGAGCGCGCGATTCGCCGCACCGCTCGGGATGGAGGTCGGACTCGACCCGGCCGAGGAGATGCTCCGCCACGCCCGCGACCGGGGAATCGACGTGGTCAGAGGCCTCGCCGAGTTCCTGCCGTTCGCCGACGCGGCGTTCGATACGGCCCTGATCGTGACGACAATCTGTTTCGTCGACGACATCCACGAGACGCTGGCCGAGGCCGAGCGTATCCTCGCCCCCGACGGGAGCCTCGTCATCGGCTACATCGACAAGAACAGCCCCGTCGGGCGAGTCTACCAGGCGACCAAGGAGGAGAACCCGTTCTACCGCGAGGCGGAGTTCGTCTCGACCGAGCAACTCGTCGACGCGCTCGAAGTCGTCGGGTTCGACGATTTCGAGTTCGTCCAGACCATCTACCACCCGCTAGACGAGGTCGACGGACCGGAACCGATCCACGCGGGATACGGCGACGGCTCCTTCGTCGGCATCAAAGCCACCCGCTAGCGGGTCGCCCACCCCGGACGAGCGGGTCGCTGTGGGCGTCGTGTCGGCTCTCCCCACTGAGAATCCTTTTGTCACCACCGAGTATAGGACAACTGTCATGACGGTGATTGGTGAACTGAACATTGTCCCCGTTCGGGAGGGGAGCATGTCGGGAGAGATTGCGAAGGCTATCGACGCGCTCGAGGGGTTCGACATCGCCTACGAGACGACCCCGATGGGGACGATTCTGGAGGCCGAGGACGTCCACGAGTTGTTCGCGGCCGCGGAAGCGGCGCACGAAGCGGTCGACGACGACCGGGTGATCACGACACTGAAGATCGACGACAAACGAACGGTCGACCAGCGCGCCCGTGACAAGGTCACCGCGGTCGAGGACCGCCTCGGTCGAGCCGCGCGAAGCGGGGGCCGGTAGCCACCGCCGCCGCTTCCGTCGGGACGCACCGGTCCGCCTCGGCGACGGGTTCGTGCCTCGCGACTCCCGGCCGTCAGAAGACGGTCACCTCACCCGCGACGAGCGCTCGTGAGAGGTCGTCGATTCCGTCGAGTTCCTCGGTGACGATGCGTCGTATCCCGTCGTCGTCGCGTGCGGTGGTGTCGACGTCGATAGCCAACGGCTCGGTGACGGGACAGCCGATTCGAGAGAGGAGTTTCACCTCGGTGTGTGCCGCCCCGAGTTCGCGGTGGATGCGGTCGGCGGCGTTCGAGGCGAGGAGGTTGTACAGCTTCCCGACGTGACTGACCGGGTTCTTCCCGGCCGCCGCCTCCAGACTCATCGGCCGGTGTGGCGTGATGAGGCCGTTCACGCGATTCCCCCGGCCGACGTTCCCGTCGTCTCCCATCTCCGCCGAGAGGCCGGTCTCGGTGAGGTAGACGCGTCCCGTCTCGACGTCGTCGGCGGCGTTCACCTCCACGTGGACGGCGTTCGCCGTCCGCTCGGTCGCGTATCGTCTGACCACCTCCGCGACCCGTCGTTTCACCGCGACGTACTCGTCTATGTCCGAGACGTGTCGGGAGACGACGGCCGCCGCGACGGTGATGTGGAGGTCGTCGTCGGCCCGCCAGCCCATCAGCTTGAGGTCCGCCCCCACCGCCGGAACCCGCTCGCGGAGCGCCGATTCGAGCCCCCTGACGATTCGGTCCGTCTCGGAGAGCGGGGCGTAGCCGGTGCCGACGCTGGTGTCGTTCGCCCGGGTGACGCCTCGTTCGTCGAACAGCGATTTGAGGTCGGACGAGGCCTCCCCGATACGGCAGTCGAACTCGACCGCGTCGGCGGGGAGTTCGCCGAGGTGGTCGTCGACGTACTCCCGCGCGGCATCGAGCGCGAGCTGGTCGACCGGGATTCGGTGTCCGTCGACGGCCTTCGTCGCCCGTCCGCCGAGCAGGACGTAGATGGGGTCGACGATCTCGCCGCCCCCGAAGGCGGGGTCCGTCGACCCGGCGACCAGCTGGACCTTGTCGGTGTTGTGGTGGAGGACCCGGCCGAACTCGTCGAGATAGTGTCGCGAAAGGCGCCGGGAGATGGCCTCTGCGATGCCGTCACAGATCGAGTCCGGATGGCCGACCCCCTTCCGCTCGACGAACTCCGTCGCCCGCGAGGCGATGGGGTCACGGTCGAGGTGATAGATCGTGAACGTGGGTTCCGGCATGGGTACCCATCACAACGTGTCTCTCGGTGATTACTTCGTCGCCGCCTGGGTCTCGTTCGTCTCTTCGAGGGCGTCTCACTGGGCCGTTCCGCGTCGCCGACACGGCTTCGAGAGACGCGACGGACTCTCGTGCGCCGTACGACCCCGTCTCGACGATTCGCTTCGTCCGGCCGCGGGTCAGCGTGGTCCCCGCCGCCGAGTGCGGTCACACACCGGGTCCGAGCGAGGCGATGTCGGCCCCGACGGTAGCGAGCGCGTCTGCCGGGTTCGGGTCGCTGTCCGCCAGATGCGTCCACTCGTGGTGGGGGACCCGGTCGAGGCGTTCGACGATGGCCTCCCGGTACGGACGGAACCCCGCATCGCCGCTCCCGTGGCCCTGCCAGACGTCGCGGACGACGGTCATCGAGTCGATTCGGACCTCGAGCCGCGTCGGTTCGTACCGCGTCAGGAGCTGGTCCACGCCGAGCGCGAGCGCGGCGTACTCGGCCGTGTTGTTCCCCGTGTTCGACCCGACCGGGCGGCCGAGACGGGCCAGCGTCTCCTCGTCCCCGTCGAGCAGGACGGCACCTGCCCCTGCCGGGCCGGGGTTCCCGCGCGAACTCCCGTCGGCGTACAGGACGGCCTCGACCTCCCGTCGGTTCGCCCGCCCCCGCAGTCGCTCGGGGTCGTCGGCCCCGTCGAGCACGCCTTCGAGCGCCTCGGTGAGTTCGCCCGACGTCGTTCCGGGGTCGAACAGCCCGCCGAACCCGGGGACGGCGTCGTCGATGGCGTCGATGGCCGGCGAGACCTCGTACCCGTACACCGCGAGCACGCGGTCCGTCAGGGCTGCGAGCGGCGACAGCGGCTCGTCGGGGACCGGTGCTGTCCGCGCCGTCATCCCCCGTCTCCTCCCCCCAGTCGGCCGGCGGTCGTCATAGACGCCCTTGTCCTCGACGCCTCGTATCGGTGTCGATGCCCGCTGGAGAGCATTTAGGACCCCAGGAGCCGTCGCTCGGCTTGTGGCACCGAAACGCCCGACACGGACTCACCGCCCGACACCGACCCACCGCCCGACACGGACTCACCGACCGACACCGACTCACCGACCGACCCCTCGACCCGTATGACGGCCGGTCCCGATCCCGCGTCCTACCACATCGGCACCGACGCGACCGTCGAGGAGTTCCTCGCCGTCTCGAGAGTGTACGCGCGGGCGGTCGTCGACCACTACGGGCTGACGGCCGACGTCGACGACCTCGAGTGGGAGGTCAGCACGCGGGCCAAACGGCGAGCCGGTGCTGTGAAATCCCGTGCGGGCCGTCCGGAGACGGTCTCGCTCACGTGGGCGTATTTCCGGGCGAACGGCTGGGCGGCCGTGGCCGAGACCATCCGTCACGAACTCGTCCACGTCCACCTGCTGAACGAGCACGGTGACGGCTCGCACGGCGAGCGGTTCCGACGGCTCGCGGCGGACCTGCAGACGAACGTGCACTGTGAGCGGTTCGTCGAGCCGCGGTGGTGGATCGTCTGTCAGTCGTGTGGCCAGCGCCTCGCCCGCTATCGGCGGTCGAAGCTCGTCAGGGACGTGGCGTCGTACCGCTGTGGCGACTGTGGCGGGACGCTCCGACGAACCGAGCCCGACGCCTGAATCCACACGGGGGCGGGACGGCCTCGTGACCCACGGGCGGGCAGTCCGCCACCACTCCCCGACGGCCGGGGGTCAGCGATGTCTCTCGAGCGTCTCGGGGTCCGTTCCCGCGGCGAGCCGCCGTGTCTCCAGCCTCGCGACGGCCTTGACCGCTCGCGCCCCGTCGATTCCGGGCGCGACGAACCGCGTCGCGTAGGGGTGGTCGTCCGCGATCGGCGTGCCGTCTCGGACGAGTGCGACCAGCCCCTCGAGCGCCGCGGCGACGTCGACACAGCTCCGATACCCGTCAGTGCTCTCGACGAGCAGGTGAGTCGTCTCACCGGGGGCGTCGGCGAGCGAGAGCACGGCGTCGACCGGAACCCCCGTCCACGTGGCGGTGTGTCGAACCCCCGACGCGCAGGCGGTCGTGACGGTCCGCGCCGTCGAGGGGAGCGTGCGGACGAGGTCGGGGGTGAGTGAGACGCGTTCGTCGCCCACGACGGTCACCGGCTCCGCGAGCGAGGACACCGCGTCCACGTCGTCGCCTGCTGTCGCCATCGCGACTCACCCGGACTCCCCGGTGGCGGTGACACCCGCCCCGCTGTTCGCCCGTTCGAGGCGGTGCAGCAGGCTGAGACTGTCGGCGACGTCCGCGGTCAGCTCCGCGACGGCGCGAGCGGTTTCCCCCTCGGCGAGGACGATGGGCCGGCCGTCGTCGCCGCCGTCGCGCACAGCCGGGTCGAGCGGGATGCCTCCGAGGAACGGCACGTCGGCGTCCGCCGCGAGGGCCTCGCCGCCGCCCTCGCCGAACACGTCGTGCGCACTGCCGCAGTCGGGACAGACGAACGACGACATGTTCTCGGCGACGCCGAGGACGGGCGTGCCGTACTCGGCGAACATCCGCATCGCACGGCGGGTGTCGTCGGTCGAGACGGCCTGCGGCGTGGTGACGACGACGGCCCCCGTGACCGGGAGTCGCTGCAGGATGGTCAGTTGCACGTCGCCCGTCCCCGGTGGCAGGTCGACGACGAGGTAGTCCAGCGGGCCCCAGGTGACGTCCTCGAAGAGGTCCGAGAGGACGTTGTGAGCCATCGGGCCCCGCCAGATGACGGGGTCGTCGTCGCCGACCAGGAGGCCGACGCTCATGACCGAGACGCCGAACGCCGACGGCGGCTCGATTCGTTCGTCGCCGTCGTCACCCGTGACGTCCGGGTCCTCGTCGACGCCGAGCATCCGGGGGACGTTCGGGCCGTACACGTCGGCGTCGAGGATGCCGACGCGCGCCCCGCGGTCTGCGAGGCCGGCCGCGAGATTCGTCGCGACGGTCGACTTCCCGACACCGCCCTTTCCGGACGCGACGGCGACGACGTTCCGGACGTTCGGGAGGACGCTCCCGTCGGCACCGCCGCCGCCGGTCGCCCGGAGTTCGGGCGTGAACCCCAGCGACTCGGCGATGGCTCTGACCTCGTCGGCGATGGCCGTCTCCGTCGGCGCGTGCGGGGTGTTCAAATCGAGGTCGATTCGCGCGCGGTCCGTCGACGCGTCGATGTCGACGTCGGTGACGAGGCCGGTCGAGACGACGTCGTCGCCGATGTCGGGGTCGGTCACGTCGCGGAGGCCGTCGATGAGCGTGGTGGATTCGTCAGTCATTGGTCTGTATCGAGGTCGGTCGCGGCTGTGGTCTCTGCACGGTTCGTCTCGTCGTCGGTCGTCGCCTCCGGTCCGTTGCCGGTCGTCGCCTCCGGCCCGCCGTCGGTGTCTGCCAGCGCGTGTCGGGCGTCCCACGCGACGAACGTGCGGGCGAGGCTGCTCAGCGCCGCGAACGCACCGACGGCCGCGTCACGCTCGCACACCGCCTCGTCGAACGCGTCGAGCCACGAGAGCGCCTCGACGACCGACCGCTGCAGGTCGCGTCCCGCCGCGACGTCGGTCCCGTCGTCTCGACGCTCCGCCTCGTGTCGACAGAGCACGGCCTGGAACTCGAACACGGCGGCGACGTGGTCCGGGATGCCGTCGCCGCGCGTCGGCTCGAACCCGGTCCGGTCGTACAGCGCCGAGACCGTCGCGGCGGGCCGGCCGAGGAACTCGCCCGCCGTGCCGGCGTCGTGGTACGCCGAGGGCGAGTCGAACACTTCCGCGGGCTCGGTCGCGTGCGCCGACGCGAACGGCGGGACGTACCGCTCGCCGGGCACGACGAACAGGTTGTCGTAGGCGAACGCGAACGCCTCGTCGCCCTCGAGGCTGTCGAGGGGGTCGCAGTCGACCTGTCCGGGGAGCGTCGCGGCGAGACGGGCGAAGACGCCGTCGGCGTGCGCCTCGCGGAACGCGTCCACGTCGCCGTCGAAGACGGCCGCGAAGAGGTCGTACACGTCCGCCCGAGCGCGGGCGAACGCGACGGGGCCGGCGGCAGCGTCACCGTCGAGGGCGGCGTCGGCCGCCGGGTCGCGGCGCATCAGTGGCCACCCCCGTCGAGGCGCTCGACGTCGACGTACGCGTCGAACTGTGCGTTACTCCCTCCGACGAGGTCGCTGAGCCCCGTGTCGCCGAGGGCGGCGTCCAGCGGCTGGAGGTGGTTGACCGCGAAGCCGGCGTCGCGGCCCTTCGCCAGCCCCGCCTCGTCGTTCATCGGCTCGTCGAACTGGTACGGGGTGTGGCCGTCCTCGCCGGCCGGCCCTCGCGTCTCGCCGTCGATGGTTTCTGCGGTCGCTCCGTTCGCGTCGCGGCCCCAGCCCCACATCGTGCCGACGACCCCCGGACGGATGCCCGCGGTGACCATCGCGACGCCCTCGACGGTGCGCCGCCCGGCGTCGATTTCGATCCGGTCGCCGTTCTCGATGCCGCGTTCCTCGGCGTCCGCCGGGTTCATCCACAGTGGGTTCTCCGGGCGGGTCTCTCGGAGCCACGGTGCGTTGGTCGTCCGGTGCATCCCCTGCGTGCGGGGCTTCCAGTTGATCAACTGCAGTGCTCGCTCTCCCTCCTCGGCGCTCCGGACGCCGACCTGGACGCTCCCGTCGTAGTGGCGGACGTCCTCGAGTTTCGGCAGCGGGTCGAACCGCTCGCCGGTGAACGAGTGCTTGCCGGTGGCGACGGCCTCGCTGTAGAAGTCGACGCGCGAGCCGAGTTTGTACCGCATGTGCTCGCCGTCGTAGGCGTTCGACGCCTCGCCGCCGCGTTCGGCGTGCGGGTAGTCGTGGCCGCGGTCGGCGTACGCGTCGGCGTAGTCGTCGACCGGTTCTTCGAACCGGCCGCCGCGGTTGAGCACCGTCACGACCTTTCGCCACTCCTCGGGGTCGACCGCGTCACGCCACGCGTCGAGGTCGAAGTGCTCGCCGAGGCCCTTCTCGTGTGACCGGCGGAACACCGCGCGTTCCTCGTCCGACGCGTCCGGCACCGGGTCGCGGTCGTAGGCGATGTTCGCGGCGAGTTTGACGTAGAAGTCCTCCGCGCGGTCGAGCGACCACAGGTCGCCGTCGGCGTCCGGAATCGCGTCCTCGCCGACGCCGGGGAGGTCGAGGCGTTTCCACAGGTCGACGAGGACGTCCTCGAACGGCCGGGCGTCGGGGACGACCTTCACCGCGGGCTGGCTGATCTTCTCGTCGGCCAGCCGCTTGTTCGGGTACGTCCCGAAGTTCTCCCACCGTTCGAGGTAGGTCGGTTCGGGGAGGATGTAGTCGGCGTACTTGCTCGTCTCGCCGATGACCGTGTCGGAGGCGACGACCAGCGGAATCGTCTCGGGGTCGGCGAGGATGTCGGTGATGGCGTCGCCGCCGGCGACCGACATGACGTGGTTGTTCGAGTACGGCCGGATGAACAGCGCCTCGACGCCGTAGGGGTACTCGTCCGCGGCCGAGCCGTAGATCTCCTGGGTCTGCTGGGCGGGCGCGACGGGGAACCACGGCCGCTCGGCCGGGTAGCCGTCGTCGCGCTCGAACAGCGACGTGTCCTCGTAGTTCGTGCCGCCGCGGACGAGCGAGATGCCCCACGGCGCGTTGGCCTCGGGGACCGTCCCGAGTTCGTACCGCCCCGACATCGTCGCGTAGCCCGCGTACGGGGTGATCTGCCCGCCCTTCCAGTCGTAGTTGCCGATGAGGTGCTGGAGCGTCGCGATGGCGCGGGTGTTGTAGAAGCCGTTGGTGTGTTTGGCCGGCCCGCGGTACTGCATGATGGCCGCGCGCTTGCCGTGGCTGGTGAACTCGTCGGCCACCTCCTCGACCGTCTCGACCGCCACACCGGCCATCTCGGCGTACTCCGCGACGGTGTGCTCGAAGACGCGCTCGCGGTAGAGGCTCCAGACGCTCCGGAGACGCTCGCCGTCGACCGTCACGTCGGCGTCGAGCACGCCCGTCTCGGTCTCGCTCGCCGGCCGGAGCGAGCCAGTCTCGCCGTCGACGACCACGAAGTCGTCGTCGCCGGCCGTCTCGGCGGTGACTGCGTCGAGGTCACCCACGCGGGCCTTCGGGCCGGCCTCGGCGTCGACGCGGACGAGGTGGGTCGCGTCCGACCACGTCGGTTCGTCGTCGGCCGCGGCCGCCGACTCGGCCGGGTTCGTGAGGTACGTCTCGTCGTGGCGGTCGTGTTCGATAATCCACCGCGCCATGCCGAGCGCGAGCGCGCCGTCCGCGCCGGGGTCGACCGGCACCCACTTTTCGCCCTTCTCGGCCGTCTTCGACAGCCGCGGGTCGACGACGTCCATCCGCATTCCCTCCTGGATGGCGTTGGTGAGCTTCGGAGCCAGCCACGTCGGCCCCTTGTTCGCCACCATCGGGTTCGTCCCCCACACCAGCATGTACTCGCACTCGTCGATGTCTGGGTACTGCCGCTTCTTCTTCGCCGCGTACGAGCGGACGTTGCCCATCACGCTGGAGAAGCCGCAGGTGCCGGCGTGGTGGAAGCTGTTGACCGACCCCAGCCCCTGTTTCCACAGGCGGGCGCGGATGAAGTTCCGCCGGAACCCGCCCACGTCGACAAGCTGGTTGGCCTTCGGGCCGAGGTCCGGGTGGTCGGTGTCGATGAGGACGTCCTCGTACTTCTCGTCGAACGCCGACTTGGCCATCTCGCCCGACTGGACGGCGTCCCAGTCGGCCATCACCTCGTCTTTCGGGGCGTAGCCCCACAGCTCGCGGATGCCGGGATGGCCGAGGTCGTCGTCGCCCTCGGTAATCTCCTCGATGGCTTGCTCCCACGAGATGGTCTGCCACTCGCCGCTGCCGCGCGGGCCGACGCGCTTCATCGGCTTGCGCACCCGGTAGGTGTCGTACGCCGTCTGGATGCCGGCCTGCCCCTTCAGGCAGATGCGACCGCCACCGAGCGCCCAGCGCGACTCGGCGACGTCACCGCTGCCCTCGACGTCGCCGGTCGCCACGTCCTCGGGGTCGCTGCCGTACGGCACCTGGCCGAACGGCTGGCTGTTGAGGAACGAGTAGGGGTTCCCCGCGAGTTTCCGGATCAGCGAACTGTACTCGCCGGGGGCGTCGCCCCCGTCGATCTGGACCTTCACCGGGCAGAACGTGTTGCACTGCCCGCAGGTCGTGTGGATGACGTCGCTGGCGTCGTAGCTGTCGACGTCGGTGCCGTCGTAATGCTGCTGGGCGTCGGTCCAGAGGTCGGTCGTGTCGATGTCGACGGTCGCACTGCTGGCTGCGGCGACGACGCCGATGGTGCCGGCGGCCTTGACGAAGTCCCGGCGTGAGACCGAGAAGCCGTCCTCGGCGTCGCCGTCGCTGTCTGTGTCGGGGTCGGTACTGTCGGGATTCGACGGTTCTGAGCTCATCAGTGATCACGCTCCAGTGGCGTCAGGGGCAGGAACTCCGCGCCGACGGTGTACATGAGGAGACCGACGGCGATCATCCCGACGCTCGTCAGCCACTCGACGGCCGTCGGGAAGTACGACCCGTGCGGGAGGCCGTCCATCACCGGGAGAATCTGCGGCGGGACGACGATGTTGAAGCGCACGGCGATGATTCCGATGACGATACTCAGCCCGGCGACAGCGATGGGGCCCGGCTCCCGCCGCCACGAGCGCTTGCTCAGGATGACGAGCGGGAACAGCCAGCCGAGGCCGACCATGAACCACCAGAACGACCACGACATCTCCCCGAAGAGGACGATGTTCCACGTCTCGACTTCGTGGGGGTGGAGGCTGGCGAGCGCGATGAGCGCCTCGATGGCCGTCAGCGCGACGTCGACGACGACGAACCCCGCCATCAGCTTCCCGAGCAGTCCGAGCAGGTCCCGGTCGGTCGACTCGCCGTCGAACAGGCGCGTCCGGAGGACGTACAGGAGCGCGACCAGTGCCGTCCCCGAGACGACCGCCGAGATGACGAAGATGATGGGGAACAGCCCGCTGTTCCAGTAGGGCCGAGCCTTCGCCGTCGCGAAGAGCACCCCGGTGCCGCCGTGGACGAGGAAGATGGCCAGCGGGATGCCGAGGATGCCGACGCGCTTGAGCCACGTTCGGTCGGTCGCCGCCGCCTCGTCGCTCGTGTCCGTGCGGCCGAGCGTCAGGAGGCCACAGAGCCGCGCCCGCCAGCCGTCGGCGCGCTCGGCCACCCGGGCGAGGTCGATGCGCATCGCGAGGTACAGTTCGGTCACGAGCACCGCGATGTACGCGACGTACGCGTGGACCTCCCACGACAGCGCCGAGGTGAACTGCCGGTAGAGGAACGGGAAGTACATCCGGTCCATCCGCCCGAGGTCGGCCCAGACGAACAGCAACGCGACGTTCATGCTGATAATCGCCGCGAAGAGCGCGTCGCGGTCGACCCGGTGCATCCCCTCGAGTTCGAAGACGTTCGCGAGCGTGCTCACGAGGAACGCGCCCGCCGACAGCCCGACGAAGTAGATGTAGAAGGCGACCCACGCCCCCCACGGCGTCGTACTCGTCAGGTTGGTCGTCGCCATCCCGCCGTCGATGCGGAGCCACATCGCGTAGCCACCGACAGCTAAGAGGACGGCGAGGAATCCGTACCAGACCGTCCGGAGCCGGCCGTCGATGAATCCGGGGTCGTAGCGGAAGAGTGAGTGTTCGGTTGCCATGGTCTTACTCCAGGTAGTAGACGTTGGGGTCGGTCCCTTCGCCCTCTTTCAGCTGGAACGACCGCGTCGAGTCGGCCATCTCGGCCACCTCGCTGTCGGGGTCGTCCAGGTCGCCCATGTTCCGGGCGTCGCCGATACACGTCTCCACGCACGCGGGCTCTTCGCCGCGTTCGAGCCGGTGGGTACAGAAACTACATTTGCGGACGTTGCCGACGGGCGATTTGCCCGCGTCGGCCTCGCGTTTCCCGCGGTCGACGCCGTACTCCGGACTCGTGATCTCACCCGCGCTTTCGACCTCGTCGTCGTAGTCCCCGCCGAAGTCGAAGTAGCGCGCGCCGTACGGACAGCCGATCATGCAGTATCGACAGCCGATACAGCGGTCGTAGTCGATGTTGACCACGCCGTCGTCCATCTTGTACGTCGCGCTGACGGGGCACACCTGCACGCACGGGGGGTTCTCACACTGCATACACGGCCGCGGGAGGTTCGTCCGCGTCACGTTCGGGAACTCCCCGCGTTCTTCTTCCATGACGACGTTGTACGAGACGCCCGGCGGCGTGCGGTTCTCCGCCTTGCACGCGACCGTACACGAGTCACAGCCCACGCACTTCTGGAGGTCGATTACCATCCCCCAGCGCGGCGTGTCACCCTCGCTCGCGGCGTCGTTCTCGTCGAGTTGCTCGGCCACGTCGCACATCGACCCCACCGAACAGCCGAGCGACTCGGCGGTGTCCGTCGAGATGGTCTGTCCGTCCCGGTCGACCGCCGGGTTCGGCGTCTCCCGATAGGCGTCGCCGAACTCGGCTTCGGCCGCCTCGTCGTAGCGCTCCCAGTACTCGTCGCTCGTGAGTTCGCCGCGCGAGACGCGCTGTGCGTCCTCGGCCATCGCGACGCCGAGGTCGGTGTCGAAGTCGACCGCCGACAGCACCTCGTCGGGGTCGTCGGCCTCGTCGTCGACCATCTCGTCGAACTGCTGTGGGTCGACGTCGACCGACGGGACGCCCGGCGTCGCGTCGTCGTCAACGCTCATCTCCGGCCTCCTGTCGTGCCCGGCCGCCCTGCGGCCGTGGCGGGACTCGTGAACTCATACACGTATCAGTACACACTCCCCCTCGGAGAGCGTACTACCGGTACTGTTTGGCCGGTTCAGCGGGCCGACTACCCGGGGTGTTCCGACACCGATACTGTTTGGGTGCCCCCAGAACCCGCCTGCAGTGACCGTGGTGACCGGTGTGACAGGCCGCGGCCGGGCGCGAGCCGGTCTCGGCTGTCACCGCCGGCAGGCGACTGTCGGGACCGACCGATATTTGTACGAGAGTGTGAGAGTGCCCGATAGTGAACGCGATCATCCTCGCCTCGATCGGTCTCAGGGTGGCCGGGATCGGGTACTCGCTGGTGTTGCTCAGACGCAGCGGTGACCGACGGTTCGGCTTTCTGACGGTGCTTCTGGTGCTGATGGCCGCCCGTCAGGTGCTGACAGCACTCGGGTCGACCGGGACCGGCCTCGAAGAACTCCCCGGTCTCGTCGTGAGCGGCCTGGCCGTCCTCACGGTCCACTACCTCAGCCGGTACGTCGAGGAGGAGGCGGCGGTCAAACGCGAACTCCGGTCGCTCAACGACGAACTCGCCGTGTTCGAGAAGGCCGTCGAACACGCCGGACACGCCATCTTCTTCACCGACCCCGACGGCACCATCACGTACGCGAACCCGGCCATCGAGACGGTCACCGGCTACGCCCCCGAGACGGTCGTCGGACGGAACCCGCGGCTGTGGCAGTCCGGCGAGCAGGACGACGCGTTCTACGACCGGATGTGGGAGACCATCACCGACGGCGAGGTGTGGGACGGCGAAATCGTCAACCAGGACGCCTCGGGCGAACTCCGCTGGGTGGACGTGACCATCGCACCGGTGACAGAAGACGGCGACGTGGAACGGTTCGTCGCGGTCGAGACGGACGTCACGGACCGGAAGGAACGCCAGTTACGCATCGAAGAGCAGAACGAACGACTGAGTCGGCTCAACCGGGTCAACGAACTCCTCCGGGACGTGAACCGGCGGCTCGTGACCGCGACGACGCGCGAGGACGTCGAAGAGGCCGTCACCGACCGCTTCGCCGACGATCCGTGGGTGGTGACGGCCGGGGTCGTCGACCGGACGGCGAGCGGTCGCCTCCGCGTTCGGTACGCGACGGCGGACGGGGACGCCCTCGAGACGCTCGTCGACGACGGTGAGGACGCCCTGGCGACCATCACGGCGGGGATCGACCACGGCCGGACCGGCACCACACAGTGCGTCACCGTCGTCGACGACGTCGCGGCGGTCGGCGTCGTCCCGCTCTCGTACCGCGAGACGACCTACGGCGCGCTGGTGCTCGGGGCGCGCGACGCGACCCTCTTCGAGGTGCTCAGACACGACGTGCGCGTCGAACTCGGCGAGACCGTGGGAAGCGCCATCAACGCCGCCGAACGCCGGCGCGAACTCGTCGACGAACGGGTCACCGAGTTGACCTTCTCGGTCGACGACGACGCCGACCCGCTGTTCGACCTCGCCGCCGAGACGGCGTGTGACGTCGAACTCACCCGCACGACGACGGCCGGCGCGGACGACCGCGTCTGTTTCGTCTCCGTGTCGAGCGACGACAGCGAGGCGGTCGTCGCCGCGACGGAGGCGGTCGACGGCCTCTCGGTGCCGACGGTCGTCTCCGCGACCGACGACGAGTGTCTCCTCCGGGTGTCGATGACCGACCCGCTCGCCGACACGCTGGCCACACACGGCGCGACGGTCGCCGCCCTGACCGTCGACGCCGACGAGGCACGCGGCCGCCTCGTCGTCGACGTCCCCGGCGGCGACGTTCGGCCGGTCGTCCAGGCGCTCGACGGCCAGTTCGAGACGTGTACGCTCGTCTCACGCCAGGACCGAGAGCGCCCCGTCGAGACGGCCGACAGCTTCCGGGACGAACTCACCACGGCGCTGACCGACAGGCAACTCGAAGCGCTCCGCACGGCTCATCTGGCGGGCTACTTCGAGTGGCCTCGCGAGCACAGCGGGCAGGACGTCGCCGACATGATGGACATCTCACAGTCGACGTACATGCAACACCTCCGTGCGGCCGAGCGCAAACTCACGGCGGCGCTGTTCGCCTCCGACGACGACGGCCGGTCCCTCGCCACGGCCTGACCGACGAGGGCCCTCCCGGTGGGACCGCGCGGCGTTCGCGTCGCGTCGCATCCCCGCTCCCCACGCGTGCCCTCCGGCGGTCCGAGTGAGCCGTGGAGAGGGTTCGTCACGACTCCTCGTCGACGGGAACCGCGACCTCTAGCTCTACCAGGGGTGTCTCGCTCGCGAGGCTCTCGACACCGATGGCGGTGTGGCACGGAAATGGCTCGGTCGAAAACACCGCTCGGTACACCGACTGAAACGCCTCGTAGTGGTCCTGGATATCGACGATGTAGCTGGTGACTTTCACGACGTCGTCGAGTTCCTTCCCCACAGGCTGCAGGAGCGTCTCGAGGTTCTCGAACGCCTGTCGCGTCTGCGATTCGACGTCGTCGCCGACGTAGTCCCCGTGTTCGTCCGTCCCGACCTGTCCCGACACGTAGAACGTCCCGTTCGCAACGATTGCCGGGCTGAAGTGGTGTTGAGTCGTGTCGGCTAGCCCCTCCGGGTCGATGACTCTCCGTGTCATGGCACGTCGTCGGCGACGAGCTAGATAACAGTTCGGTCGCCGCCGAGACCAGCGGTCCACGCGAGTGTCGGACGCCCCTGGGGGGCGCGCCGCCCGCCGTCCGACCGGCTACCGGAGGCTCCAGACGAGCGACCGGAGGCGGTAGCCCAGCGACCCGCGCTGATACCCCGTCCACCCGCTCATGCCGCCGAGCAGCGTCATCGCGTCGTACCCCTCGTCGCTGAGAACCTTCGTCGCCCGCCTGGCCACGACCCCCATCTTGCACACGACGACCACGTCTCGGTCCGTCGGGACGTCTCCCAGTCGGCTGCGTAGCGCCGACTCGTCGCCGCGACGCAGGTCGTTGTACACGGGGATGTTGTGGCTCCGGTCGATCGCCCCCGACTCGAACGCCGACACGGGGCGGATGTCGAGGAGAAACGGCTCGTCACCGGCCGCCGACCCCAGGCGGTCGTCCAGTTCCTCCGGACGGATACTACTCATTAGTGGAGTGTTGTATGCTCCAGACAAAACAGTGGTGTTTGTCGCCGTCGGCTCCTCCAGAGCGCGACGACTCGCGGCGATCGGTTGCATAACGGTCGTCGGCTCACCCCTGCGCGGCACCGACCCCTCACCGATACCGCCCCGTCCTCGGTACGGACTCCTCGACGGCGACAGCCCATGTGCGACCCTCGCACACGCGCTCAACGGTTAATGGCCTCTACGACGTCCGTTCGATGTGATGATGCGAGTCTCGCGCAGACAGGTTCTCGCCGCGGCGGGTCTCTCGGCGCTCGCCGGTTGTACGACTGGTGCGAGCAGTGGAGCCACCCCGACAGCGAGCGCCCGGCCCACCGACGACCCGGGAACCGAGACCGACAGCAGCGTCGAGGCCGCCGTTCCAACCGCCGCCGAACAGCTTCCGCTGCCGATGACTCCCGACGCCCTCCGTGAGAACGCTCGGTCGGGCGGCCCGCCCAAAGACGGCATCCCGTCCATCGACGACCCCGCGTTCGTCGCTGCGGACGCGGTCGACTTCCTCGCCCCGGGTGACCCGGTGTTCGGCGTCTCACACGACGGCGTCGCGAAGGCGTACCCACAGAAGATCCTCGTCCACCACGAGATCGTCAACGACACCCTCGGTGACGCGCCGGTGAGTGTCACCTACTGTCCGCTCACTGGCACGGTCCAGGGCTTCGAACGCGGTGAGACGACGTTCGGCGTCTCGGGCCGACTCATCAACAACAACCTCGTCATGTACGACCGCGCCACCGAGACGTGGTGGCCGCAGATCCTCGCCACCTCCATCCCCGGCCCCTGGAACGCGACCCCGCCGACCCGGTCGTTACGGGAGTTCCGGCTCGTCTGGACGACCTGGCAACAGTGGCGCACACAGCACCCCGAGACGGTCGTTCTCTCGACCGACACCGGACACGCCCGAAACTACGAACGCGACCCGTACGGCGGGTACAACCCGCCCAGTGGCTACTACCAGAGCGACCGACTGCTGTTCTCGGTGACCAACGACGACGACCGATTCCAGCGGAAGACGGTGGTCATGGGGGCGCGGACGCCGGACGGTGCCGTCGCGTTCCACAAAGGGGGTCTCCGAGAGAAACACCTCGTGCGCGGCGAACTCGGCACCGTCCCCGTCCTCGCGGTGTACGACTCCCGGTACGACACCGGCTACGTCTATCTGAACCCCGACGAGCGTGCGTACACAGCCGATGCTGGCACGGTCGTCGCGTCCGACGGGACGCCACACGACCCCGACGCCCTCCCGCTGACGCGCGTCCACACGTTCGACGCCATGTGGTTCGCGTGGGCCGCGTACTACCCCGAGACGGGCGTCTATGAGTGACCCGCTCTCGCTCGGTCGGCTCACCGGAGCCGTCTCACACACCCGAGACGCGACGGCGCTGACCCTCCGTCGGCGTGACGCCCAGGTCGTGCTCGCCGCTGTCACCGTCGGCTACTTCGTGGTGTATCTCTGGGCGATTGGGCATCTCGCACCCGGCCTCGGCGGCTACGACGTGACGCTCGTCGCCGACCCGCTGTCGAGACTCTTCGAACCCGCGCTCGGCCCGCTCTCGTTCACCCCAGTCGCCACGGTCGACATCGGCCCGCTGACGTACCTGTTCTCGCTCAACTCGATCATCGGACTCGCGATTGCGGTTCTCGTCGGACTGAACCTCGCGGTGACCTATCTAGCCTGGACGCAGCCGACGGCCTGTGGGCTCGGCCAGTCGTCGAGTGGGGTCATCGCGAGCCTCCCGGCTGTCCTGTCGGGCACCGCGTGCTGTGGCCCCGTCGTCCTGATCGTCCTGGGGATTCAGGCGTCGAGTGTCCTCTTGACCGCGTTCCAGTTCCTGCTTCCTGTCGCCGTCGTCATGCTCGTCGGCAGCCTCGTCCTCGTCGGGAGACAGGTCGACCCACACCTGCTGTCGTCGACCCGCGACTGACGTCGTGAGGGGCTGGCCGACCGCTTCGCCGGTGTGGTGACGTGCGTCCACAACCGACACACCGTTTATGGGTTCGGCTGCGTCGCTGCAACAGAGGCTTCCATGAGTTCACACTCTTTCTCGGCTCGGAGACGACGGGTGCTCCCGAAGATACGCCCGTGGAGACTTCGCTCCCTACGGACACGGATTCCGTGTCTGTAAAGCGCGTCGTAGAAACGGGAAGCCTCGGGGCTTGACCCCGAGGCGATTCACGGAGCCGCTGGTCTCGCAGTCGTCGGTGCGTTCCTCGCGCTCTGGGTCGAACCGGGGCCCTACCAGGCACCGGCCGCACCGTTCGACCCCGGTGCGCTGGGCCGGATGCTCAGAGACCGCGGCACGATGCTCGCCAACGGCGGCTACTTCGGCCACATGTGGGAGCTGTACGCGGTCTGGACGTGGATTCCGGCGTTCCTGATCGCCAGTATCTCGGCGAACGGGGGCGGTGCAGGTGCCTCAGAGACAGCCTCGTTCATCGCGTTCGGGACTATCGCCGTCGGGGGTGTGGGGGCCATCGTTGCTGGGGTCGCCTCCGACCGGGCCGGTCGCACCGTCGTCACGAGCGCCTCGATGGTGACGAGCGGGGCGGCGTCGCTCCTCGCCGGCTTCGTCTTCGGCTCCTCGTTGTTCGTCCTCGTCCCGTTCGTGTTGGTCTGGGGGTTCGCCGTCGTGGCCGACTCCGCGCAGTTCTCGGCCGCCGTCTCGGAACTGGCAGAGGAGTCGTACGTCGGGACCGCACTCACGATGCAGACGGCGATCGGATTCCTCCTCACGACGGTTTCGATCCAGCTCGTTCCCGTGGTCGCCGACGCCGTGGGCTGGCAGTGGGCGTTCGTCCCGCTGGCGCTCGGACCCGTGGTCGGCACCCTCTCGATGGTGCGACTCCGCGGGCTGCCGGAGGCCGAGAAACTCGCCGGCGGCCGCGGCTAACCGGAGGACCCCCGAGAAACGGACTGGCCGTTCTGCAGTTGGTGTGGCGGCTCTGAGATGTCCGTGCCCGCCAGTCGGGGATATATATGTGTCGTGGGTCGTGTGCGGGCTTCGGACACCGCCGCGGTACGGCAATGCCCGTCGCCCCCGTCGAGAAGCGTATGGCACAGCCACCTGCTGCACCGCCAGAACTCACCTCCGAGGAGATTGCTGCCCGCGTGGGCATGATCAAGAAGATGCTGCTGGTCGGCGGCCTGTTCGTCGCCGTCGGCTACCTGCTCGTCGGGAGCGCACTGTTCTTCGAACTGACGCAGTTCCACCCGTTGCTCGATACCTTCTTCGCGAGCCAGACGCAGCACAGTCTCGCCGGCGGCGGTCCTGACCGCGCTGGAGGTGCCGCGCTCAACGCCCAACTGGCGACTATCCATCAGTGGCCCTCGACGCTGCTGTGGCTCAAACTCGGCGGCGTCGCGCACATCCTGACGGGCATCTTCATCGCGCTGGCGGCCATCGTCCGCGCGCTGTCGATGATGCCCGACCGACTCGGCTCGATGATGACGGTCCACGACTCGGCACCGTCGACCGACGCCACGCCTGCTGACGACTGAGTCAATCGTCGTCAGCCTCGAAGACCGCCCGTTCGAATCAGTTTGCCACGACGCCTATGTGATAGCCAGCGTGACCAGTGGTAGGGACACCCCTCGAACCCCCCTCTCTGGGGGTGTCTCTTCCCGTGCCACTTGCACTGACAGCGGCAGTCCGACCCCACTCGCACGGTCGCGGCCCGAAGACAGGGTCGTCGAAACCTCACCGTCACCACGACCCCGGGACACGCCGTGCTGTCCTTGGCCGACGACGAAGCCGCCCTCGGTCACGGTGGAACGCGCAGCCGAGGAGATTATGGAACTGTGCTCGCAACGACAGGTGTGAACCGCCACAACGTCTTCTATGGCTGTTTGGCCATCTACGGTCTGACCTTCGGGATCGGTGCGGCCATCGACCTCCACGCTGGCCGTACGGGGGTGCCGGTTCTCGTGTCGGGCGTCGCCGGTGTTGGTATGTTCCTCGCCGCTGTGTACGAGGGGTGGACCGGTTCTGCAGCCGAGTTCGCTGTCGGCGACCTGGCGTTTTGGGCCGTGGTTGTCGGCGTGGTGGCCGTTGTGGGCGGGCACGTACTCGAGGTGGTGTAGCACTCCCACGGACACCGCCGGTTCCACGAGAACCCACCTCGCCACGACCGCCTCGGAGATCCCGGATGGCCGGCTGACCGATTCCCACGAGCCCGCGCTGTGGCCCACCGTCACGACCCGGCGGGAGCGGCCGTGTCGTCCGCCCCGACCAGTACTGCGAACAGCGTCCGCTCGGCTTTCCGAAGGTGTTGGTGAAGCGTCGAAGACGCGATGCCGAAGTCATGACGGTACTGGTGGCGGTCGACGTCGGGGTCTGCTCGCCGCGCTCTCTTTCATCGTGCTCACGCGAGGGCGACTCGGAGACGACGCTGACCGACTCACTGTCGAGTGACACGCGGGTCACGCGGCGGGCGTTCCGCGCGGGTCACCCCGCGAGCGGAAGCCCACCCATCACGAGCAGTCCCGCCCCCACGACACCGGCGACGAGTCCGGTCGCCGTCGCCAGCCGGTCGCCCCACGACACCACCCGTTCGAGCGACATGACCACGGTGATGCCGGCCATCCACAGCAGGTTCATCGAGCCCACGACGAGCATGAGCCCCATCAACGCCCAGCAACACCCGATGCAGAAGACGCTGAACCGGACGCTCAGCCGTACTGCGCCGCGGACACCGGGACGGTACTGTTCTGTGAGGAACCCGAGCGGTGACCGACAGTACTCGAGACACCGACGCTTGGCGGCGGAGAGCTGATACACGGCCACCACCAGCAGCGCCCCGCCCAACAGGACCGTTCCGCGTTCGTCGGCGACGGTGGCGACCGGCACGACGCGGTTCACCGCAAGCGGCACGATTCCCGTGAGTCCCCAGACGAACGCGTACGTCCCCATGAACGCGCCGAGCCGCGCTGTCCGTTCGGCCGTCGTCGCCCCCCGTACCGTCCCGTTGTACAGCCGGAACAGCGGGACGGTCGCGGGGTACATCATCGCGACCATCATCACGGCCCACATCAGCAGGTAGAGTCCGACACCGGACGGCCCGTTCGCCAGCGCCAGCGCCTCGGGAGCACCCGGGTCGGACATCCGCAGTCCCGCCTCCACCCCCGTCGCGGGCATCGGGAGCCACCGCTCGACGAGTACGACCCACGCCACCAGCGCCAGCGCGTACGTCGCGAGCGCGACCAGCGGGACGCTGCCGCGGTCGATGCGTTCTCTCACCCCGTCGAGTACGTGCATGCGGCTTCGCGCTCCTGACTCGTCTCGGTCACGCTCCGTACTCGAACTCACCGAAGTAGGAGTTGTTTCCGGACACGTCCCAGGCGAACTCGTCGTCGAACGAGACGGTCGCCGTCGTCGACTTACCGGTGTTCGCGGTCATCGACGGCACGGTGAGCGGATGGGGAGACACCTCCCCAGGGGTGGCCTCGAAGCCATCGATGGCGTCCGCCTCGATCGCCACGATCTCACCCGCCGCAACCGAGAGGTGGCCGTTCTCCCTGTCGTAGGTGATCGGCACCACCGCGGTGTCTTTCACCTCCTCGACGAGTTCGGCGACCGCACCCATGACACCGCCGGCCCGGCCCATGAATATCGCTTCGAGCGCGGTCGCCTGTGCGTCGCTCGCTCCCTCGTCGACGAGGACGACCAGGTCCCACCCGCCCTCGAAGAGGAGGCCCTGGTCGTAGAGGAGCACGCCCACCGTGAGGTCGCTCAGGTCGGTTCCCTCGTACACTCCCTCGTCGATGTGCCAGAAGAGGGCCGCGGTACACTCGTCGTCGTCGGGGGCCTCGTTCCACAGGCACTGACACGGTGCCGAGCAGTTGCAGGCCTCGACGAACTCTCCGCTGATGCTCCAGTCGTTCTGCGTGTCTCCTGCCATCGTGTTTCCTCCGTGTCACGAACAGCTTCGACGGGGACGACGATATAAGCGTCTAGTGAGGTTCGCCCACCTGACGCCCGACGTGCGGACGGTGCACGCGGCCCACTGCGCGCAATCGAGTGACCCCTCTCCACGCGCTCGTCTCGTAGGCCATCGCGCACCGAAGACCGAGTGGGCGACTACGGCTCGGAGACCGGTTCCGCCCCGTCGCGGCACGTCTCGAACGTGTCGACGGCCCAGCGGCGGACGCGGTCGGCGTCGCTGCAGATCAGCCCCCGGGGGTTCGCCGCCTCGTCGACGAGGCCGATTCCCACCCTGGTGTCGATTATCTGGAGAATCAACGGCACCTCCTCGGCGACGAGGAGGCTCACGCCGTCCGCCGCACGCAGGTCACGGTACACCGCTGCCATCGCGCTGTCGTTCACGAGCGTGTCGTAGACTCGCGGCGTCACCACTCCCTCAACCTCCATCCCGTCGCTGGTGACTCGTTCTCTGACGACCTCGAAGTAGCGGACCGTGACCTGCGTCGTGAGGAATCGGAGCCGGGTCCCGGCCCGCAGTTGCTGACCCGCGCGCCTGACCGGTGCCATCGGGTCGCTCTCGGTCGGCTGTACGACCTCGGCGTCGCCCAAACAGCGAACGACGGCGAAATCGACGTCCGCGGACGGGAACCACGGCATGACCTCACGCAGCGTCTCCTCGGTCTCCAGCCGCTGGAGCAGGGTCACCAACCCCTCGATGACGAACGCACCCATCGACGTGGCCTCGAAGCTGTGACCCTCCCGTCTGACCCAGTAGCGGTTCTCGAACTCGCGGAGCGTTCGACTGATCGTCGACGACGACGCGCCAGTCAGCTCCCGGAGTTCCGCACGGGTGTGTGGACCGTCGGCCAGGGCGTCGAGCACCTCCACGCGGTGTTCTGACCGGGCGAGGAATTCGACGGTTTCGAGCGACGAACCCATCATGTGTCGCCCATTGTACGTTACGTGTGCTCAAGTAGCATGTGGGTGCCCGTGTCGGTCAGGGGTCCTCGCGGACCCTGTTCGACGGCTGCCCGCCGCGATGACTGGACGTCTCCCGTCCGTGACCCTCCCGTCAGTGACGTCTCACGGGACCCGTGCCCGCGGGGCCGGCGGTCCGCGCGTCTCGCTGGATAACGCATCCTTCTTTCGTGTCGCCCCCGTTCTGTGTTCATGACCGAGACGATCACGGGAGCGGTCCTGCACGCGATTCCTCCCGACGAACTGGACGAACACGACCTGGAGCCGCGGCTCCGAGCGCTGGCCGACTCGCGCTACGTGGTCGTCCTCCGTCGCGGTGGCCACCCCTCGCTCCTGGCGCTCATCTCGGCGTTCATCCGCCGCGACCCGATCGAGGCGGTGACCGTCGTGACCGACCGGCGTCTCGAGGAGGACGACGAGGTGACGCTGACGGTCGAGCAGACGGAGCTGGCCGGCGTCTACGTCACCGCGGTCTCCGAACCGGACGCGTAGCGGCGGTCGGCGCTTCGGTTCTTCCCGTGGTCGTGCAGGGGGCGGTTCGACCTGCTCCGTCCGCAGACGGTGGAACTTTCCCACCCGGACCGAAACACCTGACAATGGCTGTGTACGAAGCGTTCGACTCCGACATCGAGGTACACGGACAGACCATCCGAACGGTGGTCGACGACGCACTGACGCGCTTCTCGCGTGAGTATCGGCAACTGGCGCTCGACGCGCTGGCCGAGAACGGGGTCGACCACCCGTCCCCGGACGAGTGGTACCCCCAGCAGGCGTGGCTGAACACGTTCGAGAAGATCGCCGAGGAGACGGAGCCCCACATCCTCGACCGGCTCGGCGAGCAGATCCCGGACGTGGTCGAGTGGCCCACCGGTGGCTCGAGCGTCGAGGACGGCCTCGCGGCGATCGACGAGGCGTATCAGCTGAACCACCGCGGGAGTTCGAGCGGAGCGTATCGGTTCGAGCGGGTCGACGACCGGGTCGGACGGGTGACGTGCAAGAACCCGTATCCGTGCCCGTTCGACCGCGGACTGATTCGCGCCGTCGCCAGACACAACGCCCCGGTCGAGTCGTTCGTCTTCGTGGAGGAGCGAGGGGAGGTGTGTCGTCGCAACGGCGGCGACGAGTGTACGTACACCGTCTCGTGGTAAGCGTTCGCGGGCAGCCGCCCGTCTCGTGGCCCCTTACTTATCCTCTGCCTGCTGCACCGCGCTGAGCAGTTCCTCGGGCGAGTGACGCGTCGCCAGTCGTAAGAGGGCCTGTAGCTGCGTGTAGGTCGCCGAGAGTGCTTCGATGTCGTCGCGAACGGACGCCGACTCAGCCGTCTCCAACTGGTCGACGTCTTCGAGCGCTCGGTCGAGCGTCCGCTGGGTCATCTCCATCTCCCGGTCGACGTACTGCTGGAGCACGTCCTGGACGACGAACCACAGGTCGGTTTCGGGGGCGAAGCGGACCCGACGACCACCGCCCTCGGACGACCGGCGGTGGACCAGCCCGAGCCGGGTGAGCTTCCGGGTCACGTTGCTGATCGTGGACTTGGCGTACCCGGTCTCTTCGACGAGGTCGGCAATAGAGAGCGGGCGGTCGGCGAAGTACAGAACCCCGTACACGCGGCCGGCGCTCCGACTGAGGCCGTATATCTCCGCCGAGCGCTCGATCGATTCGATCACGTCCTCCCTCGCGGCGGCTGCTTCGTCGTCCGTCATTGCCGGCGAACGGGGGTGATCGAGGTGTCCGCTTGTTTCTCGGCCATCACCGACACCAGGGAAGCGTAAGTACTAAATTGTTTGGTTCGTTTGTTCGGTACGAGCCGAACAAAGTGAACCTCCCGGCTCACACAGTCCCCCCAAAGACGCGAGACCATGTCACGACCCCTCCCACTTCGGCCCTCCATCGAACACACGCCGCGGTCCGAGTCGGCGATGGTCCTCGGTGACGACGAGTCCACGGCGGTCTTGGACTCGTTAGCCTCAGAGAAGGCCCGAGAGATCCTCGCTGCCCTCGCCGAACGCCCCGCCACTGCGTCGGACCTCGCCGACCGCGTGAACACGTCGCTGCAGAACGTCCACTACCACCTCGAGAACCTTGGTGAGGCGGACCTCATCACCGACGCAGGCACGTGGTACTCCTCGAAAGGCAAGGCGATGACCGTGTACGCACCCACGAGTCGGCGTCTCGAGTTTCGGATCACCACCGGAGAACAGCCCACGACCGCCCCTGTCGACCCGGGACGACCGCACCGTTCGCCTCCGTGCGGCACCCCCGACGATTGACTCGCGACCGAGACGCTCTCGCAAGCCCGTGCCGGTCGCCCGACGGTCTGGTGAGCCGGGCGGCTGGCGGCGGACCGCCCGTGTCGCTCAGCTTCGTGACCGGACGGACGCTCTCACTCGCTCGTGCCCCCTCGCGTCGTGGTCGCCGGGACCGACGAGGGTGTGAATCGCTCTCACAAAGCGGATTTTGAGTCTTCATGACGATTATCCTGACACGAAACAAACCCGTTGGCTGGAGTCATGGACCTACAAGAGTTCACCCGCTCGAGCGCGCCTGTCGACGAGAGTGACGGCTTCCAGAAGGAGAACAACCGCCTGCTGAACATCTCCCTCGACGGCACGGTGATGGTCAAGGCGGGGTCGATGGTCGCGTACACCGGTGACGTGACGTTCACGGGGAAGTCGTCGGCCGAAGGTGGGCTGACCGGCTTCGTCAAGGAGGCTGTGAGCGGCGAGGGAACGCCCATCATGGAAGCGGACGGAACCGGTCGCCTGTACATCGCCGAGCAGAGCAAGAAGATACAGATACTCGACCTCGATGCGGACGAGGCCCTCTCCGTCAACGGAGACGACGTCCTCGCGTTCGAGTCGAGTGTCGAATACGAGATCAACACCGTCAGCAGTCTCTCGGGGATGGCGGCCGGCGGCCTGACGAACGTGTACCTCTCCGGCCCCGGGGAGGTCGCCATCTCGACGCACGGTGACCCGCTCGTCATCACGCCGCCGGTGTCTACCGACCCCGACGCGACCGTCGCGTGGAGCGCTCACCTCTCGCCCTCCTTCGAGATGAACAAACGATTCGAGATCGGCCAGACCTCCGGCGAGGCCATCCAGATGGAGTTCACCGGCTCGGACGGGTTCGTCGTCGTCCAGCCCCACGAGGAGGGGTCCGTCACCCAGGCGCAGTAACCGAGACGCGCCGACGCGGCCGGTCGCCGTCGCGTCCCCGGGCCGGTCACGGCACCGCCCGGTGCGTGCGCCGTCGGTAAGGACACCCCGACGTGTCGCGCCCTGTCGACACCGCCGAAACCGTCACGAGGCGGCGACGGTAACGGGCTCGCATGCACCCGTACATCATCCTCGGAACCGCGATTCTGGCCGAAGTGATCGGGACGACCGCACTGAAACTCTCACAGGGGTTCTCCCGTCCGCTGCCGAGCCTGGGCGTCCTCGTCGGATACGGGACCGCCTTCTACCTGCTCTCGCTCGCGCTCGAGGACCTGCCGGTCGGCGTCGTTTACGGAACGTGGGCCGCGCTCGGAATCGTCGCCATCGCCAGTATCGGCGTCGTCGCGTTCGATGAGCCGGTCGACCTCGCGGGGCTCGTCGGTCTGGCACTCATCGTCGCCGGGGTGTACTGTCTCAACGTCGTCTCCGGCATGTCTGCTCACTGACACTCGAGCGTCACCTCTACCGCGCGTCCCGAAAACGGATTCCCGCTCAGTTGGCACCTCGTCGTGATGGTCCGGTTCGCCCTGTCCGGTATCGTCGAATCCCTCCCGACGGACCGACGGCGCGCGGCCGGCGTCCTCCGTGTGGCCGCGACTGTCGCCTTATCGTGTCTCCTCGTGGCTCCCCTCTTCGCCCCCAAGTTCGTCGTCGGGCGCCGACAGGACCCCGCTCCGAGCCTCGCACCACCCGCGGCTGCGACCTATCCAACCCCGCTCTCACCGCTGTCCACAGACGCTGCACCGCCGCGGCGCTCGCCGTGGACCGGCCGCGTGCCGCCGAGCGTCTCGAACACGGAACGCGGTGGCGGACTAGGCGGTCCGGTCGCGCTGCTGTTCGAGGAGCTCTCTGATACGCCGGACTTCGTCGAGGAGCGCGCCGAACTGGCCCTCGGACTCGGCTCGTGTGCTCGCCGTGACGGGGCTGTCCGCGGCGGCGTGGTCGTCGCCGTCTGTCGCCTCGGCCGGTCGCCGGCGAACCTTGCCGAGTATCTGGTCTCTGATCTCCTCGTAGTCACCGACTCCTCCGACCGTGAGCTCAGCGCCCGTCTGCCCCCCGTAGCCGGCCGTGTGGACACCGACCGACCCGGCGCCGACGAGGCGCTGAAGCGGCCCCTGCACGGCGTTGACGTTGGTAATCCGGTTGTACGGAACGGTCGTCTTCTGCTGGAAGAAGACCCCGCGCCGGTACTCGACCTCGTCGTCGGTCAGCCGATAGTCGGCCGTCCGGAAGAACGCCGGAATCCACCACGTAACGAAGCCGAACGCGACCACGACGAGCACCCCACCGGCGACGCGGACCCACCACGCGATTTCGACGAGGATTCCACTGACTGCGAGGAGGCCGATGACGGCGAGGACGAGCGCGAATCCGAACGCCTCGACGGCGAAGTAGTACCGCGTGAGTCTCTCGGGCTTGAACCACTCGTTTTCCGGTCTCATGACGGACAGGAGGCGCGCCGACGACTTGTAGCGGACCGGAGATTCCTGTGACGCGAGAACGGAACCCATCGCCGGTGTCACACCGGCCCCGCTCGCGTCGGGGCGTCGAGGGGCTCGTCGGGTCGGCCCACGTCTTCGGGCTCGATTCGAACGCCACGCCGTCTCCCGGGACGTGCCGGGTCGGTATCCCGGCAGAGACGTCGGAAAGAGGAGGCGTTAACCCGTCTGCGGTTCTCCATCCGGACGATGTCCGACTCTGACACGACCGACAACGGTGCCCCGTCGCTTCTGGGCCGACTCCTCTTCGCGAGCGGACTGGGGGCCCTCGCGATTCGCAATCTGACGAACCTCGACGGACGCATCGCCTACGCGGACGCGAAAGGCGTCCCGGCGGCAGACACACTCGTCCCCGTCGCGAGCGGGCTCCTCTTAGGTGGCAGTATCGGTATCGGCACCTGGAAACTCCCGAGGCTCTCTGCGGCCAGCGTCGCGACGTTCTTCCTCGGAGTGACGCCGCTCATGCACGACTTCTGGGCCGTCGACGACGACTCACGGGACCAGGAGCTCACGTCGTTCCTCCAGAACCTCACGCTCCTCGGTGCCGCCATCGCCTTCTTCACCCGGCCGCGCCAGGACTGAGCGCCCCCACCGCCGGCGCGGTCCGTCCACCGATGAGACTCGGAACCGACTGTGCGGGATGCGAGTGCCTATCCGTCTCCGTCTGTGAGAGCGGACCATGACGGAGTTGCCGCACGCGAACGCGGGCTACCGACGACTGTTCGACCGCGACGGGCTGTCGTTCGGCATCGGGTTCCCCCTCACGGGAGTCCGGGAGTCGACACCGGCCGTCGAGCGCGAGATGCGGCTCGCGCGTCACGCCGAGTCGGTCGGCTTCGACGGCCTCTGGGCGCGTGACGTGCCGACGTACTGGCCGCGGTTCGGAGACGCCGGCGGCGCGTTCGACACGTGGCCGCTGCTCTCGCACGTGGCCGCCGAGACCGACTCGATTGCGCTCGGGACGTCGAGCGTCGTCTTGCCACTGCGTCACCCGATCCACGTCGCCAAGTCTGCCGCGACCGTCGACAGGCTCTCCGGCGGCCGACTCGTCCTCGGCGTCGCCTCCGGCGACCGCGACCCCGAATACCCCGCCTTCGACGTCGACCCGGACGACCGAGGACAGCTGTTCAGAGACAGCGTCGATGCCCTCCGAACGCTCTGGCGTGAGGAGTTCCCGGTGCTCGACGGGCCGTGGGGACGGCTCGACGGCGAACTCGACGTCCTCCCATCGCCGACGACCGAGACGCTCCCCCTCCTGCCGACGGGAAACGCCCGCCAGTCGTCGGAGTGGATCGCCAAGCACGGCGACGGCTGGCTGTTCTACCACCTCCCGGACGACACGCTCCGGGCGCACCTCGACAGGTGGCGTACCCTCGCCGGGGACAAACCGTTCCTCATCGCGGTCCGTGTCGCACTCGCAGACGACCCCGAGGCCGACCCCGAACATCTGCATCTCGGCTACCGCGCCGGCGTCGAGTGGTTCCGGACGTACTTCCGTCGACTCGAGTCGTTCGGCGTCGACCACGTAATCGTCGGTCTCCAGGCGGACGACCCCCAGCGAGCGATGACGACGTTCGCGACCGAAGTCGTCGACGAGTGCTGAACGGGACAGACGCGGAGCCGCGAGCGGGCCCGTCCGGTCGTCCGCGCCGTGCACCGCCCGAGAGACGCCCTCACTCCCGGCTCAGCCGGCCGCTGGCGGCTCGGTCGTGGCCGTGGTCGCGTTCGTGGTCGTGGTCGCGTTCCCCTGGACGACGCGGACGCTCTCGTTACCGTACACTTCCAGCGTCTCGATGACCGTCCCGTTCGGTGCGACCCGCTCGACGACGAGCGCGGGCGTCCGCCCCGCCGTCGCCCCGTCGTCACCCGACGCCGCGGCGACACGGTCGCCCTCGAGGAAGGCAGTCACCTCGGCCGTCGTACTGACCTCGTGGACGTCACTCGACCGGGCGTTGACGAACGCGATGTAGGCGATGCCGCTGCTGTCGCTCGGAACGACCCGCACCTCCCAGTAGAGTTGGCCGTCGACGACGACGGGGATCGGCTCCGAGGGCGTGAATCGATTCCAGTCGGTCGTTCGGGCGGCCTGTCGAACGTAGTCGGTCGCCTTGCGAGCCCCGAACAGCGACTGCGACGGCGAGTAGACCGCGTACTCGCCGGTCCGACTGTCGACCGTCCAGACCTCCTTGAGCCCCTGGGCTTGCCCGTACGGTTCGACCGCGACGACGTACTCCGGTCCGTCGCTCGTGAAGACGAGGAAGGGCTGGTCGTTCCCCTCGCCGGGGACCGGTGCGACCTCGATCTCGTCTTCGTGGCTGGTGAACGTGTTGACGATGCCGTTGCGATACTTCGTCGCGGCGACCTTCTCGCGAGCCAGCTCGAAGGGGTAGAGCTTCTGCTCTCGGAGCACCGAGTGGTCGCGCGCGGCGGCGGGCGAGAGGTCTTCGATGTCTCCGTCCGGGCCGACCAACACCACGCCGCCCCACTCGGGCGTCGTGTAGGGGAGCGGCAGCCAGTGGAACTCCGGCTTCGTGTACGGGACTGCAATGTACTGTTCGTTCTCGTGGACGACCATGAACGGGTCGCCGTACGCGACCAGGTAGTTGGCCTGTTTCAGCATCGCGAACCGGTAGTTGTTGTAGAACGCGGGCCCGATTCCCTTGTCTATGTCACCGACGACGGTGTCGACCTCGGCGTTCTGCTGGGTCATGTCGACCAGGACGGTCCCGTGTTGCCGTTTGGTGTAGTGGTTGTACGCACCGTCGGGAGCCAGGGCGTACGACCAGTACGGCGTGCCGTTCCGGACGGTGATGTCACCGCCCTGAATACGATACTGCGGGAAGTTGAGCGTGTTCGAGGCGTACCGTGAGGCGACGCTCCTGGTCACCACTCGTGGCTTCGCGGGGTCGGTTTCGCTCAGACTCTCGGCCGTCGTGGCGCGCTCCATCGTCGTCTTGCCGATGTCCTCGCCGGCGAGGAAGCCGGTCAGACCCGCCCCCGCGACGAGCACGAGGACGAACACGACGAATCCGAACTGACCGCTCGCGAGTGCGCCGACGTGTCGGCGGGCGAGCGCCGCGATGCCGAGACCGACGAGCGCGGCGACCGGCAGGACCGGCGTCGTATAGAGCCCGTAGACGATGCCGTGTAGCCACGGACGGAAATACCACGCGAGGGCGGCGACGAGTATCGTCCCGACGAGTACAAGACCGGTGAACCGGCGGGGGTCGTCCGACCGCATTCGCCCGAGACGGCGTGCGACTGCGAGGAGCAGTTCATCGAGGGAGGGCATGTGTCACGCCGTCGTGGGCCGACGTGTATTACTGTGTCGTCACGGGGACTACGCCGCGGCGGTCGTGTCGCGCTCGCTTTCGGCCGAGACGGTCTCCTCTTCGGCCGGCAGGGCGAGGAGCTGGTCGTACGCCGCAGCGAGCGTCGCGAGCGTGAAGACCGTGGTCAGCGCGCTCCCGAACTGGACGAGGACGACGCCAACGACGCCGTCGACGAGCCCCCCGACACCGAACACGGCACTGACGACGAGTTCGACGACGACGACTGCGACGCCGAGCCCGAAGAGCCGAAGCCGGTGACCCCGGGTCAACGCCCAACTGCTCCGCATGCCGTCGACGAAGTTCTCGTCCTCGACGGCGACGGAGACGGTCCAGAACACGAGCGCGACGAGGAGGAAGATGCCGGGAACCACGAGGAAGACGAGGCCGACCCCGACGATGACCGCGAAGACGATGGTACCGACGAGGAAGTTCAGTCCCGGCCACACGATGTTCTGGGTGAAGTGTTCCGTCGGCAGGCGCTCGGTCTCCTCGCCCACGAAGGTCCGCAGCGCGCCGATGGTGAGGACGATCGTGGCTAACCCCGCGAGGAGCGAGACGACGGCACCCACGGCGGGTGGAACGGCGAAGAGTGCCGCACCCACCTCTCTCGACATCCCGGGACCCATTCCTCCACCGGGAGACGGGAGGCCGACGGGGAGCACGCCACGGTTCGTCACCCACCGCGCGACGCCGAGGCCGACGATTTCGGTGAGCACCGAGACGACGAACAGCAGCCCCACGAGGAGCAGGCCGTTGCGGGCGACGGTTCGGTTGACGCCTCTCTTGAGTGCGGTTTCGATGGTTACTGGCATCTCGTGTGAACGTAAAATGTCAAAGTAAAAATAACTGTGCCCCGGTTCCCTCGGCGTGAGAAGGCGAGTGGCCGACACACCGTGGCCCACCTGCGGTCGTGCGGTGGCCGGGTTTCGGTCCTCGTCCGAACAGTTATGACGCTCTCCTCGGGAGTGAGAGCCATGCTCGACATCGACGCCGACCGCCTCCGTGAGACCTTCGACGACTACGCCGACATCGGTGCCACAGAGCGGGGTGGCCTCCATCGTCTCGCTCTCACCGACGAGGACAGAGCGGTGCGCGACCGCTTCCGCCGCGACCTCGAAGCGCTCGGGCTCGCGGTCCGCGTCGACGAACTCGGGAACATGTTCGCCCGGCGCGAGGGCACCGACCCCGACGCCGACCCCGTGCTCGTCGGGTCACATCTCGACTCGCAGCCCTACGGGGGCCGATACGACGGGCAACTGGGCGTGCTCTGCGCACTGGAGACGCTCCGTGCGCTCGAGGACGCGGCCGTCGAGACCCGCCGACCCATCGAGATCGTCAACTGGACAAACGAGGAGGGCTCCCGCTTCGAGCACGCGATGCTCGGCAGCGGCGTCTTCACGGGCGTCATCTCCGCCGCCGAGGCCCTGGCCATCACTGACGACGACGGTCGAAGCGTCGGCGAGGAACTCGAACGCATCGGCTACGCCGGCGACCACCCCTGTGAGGCACACGACGTCCACGCGCATCTGGAGCTTCACGTCGAACAGGGGCCGACGCTCGAAGAACACGGCACGAGTGTCGGCGTCGTCGAGGGGGTGTTCGGGATGAGCTGGCTCGACGTGACCATCGACGGCGAGGCCGACCACGCCGGCCCGACACCCATGCACACGCGAACCGACGCGCTCGTCGCCGCGACCGACGCCATCGGCGAGATTCAGACGCTCCCCACGCGGCTCTCCGAGGACGCCGTCACGACGGTCGGCCGAATCAGCGTCGAACCCGACTCCATCAACGTCATCCCGAGCCGGGCGACCTTCACCGCCGACGTCCGGAGCTACGACGACGCGGTCGTCGACCGCGGTGTGGAGGAGATCCGCTTCGAGGTCGAGGCCGCCTGCGAGCGAATCGGTGCCTCCTTCGAGGTCGAAGAGATCTGGCGCATCCCACACACGGAGTTCTCCGAATCCGTCTGTGCGACTATCGACGCCGCCGCGGCCGAGGCCGACGTCTCCGCGGAGCGCATCGTCAGCGGTGCCGGCCACGACGCGAAGTACCTGAACGACCTGGCGGAGACCGCGATGATATTCGTCCCGAGCGCCGACGGGAAGACGCACAACGAGGCGGAGTTCACCCCCTGGGACGACGTCGTTCGCGGTGCAGAGGTGTTCGCCAACACGACGCTGCGGCTCGCCGCGGAGTGAACGATTCGACGGGCCGGGCTGCCTGGGCCGACCGGGCGTCGCGCGCGTCGCGCAGGCACCGCCGCTATTGCCTCCGGGAGGGGGTGTCGCGAGCGACGTGAGTGGACAGTTTATATTGGACCTCACGCTCGCATGTATCCGTCTGTCCGACACCTGCTCACGCGGGCGGACGCCTCAGGAGCGACGCTTCGTCGTCTGTCGGAATCCGTCTCATCCTCGTTCGCACGCGACTCGGGGTCTCTAACAGCTTCCGCGTGACACAGACTGAGCTGGTGAAGCATTGGCCTCCGGGGTGACGACCCGGACCCGTGTCTCGGTCCCGCGTACGTCGGTGAGTGCAACGACTACTCTCGAAACGGCCTCGAACGGCCCTCGTGGCCAGTCCGCTCACGGGCCGTGACGGTGCATCATCTCGTCCCTCGGTCCGACCTCGGCCGGCCGGTCTCACCGACCCGGCCACGCCTCGCGTTCGGCGTGCGGTGTCGGCGCGCGAACCGTCACGTGGCCCGAGAGGTGACCTCGACCGCTGCTGACACGGTCACCGGTCCCGACTCGAACACCGTTCGGCCGCTCCTGCCGGGCGATTCGGCCAGCGCTCCGACGGCGAGGCCGAGCAGCCGCGTTCGCAGGCTGCAGACCGAGATGGCCGACATACTGTTAAGACCGGGGACGGAATGGGAGACGGGATGAGCGAAGACAGAGACGTCACCGCGAAACCGTTCGAGTGTGAACTGTGTGGGGACCAGTTCGAAACCCGTGAGGAACTCGAAGACCACGTCTGGGAGTATCACGAGATGGACGGGGACATCACGACGTAGCCGACGTAGCCGGCTCTCGAGCGGGAGTGTGAGACGCGAGGGGGTCCGGTCAGTCGCTCGCCGCGACCTCGACTGCGACCTCGTTACGCCGCAGGAACGGCAGCGTCCACGGCGCGTCGTAGCCGAGGAAGAACGGTTCGGTGGTGACGGCCACGTCCGCGGATTCGAGGCCGGCCAGCAGTCGGGCCGCCTCGCGCTGGATTCGACGGTCGCTCGGCACCCACGAGAACCGACGGACCGCCAGGGTCCGTTCGGGGACGGCCCTCAGTTCAAGCGTCGGGTCGGTCGGGGTGGGTGCGGTGTCGATGTCGTACGCCGTCGGGAGGAAGAACGCCATCCTGACGTCGGCCCCGTCGGCTCCCCCCTCGTCAGCCTCGGTCGTGAGCGCCGCCGGGTGGATGCCGACCTCGACCGGTGCGGTCATGGGAATCGACGTTCCTCCGCGGGTCACCTCCACCGGAGCCGTCATTTCGACCGCGGTCTCGCCTTCGTTCGCACCGGTGATGTATCGGTAGAGCCGGCGGAACGCCACGTTCTCGCTCGGTGCGACGGTCTCGACGACCACCGCCGACGGATAGCGCCGGAGTTCGACGTCGCCGACCCGAGCAACGACGGTGTAGGGGACCTCGTCGGTCGTCTGTCGCTGGTAGACCGTCCACGCGCCGGCCGCAGCCGCGAGACTGCCGAGCGCGACGAGGGCCGCAGTAACCCTTCGAACCATACCGCCAGTACTCCGGGTGCGATATTAACAGGTGCGCCGCGAGGGGACGAATCCCCGATGCGTCTCCGGGCGCTCGAGGCGACTGGGCTTCCCGCTTCACGACGGGGCTTCGTCTCCCGCGACGGGCGCGGTGTGACGGCGTCACCCTCCGGACGGTGACGACTGCTCACTCCGGTGTGAAGTCGCGGGACTGTCCTTCGATGACCGTCGCGACGTCTTTCAGCATCTCCCCGGTCGTCGCGACCACGTCGTCGAGCGTCGCGATCCCGACGAGCGTTCCATCGTCGTCGACCACCGGGATTCGCCGGACGAACCCTTCGGCCATCGTTGCCGGGAGGTCGACCGCCGTGGCGTCCTCGTGAATGGTGACCGGGTCGGCCGTCATGACGTCCGCGGCGGTCAGTTCCGTCAGGTCGTCGTAGCGGGCAACTGCGAGGGCGATGTCCCGGTCGGTGACGATGCCGACCGGCTTGTCGTCCTCCGCGATGACGACGTCACCGAGTTCCTCGTCCAGCATCAGCTGGGCGAGGTCTTTGACTGTCGCGGTGCGGCTGGCCGTGACAACGTCTACTGCGAGTGTGCGTACTGGCATGGTGCACCACGATATTTGTTCTCATTTGACAAATACTCCGTGTCCGTTCCCCAGTCGGTGGGAACCGAGACTCGCGTCGGGTGCGGGCCTCGCTGCCGGTGCGACACCGATGCCCCGGACGCGGCCGCCGCCGACGCCCACGCGCACCGGTCGCCGGGTCGGGAACTGTGCACAGCTATTGTTCGATTGTCAATTACGGGGTTATGAGTGTAATATACCGGGGTTGAATATTACTGTGCTGACACGTCTCTCGGCGAGAAGAGCCGGACATTCGTTGGATTTTTCGACGGGCGCTCCGGCGCGTTCGGGGGACGCCACTGGGGTAGAAGCCGTGCTGTACAGTTAATTCGCTCCGTATCGAAGGCCGTCCATGGTCACGATTCTGATGGCGACCGACGGCAGCGAGTACGCGCAGGCAGCGGCCGAACACGCCATCGACCTGGCGAAAGCGCGAGACGCGACGCTGCACGTCATCTGCGTGGTGGACGAACGTCGGTTCGACGAACCGGCACTCAGTTCGGCGGAACTGGCGACCATCTACGCGGAAGACCACGCCGCCGTGTGTGTCACGAAGGTGTCGGAGATGGCCGCCGATACCGACATCGACGTCGAGGGAGACACCCGTCACGGCGTCCCACACGAGGTCATCCTCGAGTACGCTGACGAGGTCGGTGCGGACCTCATCGTCGTCGGCGAGCACGGCGACCACGAGAGACACTTCTCGGGTGTCGGCCAGAAGGTCGAAGCGTTGGCAGAGTGTGATGTGGTGGTCGTCGAGGCGGCCTCGTGAATCATCGTCGGCCGATGGGCGACTCGCATCACTCCACGCCGTCATCGGGTCTCGGTGGTGACGGCGAGGGCCGTCACGGAGTCGTGCTGATGACTCGACAGTGTGTCCGACCCGGTGTCCGATGACAGGGAGCTTCGAACGCGACCGCGTGCCGTCTCGGTCAGACGGTGGCTCGGTGGACGCGTTCGACACCCTGTCACCCTCAGGTGAGCGCCGATGAGTCCCGGTGTGAGCGACGCCATCGGGAGACGCCGCTCCCAGATAGCGCTGGCTGCGGGCGTGTTCGGTGCGGTCGTGCTGTTCCTCTTCGCCGTCCAGTTGCTGGGGACGGCGACGGAGGCCGCCGCCCCCCTCCTCGCACGCGTGTTCCGCCGTGTCGTTCGCGACGACGTGTCCGCGCTCGGCCTCAGCTGGCTCGGAGCGTACGTCCTCGCCAACGGTTCGGTGGTCGCCGCGCTCGCCCTGTCGCTCTTTACGGCCGACATCATCACCGCGCCGCAACTGTTCATGATGATCGCCGGCTCCCGGCTCGGTGCCGCGGCCGTCGTCGTCCTCATCGGCGCGCTCGACTACGCCCAGAAACGGACCTACTCGCTCCGGAAGGCAGTGAGTCTGGGAGTCCTCACCTTCCTCCTGACACACTCGATCTACGTCCCGGTGACCGTCGTCGGCTCCGTCGGCGGGTCTGCTCTCCGGGGCTCGACACGCGGCGTCACGAGCGGCTGGTCACTCGGCGTGCCGACGCCGGAGTTCTTCGGCCCGCTCACCGTCGCCATCACGACCCGTATCGGCCCGACCGCGTCGTTCCTGCTCGCCCTCGTCGTCCTGTTCGGGAGCCTGAAGCTGTTCGACAGGCTCCTCGCGAGGGCCGACACTGCGACGCTCCGACGGCGGTTCTTCGGGCATCTCAAGCGCACCTGGCTCTCGTTCCTCATCGGCCTCCTCGTCACTGGCGTGACGACGAGCGTCGCGTTCTCGCTCGGCGTGATCGTCCCGCTCTACAACCGCGGCTACGTCGAGCGCGACGAACTCATCCCCTACGTCCTCGGCGCGAACCTCGGGACGCTGTTCGATACGCTCATCGTGGCGGTCGTCTTCGAATCGGCCGTCGGTACGGCCGTCGTGCTCGAACTCATCGCCATCGCGACAGTCATCACCCTGGCGGTGCTCCTCGTCCACGACCGGTACAGCCGCCTCATCGCGGCCGTCGACGACAGACTCCTCGAAGACCGCCTGGTGTTCGTCGCGTTCGTCGTGTCACTCCTCACCGCCCCCCTGGCTCTCTTACTCGTTCCCGTGCTCCTCGGCGGGGGGTGACGCCCCGGCCGAACGGCCCCGCCAGTGTCGCCCCGGTCGCTGCCGGCCGACGCGGCCCGTCGTGGCAGTCTCTATTACTGTCGGCGGCGAACTCCGACTGATGATCGACCACGTTCTCGTGCCGATGGACGAGTCACCGCTGGCGCGACGTGCGCTCGACTTCGCGACCGAGGTCCACGCCGCCGCGGACATCACGGTCCTCCACGTGATCGATTACGTCGAGGAGAGTTACAGCGCCGAGATGCTCGTCGGTCCGGAGGAACTGCGAGCGCGCGCGAAAGAGAAGACCGACACACTGTTCGCCGAGGTTCGCGGACGGACCGCCGACCACGCGGGCGAGGTCACCACTGTCGTCGAGTTCGGCACGCCGGCACGGGCGATTACGGCGTACGCTGCCGACCACGACGTCGACCTCATCGTGATGGGGTGTCACGGGCGACCGTTCGTCTCCAGAGTCCTCCTCGGGGACGTCGCTCAGACGGTCGTCCAACGCGCGTCGGTCCCCGTGACAGTCGTCCGGTGACGTCACGCATCACCGCAGACGTCGGGTACCGACCGTCGCACGGCGTGCACCGTGCGCCGTGAACCGGGTGGCCGGTGGTCGACCCCTGCCCTGCACCTCGGGGCCCGCCGCCGTCGTTAAGAGACGAGTCGTCGTACTGACAAACGAGATGCCAGCCACGATTGCCAGCGGCGCGAGTACGACGTACGGCGACCACGCGGAGTCGTCGTCGCGCGAACTGTTCGGCGAGGTCGCACTCGAAGCGCTCGACAGCGCCGGTCTCACACCGACCGACCTCGATGCCGTCTACGTCGGCAACTTCATGGGGGACCTCATCGAGGACCAGGGGCATATGGGGCCGCTCCTGGCGGACGCCATCGGAGCACCCGAGACGGCGTCGGTCCGGTTCGAGAGCGCCTGCGCGTCGGGTGGAGCGACGTTCCGTCAGGCGGTCCTTGCTATCGAATCCGGGGCGGCCGACGCGGTGCTCGCGGGCGGCGTCGAACTCATGTCGCTCGCGGACATCGAGCACGTGACCGACGCGCTCGCCAACGCGGCCGACGAGATGTACGAGAACGAACAGGGGTTGACCTTCCCCGGCATCTACGCGCTCATGGCCCGACGCTACATGCACGAGTTCGACGTCTCACGGGAGGACCTCGCCGCCGTGTCGGTCAAGAACCACGCCAACGCCGTCGCGAACCCTCTCGCCCAGTTCCAGCGCGAACTCACCGTCGAGGAGGTGGTCGAGTCGAAGCCTATCGCGACGCCGCTGGCTCTCTACGACGCCTGTCCCGTCTCCGACGGAGCCAGCGCCGTGGTCGTCGTCAGCGAGGCGTTCGCCGCCGCACGCGACCTCGACCCGGTGGCGTCGGTGCTCGGGACCGGCCAGTCGAGCGACGCGCTGGCGCTCCACGACCGGGGGTCTATCAGCCGGACGCCGGCGGCCGCCCGCGCCGCACAGGAGGCGTACCGCGAGGCGGGGGTCACGGTTAACGACGTCGACGTGGCGGAGGTCCACGACTGTTTCACCATCGCGGAGGTCATGGCGCTCGAGGCGCTGGGCGCGTACGACCCCGGCGCGGGCGCACGCGGCGCGGTGGACGGGGAGACCGCTGTCGACGGTTCCTTCCCGGTCAACCCCTCCGGTGGACTCCTCGGCAAGGGCCACCCCGTCGGGGCGACCGGCATCGGGCAGCTCGTCGAGTTGACGAAGCAGCTTCGGGGGGTGCACCCGAACCAGGTCACCGACGCGGCGGTCGCGCTCGCGCACAACGTCGGCGGGAGCGGTGCGAGCGCCACGGTCACCATCCTGGGGGGTGTGTGACCGTGCCGGCGTGGTACGACACCTTCACGGACGCCATCGCGGCCGGCGAGCCGCAGTGTCTCGCCTGCGCGGCCTGTGGGGACGCCTCCCTCCCGCCCCGGCAGGTCTGTCCGGCGTGTGGGTCGACCGAGCTGACCGCAGAACCCCTGTCCGGACGGGGGACGATTCTGTCGTTCACCGAGATATCGGTCACGACCCCGAAGTTCCACGGGGAGACGCCCTACACGGTCGTCATGAGCGAACTCGACGAGGGGGTCGTCCTCTCGGGACAGCTCCGTGAGGCGACGGCAGCCGACGTCGCCATCGGCGAGCCAGTCGTCCTCGACACCGAGACGCGAGCCGACGGCCCCGCACTCATCACCTTCCGGCCAGCCGACGCCGAGGCCACCGACACCGGCGACCGCGACGACGCCTGACTCGTGTGTGCGTGTGTGTCCCCGTCGCCGAGGCGTGACCGACGCGGCGCGACGGCCGTTAGGAGCCCGACCTCTGGTCGTCGTCCGCACCGACGAGTGCCCGCGCCCGGGTGATCCACTGCCGGGCGAGTTGCTCGCTGGCCTTCGCTGCCGTCGCGACCCGCCGGGAGTCCGTGACGGCGAGCGCCGAGACGGACTCGACCCCGGCCGCCCGCAGGCGACCGGCGTACGTCGGCCCGATCCCGTCGACGTCCTCGAGGTCGTACGACGCGGCGACGTCGCGGTCGCCGACGGCCTCTTCGACCTCGGTCCGAATCGCCTCTCCGACGTTCCCGACGACCGTCGTCACGACGCCCTCGGCCGTCTCGACGGTCACGGCGATTCCGTCGGCTCCCGTCTCCAGCCCGATTGCCACGTCGAGGGTGTCTTCGAGGAACGCCTCGATGGCGACGACGTCGTGGTGCACGAGTGCCCGCGCGACCTCGTGGTCACGCTCGGCGATGCTGATCTCCACCTCGTCGACGCCCCCGACGGTGACGTCGGTTTCCACGTCGACGCCGAGTGCGCGCTCGATGGCCTCGCCGAAGACGTCCGCTAACCCGGGACGGTCCGACTGGTCGAGGAACCACTCGGCGACCTCGGGCCAGAGGTCGCGGTGTGAACTCGTCGACATGGCGAGTCCCACGTGGCCCGTCGGATACTCGATGGTCGTCACGTCGTCGCTCCCGACGCGGTCGTTGAACGGCGTGCTCGCCGCGGGCGGGACGAGGTGGTCGTACGCGCCGAGGATCTGCAACACCGGCATGTCGATGTTCTCGATATCGACTCGCTCGTCCCCCACGACGAGTTCGTTCTCGGCGAGGCGGTTCTCCTGATAGATGTCCTCGACGAACTCCGCGTAGACCGTGCCGGCGACGTCCACGCTGTCGTCGAGCCACCGCTCCATGCGGGCGAAGTTCTCGACGAAGTCCTCGTTCTCGACGTGGTCTGCCAGCCGAGCGTACTTCGTGACCGTATTCGCGACGGGGTCCATCAGGTCGAAGCCGACGTCGAGGAACTCGCCGGGGACGTTCCCGTACGTCTCCACGAGCGCCCACGGGTCGTAGTGGTCTCCCCCGCCCCACTGTTCGAGGATTCCGCCCGTGCCGTCGAAGTACAGCCCGGTCGCCATCAGCCCGAGCGCGTTGACCTTCCCGGGCTGGCGAGCGGCGTAGATGGCCGACAGCGTCCCGCCCATGCAGTAGCCAAGGAGGTTGATGGCGCTGACTCCGGCCCGCTCGCAGATCACGTCGACACAGTTGTCGAGGTACCGGTCGACGTAGTCGCCGAGTCCGAGCGACGTGTCGAGCAGCGAGGGCTCACCCCAGTCGATGAGGTAGACGTCGTGGCCGGCTTCGAGGAGCCGCCGCACGACCGAGCGGTCGGGCTGGAGGTCGAGGACGAACGGTCGGTTGATGAGCGCGTACACGACGAGGAGCGGAACGTCGTGGCTGTCGTCGGTGAGCGACTCGTACCGGTGTAGCTCGAGTTTGTTCTCCCGATAGACGACCTCGCTCGGGGTCTGTCCGACCTCGACCGACGCCGCGTCCGCGAGCCGGCTGCTGAAGACGCTCGCCGTGCGGACCGTGTCGGCGACGGCCCCGAACGCGGTGCGCTGGGCCGATAGCCACAGCGCGACCGAGGGGGGGAGTCGGTGAGAGTCGGTGGGTGGCATGGTAATGTCGGGCCTGTCGTGCGGTGTTCGGCGCGAGTGGGTGGGCCGTGCGTCGCAGTCGCACGAACCCGGGTGGGTCGGCCGCGTGGGTCGTCTCGGGTCCTCCGTCACACCGACGCGGAACGACCCCGCCAGTGGACGTCGCGACCGCCCGGTCGGTTCGACGCTGCCTGTTCCACCCGGGGAGACGCCGAGAGCGCCTCAGGCTTCGAGGAGCCAGCCGAAGCGCTTCTCCCAGTACGCTTCGTCCGGGTGCTTCTTGCTCCGGCCGCGGGTCTTCCGGTCGCGGATCTGGCGCTCGAGCGCATCCCGGGCCTCGTTCAGTGCGTGCTTCGCGCCGTACCCCTCACCCGTGGCGATGTAGAGGCCGCGGTCGGTGTGCAGGCGGACGCGGGCCAGCAGCAACGGCGTCCCGCGGAGCTGTTCGTCATGTTCGTGCAGGTGGACCTTCGCGTCGAGGACGTTCATGCCGTGGTCGCGGTCGTCGAACCCCTCGACCATCGACACGACCTCGTCGTAGCTCACGTCGTCGAGCAGGTCGGTGCCGTACACCTGGACCGCCCGGTTGCCGCCGGCTTCCCACGTGAGCGCGTCGAGGACGTCGGTCTTCGTGACGATGCCGAACGCCCGGTCGTCCTCGGTGACGACCAACGCGGAGCCGCCGACCGCGAACATCTCTTCGACGGCCGTCTCGAGCGTCGCCTCGGGGTCGATGGTCCGGACCGGCGAGACCATCAGGTCACGCACCGGGAGGTCGAGGACTCGGCTCCGCTCGCCCTCGCGAGCGCCGAAGCCCCCGCGGCGTGCACGACCGGCACTGCTGGAGAGGTCGCCGCCGAACGCGTCGGTCCCGCTCGGGTCGCCACCGGCGGGCTGGTCGGCCGCTCGCGTCGTGACGTCCAGTACGTCGTAGAGACTCAGTATCCCGACTGCTTGCTCCGCTTCGACGACCGGGAGGTGGGTGATGTGGTGTTCTCTGAACCGATGGAGCGCGTCGCCGAACGTGGTCTCCGGGTCGACCGAGACGAGGTCACGGCTGCAGGCTTGGCCCACGGTCGCGGCTTCGAGGAACGGTTGCACTGCCCGGATGACGTCGTCGGCGGTGACGACGCCGCGGAGGTGTTGCCCCTCGAAGACCGGGAGGACCTGTGAGTCGCTGTCGATCATGAGCTGGGCGACGTGGCGGACGTCCTCGTTCGGCGCGAGTCGCGGGACGTGCCACACGAGCGACTCGAGCTTCTGCTCCGGCGGGTGTCGCGAGGTCGCTAGCTGGCGACGGGTGACGACGCCTTCGAACCGGTCCCCGCGGACCACGACGGCTTTGAGCGCGGGGTCCTCGAAGGCTCCGACGAGCTTGGAGACCCGGGTGTCCGGCGTGAATTCGACGTACTCGTCCGAGACGATGTCAATGATGTCCATGATTCTGTGGTAGGTTCGGATGCGGTCGGAAACGATTCGACTCGTGTGTCGGGGTCTGTGCGTGGAGATACGCGACTGAGACGAAAGAACGCGACGGTCGTTCCCACCGCGTGGAAACCGGTGGCTGCTCGCGCGGGTCGACAGCCGCGGGTCCCGGCCGGCACCCTCGTCCCCGTGCGGAGGAGGTGGCAGGTCGTCTCATCCCGCTGTGACGACCGCGTCGATTCGGTCTTCGATCGCTCGAATGTCGGCTCGGAGCTCCGCCGCTTCCTCCGTCTCGACCCCCGCGAGTCGGTCCATGAGCCCCTGGAGTCGCGACTGTTTCTCACCCTCTTCGACGGCCGTCTTCTGGACGTAGACCTGCTCGTCGACGTCGTACACCGCTCGTTCCTCCAGGTCGGTGACGGCGATCACCACGTCGAGTTTCTCGGTGTCGATGCCCGTGACCCACGAGTGGGGGATTCCCCGCTCGTCGAGCGCGTCGAAGACGGCTTCCTCGTCTTTGAGCCGCCGACGCTCCCGGGTCGTCCGGTGGACACTCCCGAACCGGCCGTGCAGGCGCGCGTCGGGGCCGATGTAGTTCAACAGCAGGTCGCCGAGCTCTCGGCGCAACCGGTCGGCTCCGTGCTGGACGTCCGAGAGAAGCACGTACAGGTCCACGAGCGACGCTGGCTCGACCGACCGCGGGTCGTCGACGTGCTCACGCTCGAGCGCGTCCGCGAGCAACACGGCGTCGTCGCGGACGCGCTCGGCGGAGGTCCGCGCGGTCCACGCCGGCCGGCGGAACGGGCTCTCCGCGCTCGCCGACGTCCCCGCGCGGTGGAACCTCCCGCCGGCGTCGTCCACACCGTACCGCGACGAGAGACTCATCACCGCCACGTAGGGCTCGACGCCGGCCGGGAGGTCGGTGAGCGATACGCCGTCGGCGTCGGTTTCGAGGCGGTCGAACAGCACCTGGAACTGGTCCCGCCAGAGGGACCGCTCCGCGCCTTCGCGGACGAACTCGACGACGATTCGGTCCGTCTCCGCCGTGACGCAGTCGAACGGTCGTTCCGACCCCGGCGTCACGAGGACCTCGTCGGGGCCGAGCGTCTCACCGCGGTCACGAAGCTCTCGCCACACGGTGTCGAACTCCATGGAACCACGTTCTCCGCCAGGAGTGAAAAACCGTTGTCAGGAATCTCTGAGTATCTGGAATCGGCCACCGTCGCCGGCACTGTCGGGTGGTGGCCGACCGCAGTGGGTCGAAGCGCGTCCGCACACCTCACGTTCTTTCGCTCTCGCGTCAGCTCTCGCCGGGTCGCCACGGGAGTGACTGTTTTGTCTCCCGGCGGTCATCGTTCAGTGATGTCTCTCGAACGCCCATCGAGACGCGTGACGCTCGCACTGGTGCTGGCGGCGGCCGTGTCCCTGGTACTCAACGCCGTGTTCGGAGTGGTCCGAATCGCCCTCCCTGACGGGGGGACCGCGGGACAGGCTACCGACACCGTCGCGCTGCCCGCGCCGAACACGGACGGCGACGTCTCCGTCGAGGCGGCGCTGGCGGCTCGTCGCTCCCGACGCGAATACGGGTCGGACCCGCTGTCGCGTCGTGACCTCGGCCAGGTCCTCTGGGCGGCACAGGGAATCACCCGGCGCGTGTCGGGATACCGCACCGCGCCCAGCGCCGGCGCGCGCTATCCGCTCGAACTGTTCGTCGTCGTCGGCACGTCGGGTGTCGAGGGGGTCGACCCCGGCGTCTACCAGTACCGCCCCCGGCGACACGAACTGGTGCGTCGCCGGTCCGGTGACGTCCAGTCGGCGCTGCGGCGGGCGGCGGTCGACCAGGCGTCCGTCGAGGCGGCCGCCGTCGACCTCGTCGTCTGTGCTGTCGACGCGCGAACCACCGAAAAGTACGGGCAGCGTGGACGACAGCGGTACGTCCCGATGGAAGCCGGGCACGTCGGACAGAACGTCTACCTGCAGGCCGAATCACTGGGGCTCGGGACCGTCGCCGTCGGCGCGTTCGCCGACGACCGCGTCCGAGAACTCGTGGGCGCGCCGGCCGACCACCGGCCGCTGTACGTTATCCCCGTCGGGACTCGCGCCTGATAGAGAGCCGACCGCCGCTGGGGCCGCCGGCCCCTGTGACTCACCGGACGAGTGTGAGGGGGACCCTGGCCCGCCGGGCGACGATCTCGGCGACACTGCCGAACACGGGGCGGTCTTCTCGCCTCCCGTGGGCTCCGAGGACGATGTGGTCGATGTCCTCCTCGTCGGCGTACTCCACGATGATTCGCTTCGGGTCGCCGATCTCGGAGGTCGTAGAGACGGTCCGGTCGTGGTCGGCCGCGAGCGCTCGTGCCTCCTCGAGGAGCTGCTCGGAGGCCGCCTCGGCCCGTTCGTACCACTCCTCGGACCCCGCCAGCGGCTCGTACGACGTCTCGAAGTCCGAATACACGCCGTATCCGGGTTCGAAGAGGTCGACGACGTGAAGCACGGTGATCGACGCGTTCGGAAACTCCTTGCAGGCGTGGCGAAGCGCTGCTCGTGACAGCGGCGATCCGTCGACTGGAACGAGGATGTTCTTTGTCATGGGTTCTGGGGTGGGTCCCGTCGTCGGTGTGCTCGCGGCCACCCGGCCAGTGGGCCGACTCGCTCGACGACGGACCCTGGGTACGTTTGGCAGCCTGAGGGGTTGGCACGTTCGGCGATTCCTGCCGCGTGAGAACCGTTCCGACAGGGTGGGGCGACCGGCTCGTTCGTCGAGCGCGGCCCGGCGACCCCGGTCGCCCTCACGGTCCTCGTGGTCACTGGTACATCCCCGGCATCGACGGTTGTCGTTGCTGTTCTCCTGCCTGTTGTTGGTACTGCTGGAGCTGTTCGGCGAGCTGCTGTTTCTGTCGCTGTATCTCCTCGGCCTGTTCGAGGAGCTCCTGCGTGTCGATGTCGAACGCGACGAGCGGCTCGAGCGCGTTCTCGATGACAGCGTGGGCCGCCCGTGGGTCCGGAATGTACGGGTTCGTCCGGACGACCAGTACCGCGGCGGGGATGTCCGCGTGGTAACAGTCGGCCAACAACGCCCCCGTCACGCCCCCGACGACACCGGTCCCTTCGGCCAGGGTGATACCGGCGTCGGTGAGTTCCCGCTCGAACCGCTCCGACGTCGCCACGCCGATGACCGATCCGACCTGGTCCTCGGACCGCGCGGGGGCCCCCGCGAGGAACACGGCGTCGTCGAACTCCTCGGAGAGGTCGTCCAGCACACACCGACTCAGTGACTCGGTAGCCGTCGGGGGAATCGCCACGTCGCTCTGGAGCGTCATCACGGCCGGACTCTCCCCGGCGTACACGCGGACGGCGTCCCGGACGCGACCGTCGCTGAAGGCCGCGACCGGCGGGAAGTCGTCGGACGTGATCGCACCGTACTGTTCTAGTCCGAGCTGTGTGGTGATCTGGTCGACGGCGATGGAAGCGACCATGCCGAGGCCGGGGAGCCCCTCGATGAGCGTCGAGGATTCGACTGACCGCTTTCGCTGCCGCTCGAACCGCGTCGATGGGGCGTCTCGTGTCATCTGAATCACTCGGGACGAACAACGACCCCCTCCGTTGAGTATCTACCTGTCGCTGAGCTGTCGTGAGGCGTCCACCGACCCGACGGCGACCGAGCGACGGCTACGAGTTCGTCGTGGCCGGACACCCCGTGTGTCCGGACGGTGACAGCGGCGAACGGGGTTCGATTTTTTATCGAAGTCGTTGTACCCCAGTACGCGAACAGTCGACGCGGGGACCGGGTCACCCGAGAGCGGACCGACCGCCTGCGTATCGACCTGTGCCCGCTCACCACAGCTCACCGCTCGAACCGACGGGAGACCGCTGCTCGGCGGAATTGTCGCATTGCAGCCATTTCAGTCCCGCCGAGACCGACGCGACCGAACCGACACCCAGGACTGGGGACGTCGTCGCCGACCGCTCTACAGCGTCCCGTCCGTCCCGTGAGTCCGCGACGGGGCCCGTTCCGCCACGGCTCAGAACCCATGAGTAGATACAATCAGTTCTATGCTCGATTGACTCCCCCCACCGTCGGACGACTGGCTTCTGTCGCCGGTGCAATCGGTGGTCACGACGTGCTCCGTCCACCGTTCGGGAGACGCTCGAACGTCCGTTGGGAGGACGCCGGAAGGGCTTCAGGCCCGCACGGCCACTGTCCGAGTGACATGTCGTGGTTCGGTGCCCCCGCCGTCGGTAACGGAGCGTCCGGCGCTGCCGCAGTGGGACTCGGCGCGGGCGCGGTCTACCAGTACTACCACACGCCCTGGAACGAGGTCCGGCGGGCCCTCCCCGCGGTCGCCGAGGCGGGGTACGACGCGATTCAGCTCCCGCCCGCACAGCGGAGCAAGCGCACCTGGGACGACCCCGAGCCGCGCGGCTACCAGCCCATCGACCACCTCGACTTCGACAGCGTGTTCGGCACCGAGGCCGAGTACCGCTCGCTCGTCGACGCGGCGCACGAGCAGGGGCTCGCGGTCATCGCCGATGCGGTCGTGAACCACATGGCCGAGGGGGTGGACTTCTCGGCGTTCCCGCACGTCGGCTGGGACGATTTCCGCCACGAGGGGCCCATCCGAGACGACGAGGACGACTGGGAGCTGGAGAACCGCGACCTCGAGGGACTGCCGGACCTGAAACAGGAGTCGGCACACGTCCGCGCGTATCTCGAAGCGTACGTCGACAGATACGCCGACTGCGGCGTCGACGGCCTCCGCTGGGACGCGGTCAAGCACATGCCCCGGTGGTTCTTCCACGACCACGCCAACCCCTGGGCCCGTGCGCGCGAACTCTTCACCGTCGGCGAGGTGCTGCACGGGTCGGTGTCGTACTGCGAGCGGTACCTCGAGACGGGGATGACCGTCATGGACTACCCGCTGTACTTCGTCATGCGCGAGGAGGCGTTCGGTCGGGACGGCGACCTGCGTGCGCTCGACGGAGCCGGCGTGGTCGACAGCCACCCACACCAGACACTGACGTTCGTCTCCAACCACGACAGCCCGCCGCCCGCACACGAACTCCTCGCGTACGCCTACATCCTCACCTTCGAGGGCTACCCCCGGGTGTACAGCGGCCGGATCGACGTCGACGACGAGCGCGTCCGGAACCTCCTGTGGGTGCGTCGGACGTTCGCGCGTGGCTCTGCGCACACGCGCCACGCCGACCGCGACGTCTACGTCTTCGAGCGCGAGGGCAACCTGCTGGTCGGACTGAACCGCGGAGACGAGCGAGCGACCGTCTCGGTCGAGACGTCGTGGAGCGACACGTTCCTCCACGAGCACAGCGCTGGCGCGGGGAACCGTCTCACCGACGAGGAGGGATGGGTCGAACTCCACATCCCGCCGGACGGATGGGTCTGTTACGCGCCGTGAGTCGGGACCCGCTCTTCGCGCGTCACAACTGCCCGACCGTGAGCGGCTCCGCCGCCTCCCAGTATCGCGCGAACAGCTCCGTCGCCCACGCGTGAACCTCGGGCTCGTCCACGTCGAGGGACGCCCGGAGGATGCCGCTGTCGTCGCGCAAGAAGAGGTGGACCACCGAGTCGGCGACGGTCATCGCCACGGGGATGGGGTCGTCGGTGATCCTGATGCGTGCGCCCTCGGCCGTCAGCAGTTCGTCGAGTCGTGCCCGGAGCTGTGAGTCGTCGGCGAGCGCGTCGATGGCGCTGGCGGAGAAGACGCCCTCGAACCGCTGGCCGCCCTCACCGGTCCGCTCGGCGATGACCTCCAGGCTCTGCTCGTTGAAGGCGTAGGAGGCAATCTGCACCGTCTCGGCCCCGTCGAGGAGGGCGAGCGCGCGTTTCACCGGCGCGTTCGGCCGGACCCGACTCGGCGTCGTGACCGTCGCCGTCGTCAGGTGTTCGAGGTCGAAGTCGATGACCTCCGCCGGGAGCCATCGGACGACGGGCCGGAGTTCGACGTCGGTCTCGAGGATGTCGACGAGGTCACCGAACCCGCGCGAGACCAGTCGCCCGGTCACGGTCGCCCGGTACGTGCTCCCGTCGCGCTCGATCCACGCACGCTCCTCGAAGTCGTGGAGGATGCGCCCGAGCGTCGGCTGTGACGCCCCGGTCAACTCGACGAGTTCCCGTCGGGTGTGTGGCTCCGCCGCGAGCTGTCTGAGCGTCGCGACCCGATTCGGCGAGAGGGCGAGGAACTCGATCTCCTCCAGGGCCGATTCCATGGCCGCCTCTCGGGGAGCCGGCGGTAAACCGCTTTCGAGTCGCGAAATAGTTTCACGCCGTGAATCCACCACACGGCGGGGCCGAATTTCCTCCGGTGAAGCGATTTCTGCGTCAACGTATCCGGCTCCGTCACCTCCCACTAGCTATGATGCGCTCTTTGGCACGACGCCGGTTCGAGTCGGACGCGGAGGTGGCCCGCTCGTGAGTACGCGCCGCCACCTCACGCTGTTCGCCCTGGCCAGTGTCTTCTTCGGCGGCACCTTCGTGGCGGCGAAGGCGGGGCTCGAATACTTCCCGCCGCTGCTGTTCGTCGCGCTCCGGTTCGACATCGCCGCGGCGGTGCTGGTCGGCTACGTGGTGGCGACCCGCGCTCGCGACGACCTGTTGCCCCGGTCGCTCGACGACGTCGTCGCCATCCTCGCGACGGGCGTGTTCGTCATCGGTCTCTCGAACGCCTTCCTCTTCGTCGGCCAGCAGTACGTCTCCAGCGCCGTCGGGTCGATCATCTTCAGTCTCAACCCCATCCTGACGCCCGTGTTCGCGATGGTCCTCCTCGCGGACGAACGCCTCTCGCCCCGCGGGGCGTTCGGGCTACTCATCGGCCTCGTCGGGGTGGGCCTCGTCGTGGGCGTCGACCCGTCGAACCTCCTCGGCGGCGACGCCCGGTGGAAGGGCGTCATCTTCGCCGGGGCAGTGACCGGCGCGCTGGGGACCGTCCTCATCCGGTGGGCCGACTCTCCGCTCTCGAGTACGGTCCGGACCGCGTGGGCGCTCCCGGTGAGCGCGCTGCTCACCCACGGCGGGAGCCTCGCCGCGGGCGAGTCGTTCGCGGCCGTCGCCTGGACGCCCGAGGCGCTCGTCGCGCTCGGATACGTCGGCGTCTTCGCCGGCGCGGTGGCGTATCTCACCTACTTCGGCCTGCTCGACGAGGTCGGTCCCATCCACGGGAACCTCGTGTTCTACGCCGTGCCCATCGTCGCGACGCTCGGCGGGTCGGTGCTGCTCGGTGAGTCCATCTCGACCTCGACGGTCGTCGGCTTCGCCATCATCTTCGCCGGCTTCGCCGTCCTCGCGAGCGAGTCGCTCGTCGACGAAGTCGAGGCGTGGTACACTACCGTCCGCGTCGAGGTCGTCGCCGAGGACATCGGGTGAGCGGGACCGTTCACACCCCCCTCGACTCGGGCCCTCGCTGACGCTGTCACCGTCTCGGCCTCGTCGTCGTGGCGGTGGCGACGGGCACTCACCCGTCGCTTCGTTCCGCCCCAGCTATGTCGTGCGCCGACGTCGCTCCGCGTATGACCGCGGACCGAGTCGTCCTCTTGAGTGTTCGCGAGGAGTGGGCACGCGCCATCCTCGACGGGGAGAAGGCCTACGAGTACCGAAAACGCCCACCCGCTCGCGACCCACCGTACCGACTGTTGCTCTACGCGACGGGCGGGCCGAGCGAAGTGTGGGGCGAGGCGGTCGTCGACCGCCGTCACGGGCGACCTCGACACCGTCCTCGCTCGGACCGTCGGCGAGACGCCACACGCGCCGGCGGCGGTCCGTGCGTACTTCGAGGGGTCGACGGCAACGACGACGGCGACGGCGCTGCACCTGACCGACGTCACCGAGTACGAGACGCCCGTCACCCGCGAACAGCTTTCGGCGGTCGTCGAGGGGTTCACCTCCCCACAGAACTTTCGCTACCTGAGTCCGGCCGAGTACGAACAGCTCCGTCAGTCCGGTCGGTGAGCACCCTGTCTCCGTGCCGCTCGGAGTCGGTGCGTTGGTGAGTCGCTCGCGGCGCTCGTGGGCCGCCCGGGCCTCGTCGATGGGGTCGTTCGTGACGAGCGGGTCGACCTCCCTCAGGAAGGCTCTGCACCGGTGAGGAGCGCCACAACCTCGGCGACGATATGCACCCCCAGTGTGACGTCCGCCGCGAGTCCCCCGCTCATCGCCGGGCGACGAGCGCGTAACCGAAAGTCACCGGGAGGGCGTAGCCGACGTGACCCAGGACGCTCCACAGCTTCTCAGGCATCGCCAGGTCCGGAAACGGTGGCGTGTGCGGATACCCGACCAGGGCGAGCCACAGGGGTATCAACAGCACCGAGAGCACCCCGGTCGTGACGATACCGACCAGGACGCCGAGTCCGAGTGCGCCGCGGAGCCGTCTCGCGTGTGGCGCGAACACGTTCGATTGGACCGCGGCGACGTACAGCAGGGCGAGCACGACGCCGTGGAACTGGTGGAGCGCCCACCCGGCGGACAGGCTCGGCCCGCCCAGCCCGTACATCATCGGCAGCGCGAGTGCGAGGAGCGGTTCGGGGTTCCCGAACTGCATCATCAGACCGAGCGGGATGCTTCCGAGGAAGCCGCCGACCGCGGCGACGCTCCACGCGAGCGGTGACACCGCTCGGAGTCGGTCGGCCATCGACGCCGTGGACGCATCGTCACGACCGATGCGGGGACCGGCTGTGTTGGTCATCGTCTCGAAGCTCACTCCGGGGTGAGATAACGCTGTTGAGTGTCCACTCAGTCAGTCACTCCCCGGTGACGGCCGCGTACTCGGCCTCGGTGAGTTCCTCCAGTACGCTCGTGCCCGACCCCGGCTTCGAGTCCCACTCCCACCGCTCGTGCAGTCGGAGTCGGCCGTCGTCGAGGCGTTCGATTCGGTCGGTGGACCGTCCCGTCGCTGTCGTCCCTTCGACCGTCAGGTGGGTGTACCGGAACTCGAGGGAGTCGCCGAGGTGGCGGCCGACGAGGTAGCCCAATCGGATCTCTCCCCCCTCGTATCGTGCGTGGACCAGGTCGTCGGACTGCTCGAACCAGAAGTACGTCTCGCCGCCGACGTCGCCGTCGCTCGTGTTCGCCGTCGACGTGAACACGCGGCCGTCGACGGAGGTGCTGTCTGCTGGCGTGGCCATCCGTACCCTCTCTGTGGCGCTGACATATATCACGCGGTGTGCGAAGACGGACCCAATCAAGAGCGTCCGGCGTGTCGTCGGAGGGCCACCCGACCCGTCGACCGTGGCCGGCTACCGCGTCGTCGCGGTGACACTTATCACATCACCTGCCCAACACGCCGTGCGATGGCTACGAACTTGCCCACGTTCGACCTCCGGACAACGAGCGGGACCGACCCCGGCGACATCCTGATCATCGGCACGGCGAACCCCGGGTTGGCGGGACTGACCGCCATCGACTACCTGATCACTCACACCCACACCGAACAGATCGGGCACGTGCGCACCCACGACCTCCCCGATATCACGCCCTTCACGCAGGGTGCCCCGCGCTACCCGATGCGGTTGTTCAGTTCTGCCGACTCCGACATCTGCGTGCTCATCAGCGAACTGAGCGTGCCGGTCTGGGCGGGCGAGCCCTTCGCTGACGCCGTCATCTCCTGGACCGAGGCGCATGGAATCGACGAACTCTGCGTCATCCACGGCGTGCCGTTCCCCCACGGCCCACAAGAGCACATCGTCTTCCACGTCGGGATGCCCGCGTTCCGCGAGCGTCGCATCGGCGACAGCGACATCCCGCCGCTGGCCGGCGGTTTCTTCGACGGGATGGCGGGCGAACTGATGACGCGCGCCCTCGACGGCGACGTCCCCCCGGTCGGCGCGCTCGTGACGCCGACGCATCCGCCGGGACCCGACCTCGACAGCGCGCTACGGTTCCTCGACGCCCTCGAGACGCTGTACGACATCGCCGTCGACGAGACCGAACTCAGAGAGCGCGCCGAGGAACTGCGCAAGTACTACCAGAGCCTCGTCGACCGGATGCAGACGCTCGACCAGGGCGACTCACCACGGGGCCACGACCACCCCGAAGACCGTATGTACATGTGACTGTCAGGGGCCGGCCCGATCATGGGCCGGAGCGACGCGTTGACGCCGCCGTGCGCGCCCGGTGGAGACGGTGAGGTGTCACGACCGCCGGCGACGGGCAGCGAGCAGCGCTGCAGCGACGAGGGCGAGGAGAGCAACGAGGGGACCGAACCCCGGGAACTCCGTCGCGGTCGTCGTCGGTGCCTCGGTCGGTGTCGCCGTGGGCGTCGGTGACGCGGTCGGCGTCATCGTCGGCGTCTCCGTCGGCACCGGGGTCTCCGCGGGTGTCTCCGTCGGCGTCGTCACCTCGCTGACGACCTCGAACTCGAGCCGTGCGGCGGTCTCGTCGTCGCTCGCGCGGAGCTGGTACGCCCCGGTCTCGAGGTCCGCGAGGTCGAGCGTCGTCTCCCACTCGCCGGACGCGCCGTCGACTACCGCCTCGGCAGTGGCGACCACGTCGTTGTCGGCGTCGAACACCTCCACGAAGATGACGGTTCCGTCCTGTCGGTTCGAGGTGCCCGAAATCGTGACCTCGCCCTGGGCGACCTGCCCGTCCTGCGTGAAGTCGTCGACGGCGAGCGAGGGGTTCTCCGCCGAGAGCGTCAGTTCGATGACCCGGTCGTCGACACCCGCGCCGGAGTACTCGTCTCGGATGATTTCGACGGCCTGCTGGGGTGTCAGCCCGCGTCGGAGGTCCGCCCCACCGAAGCCGATGTCAGACGCGTACTCCCCGTCACGCCCGCGGCCGACGACGAAGAAGGTGTAACCGCCGCGCTGTTGGAAGGCGTCGTACTCCGCTTCGAACTCGTTGTCGCGGACCGAGACCGACTCGGCCCCGAACCCACCGTCCGCGGTGAGGAACTGCCCACGGGGCCCGATTAGGTAGACGCGGACCGAGTCGCCCTGGCCGAACGAGGTTCCGGAGAGGGTGACCTCGTCGCCGGTGTCTGCGGCGATACGCGCGGCGGACAGCGACGAGGTCAGCGCGCCCTCGACGGTCCGAACCGTCGTCGTGGCCGTCGTGTCGAAGTCGCCGAAGGCGCTCGTCGTGAGCGACGCTTCGCTCCCGAGATAGTCCGTGCCGCCGGCGACCGGGTCGGCGACGACGGCGATCCGATACGCGTCGGGGAAGTTGATTTCCCGACCCGCATCGACCTCGATACTGAACCGCCCTCTGCTGTCGACGTCGTCCTCTGCGAGGTCGCCGTCGCCGTCCCGAAGCGGCACCCACTCGCTGTCGATGCGCGCGTACGCCTTCACGTCGTCGGACTGTGGGGCGACGCCCGTGATGGTGAACTCCTCGCCGATGCGGACGACGGTCGGCGTGGCCGACAGGCGAATCTCACGCTCTTCGATGTCCAGTTCGGCGGTGTCGTCCGCGTCGGCGTCGAACCCGTCTCTGAGCGTCACGACGTCCGTGTTCGGCTCCGCGAGTTCGACGAACTCGACGTCGACCGTCGTCGGGTCGAGGAACGCCGTGTCGATGCGGACCCGCGCAATACCGTCGTCGCCGAGGTCGACGACCGCACCGACGTACGCGTCGTCGGTCCCACCGAGCGTGTTCGTCCCGCGGCGTGTCTCGACGTCGCCGGTCGCCCGGAACACCCGTGCGGCGGTCTCGTCAGTCGGGGGGATGCCGTCGAGGTCGCTCCCGGCGATCCGGACGAGGCCGTACTCGCCCGGCGTCCCGGCGACCGTCGCGATGATCTCCTGGCCCTGCGTCACCTCGGTCTCCTCGAGGGTGATCGACTGGGTCTCGTCACGGATGCCGGCTCCCACGCGCGTCCGGACGAAGTCGAGGTCGTCCGACCCCTCGACGACGATAGTGTACTGGCCGGCGTCGAGTTCGTCGATGTTGCGGAGCACGACCGTGCCGCCCGACCGGCTGATGCGGTTGCGGTCGGTGAGCTGTCGCGTGATGTCGAGACCGTCCTCGTCGTCGACGAAGACCGAGGCGTCCTCGGCCTCGGCGAAGTTGAACTCCACCTGGACGGTGATGGTGCCGATGCTGCTCGGAATGGAGCCGCCGGTGATGTCAGCGCCGTCGGTCCCGTCCCCGCGATAGACCGTGACCTCTGTGATGCGCGGCTCGACCACCGAGAGGTCCGCAGTCCCGTCGCTCTCGAAGCTGTATGCTCCCGGCTCGAAGTTGTTGGCGTCCGTGATGTCCGCCCGGCGGACGTCGCTGACGGTCGCCACCCCGCCGTCGGCCTCGCCGGCGACGCCGAACAGTGTCACGCTGCCGGAGCCGGGGGCGCTCGCCAACCCCGTCAGGTCGACGTCGCGGTCACCGAGGAAGACGCGGCCGATGGTCCCCGTCGGACCGAGGTAGCGGACGACGTCGAACTGCGTCGTGTCGGAACGGCCGCCCGCCGACACCGTCGCGTCGAGGCCCGACGCCGGTGCCACGTTTGCGAGGTTGTGCGTCACGGTCAGTGTCACCTGGGTCGTCTCGTCGGCTCCGTCCGTGGCGTTCGTATCGGCCAGGTCGACGGTCACCTGCGTCCGACTGTCGACAGAGAGCCCCGACGCGGTCACGTTCGGGTTCGAGACCGAGACGCCGTTCGCACCGACGATGTTCCCCGCCGGCGTCGTGAACGTCACGGTGTTGTCCGCGCTCCCGTTCGTGATGGTGACCGTCGCCGTGAGCGTCTGCGTGGCCGCGGTGCGGAACGCCTGGACGTTGCTCGCGCTGTCGGCCGTGACGTCCCCGGTGAACAGCGCGGCCGCGGGGCCCGTGAGGGCGGTTCCCGCGAAGACGGAGGTGACGAGCAGTACGCTGATGACGAGGACGGGGACGTGGGTTCGAATCGGTGGCATCGGGGGTGACTCCTGGTCCCAGCCGAGCCCAGCGCGTTCGGTGAGCGGGACAGTCACTGTCGGTCCGTCGCCCCCGACCGACCACTGGTCACGCTGGTGTGTGGACGTCGTATTGGACTGACAATCAGATAACACTTCTGTCGCGTCGAGTCGGAGGGTGTCGACACATCCGCCTCGACGACCAGGGCGGACGGCCCGGGCACGGAACGGGGCGTCGGGGCGACACCGCGTCCCGGTGAGGAGGTCACGCTCCGTCCGGGCGTCGTACCTGTGATGCGAGACACGAAAGAGGGGCGGGAGAAACAGGTTCACGACGAAGCGAAGCGCCAGCGCGAACGTGATTCGAAGCGGCGCTCGAAGCCGAGATGGAGGCGGAAGCGGAACGCTCCTAGGACGAGTGAGCCTGGGTGTCAGGCACCTCTGATGAACTGGGTCAGGCCGACCGTCTCGGCGACGACCCAGGCGACGAACAGGAGATACGCACAGAGCAGGGTGTACGATTCGAGGTTCGTCACCGAAAGGTCCGTCCGCAAGAACGTGAACAGGAGCACCGTCGCGAGCGTCAGCACGCCGAGCATCGGGACGGCGACCGCGAAGTCGACCGGAACGCTGCCGATGATGAGCACGCCGACGGGAATCGCCACCAGGAGGTCGAACGTGTTCGACCCGAGGACGTTCCCCAGGCTCGTGACGCTCTTGTCCGCCTGCGCGGAGCGCACGCTCACCAGGGTGTCCGGGAGACTCGTCGCCGCCGCGATGATCGTCACGCCGGCGAGGAACTCGGGGATACCGAACGTCTGCCCGATCACTTCCACTCCCCCGACCAGCTGCTCGACGGCGAGCAGGATGATCACCAGACTCGCGGCGAGTTTTCCCCACTCGCGGCCGACCGCGATTCCGTCGGGCGCGCTCTCGGCGACGTGATCGGAGACGTCCTGCCACTGGATGAACAAGTAGAGGCCGTACAGGAGAAGCGGAATCAGCGCGAGCGGTCGCGTGAGTTGCCCCTGCAGGGCGGGTCCGTCGGGTACTGGGAGGTAGATGACTGCGAGCGCGAAGGTGACGACGACGGCGGAGACGGCGATCATATAGAACTGCGCCTCCTTGTACACGACGGTCCGGTTGGTCTCCAGTTCGCCGTCCGATGCGAGCCCCGACAGCGCCGGGATGACGAGGATGTTGAAGATGGCCGACCCGACAATCGCGCCCACACCCATGTTGAACGTCCCCGCGAGAGCGGTGAACACGACGCTGGCCAGCTCCGGGAAGCTCGACCCGACGGCGACGACGACCGACCCCTGGACCACCGCCGGGAGGCCGTAGTGCGCGGAGAGGCGTTCGGCCGACGTCTCGAGCCACCCGCTTCCGAACCAGATGAACCCCGTTGCGACGACGATGACGACTGCGGACACGAGGGGCGTGTCCGGAACGAGACCGCTGAGGACCATTGTGTACGACCTCTCCGTCAAGCGAGTCTTAGGTATTCTGATATAGAGAGCGGTCGTCGGCGTGCGCTGTCACCCATCGCGGTGTCCACCGCTCCGTCGGTGTCTGGACGCCCGCTCGGACCGTTGTTTCTTCACTCTGAACTGTCGGTACCGTTCTTCTCGCTCCCGCTCTGCGAGGGACTGCTCGATGTACGCCCGCTCGGCCTCGAGGTCCGGGACGAGCCGATGCGTGAGGTAGTTGACCCGGATGCGGAGTCGACGAATCTCCGAGAGGAGCCGCGAGAGGACTGCCCGCATCTCCGCCAGTCGGACGACGACCTCCAGTACCCCCTCGTACGCCGAGACGAGTTCGTCGTCGAGGGCACTCGTCCCGAGCATCCCGTACCCGCGGTCGGACACCGGGGTCGAGATGGACGCCGAGAGGATGCGCGGAACGTCCATCCCGAGTAGCTTCGTCTCACCGAGGATGACCTCCGGGTGTGTCGCCCTCGCGGCGGCGAGTTCCCGCAGACTGATCCCGCCCTCCCGTTCCATCGCCGTGACGTGGAGCGTCCGAGCGGTTCGGTACCGCTCGTCGAGGTCTGCGCACAGTTCGCGCCATCGGTCGAGGAGGTCAAGCAGGACGAAGACGAGCCCGTTCCGGCGACGTTCGAGGATGTGTTCGCCTTTCCGGGCGATGGCGAGTTCGTCTTGGACCGCGAGGAGCTCGTGATGGGTCGGGGCCGCACGAGTGTGCCGCCGGTGTGACATCGTCTGTGGTCTCGTCGTCGGGAGGTGTCAAATAGGTTGGTCTACTGCACCACCTCCAGCCTCTCGACGCTGGGCGTCTCTGGTGTCTCACACCCCCTGCGACACCGTTGACGTGCCGACCCCGAGTGGTTCACTCACCGAATAGACTATCAGAAGTATATACTCAAACATTTTGACTGCGGCGATTCACTCGACGAGGCCACGGCGACATGACCCGGCGGCCGATGTGGTGGCCGCTCGTGTCTCTCGATGCGGTGCGGTTCTGTCGGATTCGCCGGTGACACACGACAGAGGTGTTCGTCGGAATCCATCATCTCGTGGACGAACGAGCTGGAAGCGTAGACACACGCATCGATAACTAGTATCTCGTCAGAAAAGAGTCCCTGACAGTGCACTTTCGTAAATTAGATCGGCTGAGAACTGATAGACCGTTGAAAACGCTTGCGGCGGGGGAGTTCTTCGACTCGCGTGATGGAACTCTCACAGTAACCGTGGACACCTCTGTCCGACGCATCGTATCGAGCAATTACTTCTTCTACTTGACCTCGACCGCTCGCGTTCGTCCGGCGCTTCACGACTCCGCCACTTCGGGTCGTTTCGCTCTGTCGCGACCGCCGATTGCTCACCAGAGCTTACATCCGTACTGTTGTAACATTTTGATGGCCGCAACCCATTACATTTGTACTTTTGTAACTACTCTCCCCGACTCATATTCCTGCATAATTCACCTTAGTTTTAGCAGAAAGTGAGCGCAAGATTCTATTCTGCCGGATTGTTCATGCTGTTTTGGAGACAGTGGTACAGTGTCTCACTAGCGGTTCTCCTGTTCGAATAGTTAGTGTCCGGATTTACTTTTACAATTTTTAGCCATAAATTAATAGTTTGTGAGGAGTAATAACCAATCACGCTGAGAGGGGGGTCGAGCGCCGTGCACCGGCACGTTCTCCCAAATCTTTATTCTACACCCCACTCACAGCTTCGACGATGCCTGACTACAGCAACGACTTCGACGGGGACACCGTCGTCGTCACAGGTGCGAGCTCCGGAATCGGGCGGGAGATTGCGACTCGATTCGGCGAGGCGGGGGCGACTGTGTTGAACGCGGACATCGACTCCCAGCCGAAGGTGGGGGAGACGCCGACCCACGAGGTCATCCAGAATCAGGGTGGGACGGCCGAGTTCGTGGAGACGGACGTCTCGAACGCCGACGAGATCCGTGCGGCTGTCGACCGTGCGCGAGAGTACGGCGGGGTCGACGTGATGGTGAACAACGCCGGACTGTTCATCGGTGGGAGCCTCCTCGAGGTCAGCGAAGACGAGTTCGAGACGATCCACCAGGTCAACGCGAAGGGGGTCTTCTTCGGCTGTCAAGCAGCGGCACAGGACATGATCGACCGTGGGGTCGCCGGGTCCATCGTCAACACGGCGTCGATTAGCTCGTTCGTCGCCCAGCGCGACCAGATCCAGTACGACTCCACGAAAGCCGCCGTCAAGATGATCACACGAGGCGCAGCCCTCGAACTGGCGGACCACGACATCAGAGTGAACGCCGTCGGCCCCGGTCAGATCGCCACGGAGTTCATCGACGGGTGGTCTGAGGAGGCCCCGGAAGCAGCCGCGAAGGACGACCTGATCAAGCCGGTTCCCGCCGGACGCGCGGGCACGCCGGAGGACGTCGCCGGTGCGGTCCTCTATCTCGCCAGTGACGACGCGGACTACGTGACCGGTGAGGTGCTGATGGTCGATGGTGGGTGGCGAGTGATCTGAGCACTGTCTCCGTTACGAGAATAATTAAATAGGTGGACACACTCAGCACAATCGAAGTCGATGACAGAACCTCAGCTCTTAGACACCCCATCGGGGAACGCAGTAGTGGTAGCGCTCGACCACGGCCTCAGCCTCGGATCGCCAGAGGGATTCGAGAACCCCGAGGAGACACTCGATAACGTACTGCGCGGTGAGCCCGACGCGGTCCTCGTCGGGCCTCACTTCGCTCGTCACTATCAAGACCGGCTTCAGGAGGCCGACGTCGACGTCGTCCTCACGGCGGACGTGGTGACGTGGTCGACCAGCCCCGGTCGAGACAACGACCAAGACCTCTGGACGCCGGCGTTCGACGCCGAGTTCCTCGAGGAACTCGACCCAGTCGGGGTCAAGGTCGTACTGGTGTTCGGCCGTGACGACAACGAGACGTTCATCCGAAACGTCGAGTACATCGGTGAGCTCGCCGAAGACCTGCGTGGGACGGGAATCCCACTGGTGGTCGAGCCCGTCATGTGGGGCCGACGAGTCCCGGCCCAACTCGAGACGGACGCCGACTTCGTGGCCGATGCGATGCGCATGGGCTGGGAGTTCGGAGCGGACATCCTCAAGGCACCGTACACCGGCAGCGTCGAGTCGTTCGAGCCACTCGTCGAGAACTCGCCGGTCCCCGTGATGATCCTCGGGGGCCCCGCGACGGGCACGACCCGAGGGATGCTCGAATCCGTCGAGGGAGCGATGGACGCGGGTGCGCGCGGGCTGATGATCGGCCGGACCATCTGGAAGTCCGACGACCCTGCCCGGACGGTGTCCGCGCTCATGAAGATCGTCCACGAGGGCGCCGCTGTCGAAGAGGTGTGGGACGAACCGGAGCAGGCGGCCGTCGTAGACGGGTAGGAACACTGATTACCAGTCGGCGAAACACCCTGCCATGCCAGTCGCATGGAGTCAGCGAACGAGCGGGCCCGGGGGTGTAGTCTCGTGAGCACTCCCGAACAGCGGCGCCGGTCGATCACGGAGTTGGTCACGAAACACGGTGGCCTCTCGGTCGAGGAGCTCGCTTCCCGGCTCGACGTCTCGCCCTCGACCATCAGACGCGACCTCGGTGACCTCGCCGACCGGAACCTCATCGAACGGACCCACGGCGGTGCTGTGCCGCTGACGAACGTGGGCGTCGAACGGGCCTTCGACCGACGGCTCGTCCAGGACCTGGACGGGAAACAGGCCATCGCCGAACGAGCCGTCGAGGAGATTCACGAGGGCCAGGTCGTCTTCTTCGATGCCGGGACGACGACGATGCAGGTCGCGAAGGAGGTCCCCGACGACAGCTCGACCATCATCGTCACGAACTCGCCGCTGTTACTCCCAGAACTGTCGAGAGCGGACGGCACCGTCAAACTGACCGGTGGAGAGTACCGCAACGAGACCAAAGCACTGGTCGGCCCGACGACCGAAGATTACATCCGAAACTCGTCGTTCGACGTCGCGTTCATCGGCGTCAACGGCATCGAACCCGACGGCTCGCTGTCGGCACCGAACGAATCCGAGGCGAAGATCAAGCAACTCGCCGTCGAACACGCGACGCGGATCGTCGTCGTCACGACGACCAAGAAGTTCGACGAGCAGAGCTTCCGCCGATTCGGATCGATTGCCGACATCGACCTCCTCATCACCGATGGCCGTGTCCCCGACGAGTACCGCGATCTGTTCGACGAGACGGTGCTCGTCGAGAACGTGTCCGGCTGAGCACAATACTTATCTCCTCGTAGTCTGTCACGACAGCTATGCTCGACTCGAAGGAAGTCATAGAGCTGTCAAACCCGATTACCAAGGGCATCCCCGTGTGGCCGAGTTTTCCACAAATCGAACTCGACCAGACGTCGCTCGCCGCCCGCGACGGGTTCACGATGGAACGCCTCGAGATGCGGAGCCACACGGCGACGCACATCGACGCCCCGGCCCACTTCATCCCCGAAGGCAAGACACTGGACGACTTCTCTATCGAGTCGTTCATGGGTGAGGGTGTCGTCATCGACCTGACGCCGAAAGAGCCCGAAGAGCCCATCACCCGTGCCGACATCGAGGCCTACGAGTCGGACATCCAGCCTGGCGACGTCGTCATGCTCCACACGGGCTGGGACGAGTACTACGGCCAGACGCCGGAGTACCTCTTCGAGTTCCCCTATCTGACCGGTGAGGCCGCGGAGTACGTCGTCTCACTCGACCCGAAGGCGGTGGGGACGGAGGGGGCGAGTGTCGGCGGCTGGTACGACGAGGTGCCCGCCCACGGCCCGTCGACTGACGTCCACCCGGCCGACTCGCATCTCCCACTGCTCGAGAACGACGTCTTCCCCATCGAGGAGTTGCGGAACCTCGACCAGGTACTCGACGGTGCGGACAGTCGACGCGCGGACTTCTTTTTCCCCCCACTCAACGTCCAGGGGACGGGCGGGTGCTCGGTCCGCGCCTTCGCGCTGGTGTAGTCTGTCGGGAACGAGTTCACGCCGTCCTGTCGCATCGCCGCCCCGTCTCCACGGTCGACTGCACGCTTCCGTACTGTTGGCGACGGCCAGCCGGACGGAACCCGAGTGAGAAGGAGAAGCGGCTACTGGACGAGTTCGACGGCCGTCGTCACTGCATCGACCATGCTCTGTTCGGAGGCGACCCCCTCGCCGGCGATGTCGAACGCTGTGCCGTGGTCGACGCTCGTGCGAACGATGGGGAGCCCGATGGTGACGTTCACGCCGCTCACCGCGTCGTCGGTGCCGGTGAAGCCGAGCATCTTGATAGGGATGTGACCCTGGTCGTGATACATGGAGACGACGCAGTCGAACTCGCCCGCCGCGGCCCGGACGTAGACCGTGTCCGGCGAGTGCGGACCCGTCACGTTTACACCGGTCTCGGCGACCCGGGCGACGGCTGGTTCGATGACCGCGGATTCCTCGTCACCGAGCAGTCCGCCATCGCTCGCGTGCGGATTCAACCCGGCGACGGCAATGGACGGGTCGTCGATGCCCAGGTCGCGTAACGCGTCGTCCGTGACGCTGATCGTCGACGCGACGTCGTCGACCTCGAGGTCGCAGGCCTCCCGCAGCGGGATGTGGGTACTGACGTGTGTCACCGTCAGGTCGTCCTCGATGAGCATCATCGAGTAGTCCTCGGTGTCGGTGTAGTCCGCGAGCATCCCCGTGTGGCCCGCGTACTCGCTTCCGGCCATCCGGGTCGCCTGTTTGTTGATGGGTGCGGTCGTTATCGCATCGATTGCACCGGCCTGTGCGAGTTCGATGGCTCGCTGGACGTATTCGAGGCTCGCCGCGCCGTTCGCCTGGGAGAGCTCACCATACTGGTGGTCGGAGACGTTGCCGAGGTCGACCACTGGCAGCACCTCGGGGTCGGCGCTCGCCTCGGTCGGTGAGTCGACACGGCGAACAGTCAGCTCTGGGGCGAACCGGTCTGCTGCGTCTGCCAGCACGGACGCGTCACCGATGACGACCACCGCTGCGGTCTCGACCAGCGTCGGATACGCCTTGACGATGACTTCGCCCCCGATTCCCGCGGGGTCTCCCATGGTAATGCCGATAGTCGGCAATCTAGCGCTCATCGGGCAGACCGAGACGAGCGAGGGACTTAATTATTGCCTGGTCGTCGCCGAACCCGCCCGCTTTCGTGACGGCCGCCACCCCGTCCGCGACGCCCCCGTCGACAGTCGAGAGCGGTATCCCCGGTGCGACCGCTTCACCGGCCATGCGGAGCGCCGTCGCGTCGAGGCGGTCGAGGACCGCCCGAGCGGTCGCCCCACCGGTGAGAAAGAGGTTCGACGGCCGGTCCTCCCGAACGACCTCGGCGGCACCGGTCGCGAGCGCGTCCGTGACCCGCCGCCGAACCGTCGGTCCGTCGACGCCCGCCCGCTCGCCGGCAGCCATCGCCCGGTCGACGTCGCTGCGTGCGTCGGCACTGTGGAGGAGCACGCCCCCGTGGTTCTCGACGACGGCGCTCCCACGAGCGGCGAGGTCGGCCCCTGCGGTCGACGGGTCGGTGACCGCCTCCTCGAGGTCGAGGTGCTGGTGGAGCGCTTCCGATACCGCTCCGAGCTGTTCGAGCGTCTCGGGTGCGACACTGCCCGAGACGCCCACCACCGTCCGCGACTCGTCGACGTCGAGCCCTGCGCCAGCGGGTGTCCCCGGCACGGTGACGTGGTGTGCGAGGCCACCGCTGCCGACGTACAGACAGCGCGCCGAGTGGTCGTGGGCTGCCGCGGCGACTGTCGCGAGATGACCGTCCGTCACGGCGTCGCAGGTGACGATGACCGGCTCGTCTGTCGCGCACAGCGACTCGAACGCGTCACGGACAGCAGTCACGCCGCGCGCGACGGTCCCGACACCGATTCGTTCGACGGGATAGTCACTCGACGCGAAGCACTCGGGGAGCGAGTCGTGTGTCGGCGGTCGTTCCTCGTCTGCTCCCGGCGGCGACTCCGTCACCAACTGCCCGTCGACGAGGTGGTACCCACACGCCGTCAGTCGCCCGTTGGCGGGAAACGCCGGCGCGACGACGACGAGGTCTGGGTCGACCGCTCGGGTCGCCGCGTCGACCTCCCTGCGGACGTTGCCACGGAGGGTCGAATCGACCTTCTTGAACACGACGGCGGGGTTGGCCGTCTCGAGCACCGACCGGACGCGGTCAGCGGCGACAGCGGGTGGCGCGTAGCGCGACTCGGTGTTGTACACGGCGACGTCACCCTGCGGCGTCGTGTCGGTCTGTGGGGAGAGGACGACTCGGGTGTCGTAGCCGCGTGTCGCGAACTCGTGACCGGTGTCACAGCTCCCGGTCAGGTCGTCAGCGACGACGATACACTGGGTCACAGGCGACCCTCCCGGTCCGTTTCACATCGCGCACGCTGGACGATATCGTGGCCGTTCATGCTTGCCCTTGTGAGACACGGTGTAAAGAAACGTTCGCCCGGTCTCCGCCTCGTCTTCGAGGGGCAAAACATAAGCACCTCATCTGCATTGAGTCGCGTATCCATGGAGTTCGAGTTTCCCGGTCGTGACCGGCTAGAGTCGACCAACGACGTCGAACTGTCCGACCTCCCCCGTGCGTACCGTGTCAGTCGCGTCCGCGACCATCCCACTGTCTCGGACGTCACGGCAGCCACGACCGGTGCGGTAGACGACATCGCGGCACTCGACGAACTCGAGTCGGGGAGTACGGTCGGCATCACGGCCGGGAGTCGAGGCATCGAGGACCTGCCGGCGGTCCTCGAAGCTATCGTCTCGGAACTCCAGTCACGCGGGCTCGAGCCGTTCGTCTTCCCCGCGATGGGGAGTCACGGGGGAGCGACTCCGGAGGGACAGCGCGAGACGCTCGCGACGCTCGGAATCACGCCGGAGCGACTCGGCTGTGAGATTCGGTCGTCACTCGCCGTCGACCAGGTGGGCAGCGACTCGACCGGCCGACCGGTGTACGCTGCCGAAGATGCACTGGAGGCCGACGCCGTCCTGCTCGTCAACCGGGTCAAACTCCACACGGACTTCGAGGGAGACGTCGAGAGCGGGCTCTGCAAGATGGCCGTCGTCGGCCTCGGCAAACAACGCGGTGCCGACAACATGCACAACGCCGCACTCGACCGGGGGTTCGCAGAGGTCATCCCGGAGTGGGCTGGAATCCTCATCGAGGAGACGCCCATCGTCGGCGGTGTCGGTCTCATCGAGAACGCCGAGGAGCGGGCGGCCGCCATCGAGGGGGTTCCCGCCGCGGACATCCTCGACGTGGAACCGGACCTGTTGGCGCGCTCGAAGGAACTGTTCCCCGAACTGCCGGTCGACGACCTCGACCTGCTCGTCGTCGACGAGATGGGCAAAGAGGTCAGCGGGACCGGCCTCGATACCAACGTCATCGGCCGCGTCAACTTCCTCGGACAGGTCGAACTCGACACGCCAGCGCTGAGCCGGGTCTACGTACGGTCACTGACGCCGGCGTCGCACGGAAACGCGCTCGGCATGGGCCTCGCGGACCTCGTCCACCGTGACGTCGCGGCAGCCGTCGACTTCGACGACACGTACGTCAACATCGTGACCAGCGGCGAACCGAGCCGAGCGAAACTCCCCTTTGTCGTCCCGAGTGATGCGACGGCGTTCGTGCTTTCGGCGTCGATGACTGGCGTCGCCAGTGCGAGTGAGCTCCGCATCGCCCGCATCGAGAACACCCTCGCGCCCGAAGAGCTGTGGGTGTCGAAACCGGTCGCCGAGGAACTCGCCGACCGAGACGACGTCCACGTCCACGAGGACCAGCCCTGGGCGTTCGACGAACACGGCGAACTCGCGATGCCGCTGGAGTGAGACGACGCCCGCCCTCGACGACCGCGGCGTGAGCCGAGCCGACCACGCGGTGGACGCCACGCGATTCTACCTTATCGATACTTATTTACACCGATAGCAAAATTGTGTGACACCGACACACAGCGCACACAGTATCATGACCACCGGAAGTTCACAACCACGAATCGAGGTAGAACACGTCGAGAAGCGCTTCGGCACTGTGGAGGCCCTCTCGGACGTCACACTCACGCTCGGAGACAACGAGGTCCTTGGGCTCGTCGGCGACAACGGTGCCGGCAAGTCGACCTTCATCAAGACACTCGTCGGCATCCACCAGCCCGACGGCGGCGAGATAAGGTTCAACGGAGAGCCAGTCACCATCGACGGCCCGAAACACGCCCGGAAGCTCGGCATCGGGACCGTCTATCAGGACCTCGCACTCGTCGACGAACTATCCGTCGCCGAGAACCTCTTCCTCGGCCGGATGCCGGTGAAGAAAGTGGGCGGCCTCCTCTCGGTCGTCGACCAGAAACAGATGAAAGAGGAGGCCGAGCGTATCCTGAGCGAGCACCTCGAAATCCACGTCGACCCTGATACGCCGGTCGAGTATCTCTCCGGCGGCGAGCGACAGGCGGTCGCCATCGGGCGCGCCCTCGTCACCGACCCCGACATCGTCCTCCTCGACGAACCGACGTCCGCGCTCTCGAAGGCTGCCGTCGAACACGTCGAAGAGCTCGTCGCGCAGTTACGCGACAGCGGTCACTCGGTCATCCTGATCGACCACAACCTCGAGGAGGTGTTGTCGATGACCGACCGCATCGCCGTGCTCTTCCAGGGGCGTATCGTCGACGTCGTCGACGCCGAGGACGTCACCCGCGACGACGTGGTCAGCATGATGGTCTCGGGACAGTCCACCCGCGAGGAGGGAGACGACGAACCGCTCGGCCGCCAGGCGGACACCACCTCGTCGAGTTCGTCCACAGCGTGAGGGCCATCGGCGGGGTCGACGGGACGACTCGCGATGTGACGTCGGGCGAGGCGTTCTGACCGGCGCGACACTCACCTCCATCCCCTTCCTGGCAGCCTGCCCCCTCGACGTCTTCTCGTACGGCGTCTTCGCAGCCGCCAGTCGGCATCTCACCCATCGAGCGGGGCGTCCGTGACGTCAGTCGGGGAAGTATTAAGTGGGACTAGCTAACACGTTTGTGTGGAACGGTAATTAACGACCATGACAAGTAGACGTAACATCCTCAAGGGGATCGGAGCAGCGGGCATCGCCGGCCTCGCCGGCTGTGCAGGTGGACAGGGCGGTAACCAGTCGGGGAGCGGTGACAGTGGTGGTGATGGTGGTAGCGGCAGCGACGACGGGTCGAGCCAGGGAACCACGGTCGGTGACACTGAAAGCTCGGGCAGCGACACACAGCGGTTCGCCGTCTCGATGAAGTCGATGGGTCAGGCCGGTCTGTACGTGCAGGGGCAGGCCGCGAAGTGGTACACCCAGGACCGTGACGACGTCGAGATCACCATCCTGGACGCCCAGTTCGACGCCTCGAAACAGACGCAGGACGCCATCAACGCGATCAACCAGGGGCTCGACGGCATCTTGCTGAACCCCTTCGACGCCAAGGCGTCGCGCAGAATCGTCGAGGCGGCGACGGAGGAGGACATCCCGGTGATGAACTTCGACACGGCGACGCTGTCGGAAGACGTCGTCATGGGTGCGCTCTTCGGTCAGTACGCCGGGGGGCAGGTCGCAGGCGAGCGGTTCACCCAGATGATCGAGGAGAAGGGCATCGAGAACCCCACGGTCATCACGAGTGTCTTCAACTTCGAGTCCACGACGAGTCAGGCGCGCCTGTACGGCTTCACCGAGAACATCCCCGACAGCGTCGAGGTCGTCAACCGCATCGAGAGTGACGGGACGCCCGAGGACTCCGCTCCTCAGACGCAGAGTGCTCTCCAGGCCAACCCCGACGTCGACGCCATCTACTCCAACAACGTCGGCAGTGGGATGGGTGCGCTGACGGCGCTCGACCAGATGGACATGTACTACACGAAGGACAACGAGGACCACGTCATGGCGTTCGGTATCGACGGTGGTCCCGAACTCAACCAGCGGATCGGGAGCGGGTACTACGACTTCGCGGTCGACCAGCCCCTCCACATGTATGCACCGCTGACGCTCGAACTGATGTGGGGCTACCTCGAGAACGGTGAGAGCGCGCTCCCGCAGGTCGGAGACACGGTCACGCCCGGTGAGGACCTCTCGATCGAGGACAAGACGGTCGAGGGCATCAACCCGTGGTCCGAACAGTTCTGGGGCCCCGCCGAGATGACCGAGTACGAGGCCGAAGACACCGCCTGGTGGCCCTGGATGAAGTGCCAGCACGCGATGATCACCCAGGAGAACGCCGACGCCCCCTACCTCTACGGTAACGTCTACCGTGAGATCGAGGGGTCGAACTGACCTCCCTCACCTCACGGGACGATGAGCACACTATCCAACGTCAGTTCGACGGTCTCTGAACTGCAGGGCGACCGGACGCGGATGCTGTTGTTCGCGCTGGACAACCTCATCTGGCCCATCCTGTTAGTCGCGTTTATCGTCTTCTCGTTACTCCTCCCCGAGATATTCACCCAGTACCGGAACATCGAGTTCCTCCTGTACACGAGCGCCGGGCTCGGAGCCATCACGCTCGCGGAGGCCATCTGCCTCATCAGTGGGAACTTCGACCTGTCGGTCGGGTCCATCGCGGGGTTCTCGTCGATGTTCACCGCGCTGTTCCTCACGAGCTGGTTCAGCGGGGCGCCGGGCATCGTCGGCATCCTGGTTATCCTCGCGGTCGGTGGTGGAATTGGCTTCCTGAACGGGTTCTTCATCGCCAAGTTCGACGTGAACCCGTTCCTCCAGACGCTGTCTGCGCTCATCGTCTTCGAGGGAGGCATCTTGGTCCTGTCGACGCGGTCCGTTTACGAACTCCCGGAGAGCTACCTGTGGCTCGGCGGTGGAGAGGTGGCGCTCGGGGGGCTGCTCCCACAGTCGGTTCCCATTGCCGTCTTCTTCATGCTCGGCCTCTTCGTCACGGTGTGGTTCGTCCTGATGAAGACCCGGTTCGGCCGAGCGGTGTACGCGGTCGGTGGCGACGAGGAGTCAGCCGCCGAAGCCGGCATCGATACGGACCGTGTGGTCATCGCCGTCTTCGTCCTCTCGGGTATGCTGGCCGCGACCGGCGGCCTCCTCCTGACGGGGTTCAACGGCGGGGCGACGCCGACGCTCGGAACCTCGCAGCTGTTCCCCGCGTTCACCGCTGCCGTCATCGGCGGCGTGAGCCTGTTCGGCGGCCGGGGGAACGTCTTCAACGCGCTCGGCGGGGTCCTGTTGCTGAGTACCATCGCCGCCGGACTCGTCATGCTGAACATCGACCCGCAGGTCGTCCAGACCATCAACGGCCTCGTGCTGTTCGCGGCCATCCTGCTGTACACCTTCGTCCAGCGGTTCCGGGGGCGGCTGCTCTCGGACCTCTGACCCGTTGGACACCCGCCTTCCGAAGCAGGTGTGGGGTGTCGAGCGCCCGACGGAGTTCGATTGCGACGGCAGTCGTTCGTGTCGTTCTCGGTCGTGTCGAACTGTCCCTGCTCCGTGTGGCCGGCAGCCGGTGTTGCAGTGCACGGAAACCGGACGTCCCGACGACGACCCTACACGGCGCACTCGAGGCTCATCGCACGGTGTTGCGGACGACTCGGACGTGACACATCCGGCGGCGATAGACGCAAAAAAGCGCGGTCTCAGGCCGTTATTCGCTGCCGCCGGGGACGACGACTTTCTTCAGTCCCTCGTTGTTCTCCATCTGTTCGAACGCGGCCGGAATCTCCTCGAGGCCGACCTCTTCGGTGATGAGCGAGTCGGCGTCGATACGACCGTGTTTGAGGAGCGAAACGGCGCGCTGGAACGAGTCCCGCGTGAGAGCGAACGTGCCTCGGAGGTCCAGGTCGTTGTAGAAGAAGTCGAAGGGGCTGATCTCCATCGCCACGTCCTGTCTCGGAACGCCCACGATGAGGGTCGTCCCACCCTTGGCGGTCACCTCGTGGGCCTGTTCGATGGTCGGGACCAGTCCGACGACCTCGATGCCGGCGTCGACTTCGCCGATCTCTTCCCGGATGGTTTCGACGGGGTCGCCCGCTTCGGGGTCGACGACGAGGTCGGCACCCAGCTCGGCGGCGAGTTCGCGGCGCTTGGGGTCGAGCTCCGACACCGCAATCGGGCCCGCACCGCGATTCCGGAGCGTCTGCAGCAACAGGAGGCCAATCGGTCCCGCGCCGATTATCGCGACGCTGTCGGCCTGCCCGACGCCGCTCCGGTCGGCGGCGTGGACACAGCAGCCGAGTGGTTCCGCGAGCGCTGCGTGACGGAACGGCATATCGCCGACCGGCTCGACGTTGGCTTCGGGCACGAGCACGTAGTCGGCGAACGAGCCGTCGAGAACGCGGTCGGCGGCACCGCCGATCGAGGTCGCGCTCTCGCAGAGGTTGGTCTCCCCTCGCTTGCAGTACGAGCAGGCACCACACGACACCGTGGGATTCATCGCGACGCGGTCGCCGGGCGCCACTCTCGTGACGTCGTCGCCGATTTCGGCGACGGTTCCTGCGCTTTCGTGCCCGGGCACGACCGGGAAGTCGACGGCGAAGGACCCGTGATACATGTGAAGGTCGGTCGTGCAGATGCCGCACGCACCGACGCGTAACACGACTTCGTTCGGCCCTGGTTCAGGCTGGTCCTGCTCTCGTACCTCTATCTCGCCGACGTCTGTCAGCGACGCTACGCGCATCGGTGTCTCCGTGGACGGTCGCGGGCTGGTTCCTCTGTTCGGTCGTCGAGTGTGTGTGTCTGCATCATTGCTTTCGTTTCGTCGTAAGGCTGGGTGGGGGGTTCAACGTCGGCAGGGACGAGCGTGACTCCGTCCTGAACCGCGGTCGAGTCAGTGACACGGTCTACCCCAAGTCAGATACATTCAAACATTGTATATAAAAATTGGTACCATCCGACCAGCTGACCGGGCCGTACCGACAGTGCCTATCGACGGTCCAGTCGCCAGCTGTCGATGGGGACCTGGCCGCCGTCGACACGGAGTTCGTGACCGTTGACGTAGTCGCTCGCCGGAGCGGCCAGGAACGTGACCGCGTCGGCGACCTCCTCGGGCTCGGCGAACCGTCCCAGTGGGTTGTTGTCGAGGATCTGCTCGGTGACCGCATCGCTGAATCCCTCCGTCAGCCTCGTGTTGGCCCACCCGGGGGCGACCGCGTTGACGCGGACCCCTTCCCGCCCGAGTTCGAGGGCGAGGCTCTTCGTCAATCCCAGAAGGCTGTACTTCGCGACGTCGTAGGCGGGTGACATCCCGACACCGTTTTTCGTGTGGATCGAAGTGAAATTGATTATCTTCCCGTAGCCCTGTTCGACCATCCCGTCGACCACTTCGCGCGTGCAGTTCAGCGCGCCACGGAGGTGTACGTCGAGGTTCAGCTCGAAGGTTCCGTCGTACTCGTCGTCCAGGAACGGTCCCGCGTCGCCCACACCCGCGTTGTTGACGAGGATGTCGACCGGACCGAGTTCGTCAGTCGCGGTCTCGACCATCGCAGCCACTTCCGTTTCGTCGCTCACGTCTGCGGGAACGCCGACCGCGTCGACACCGAGGTCGCGAATCTCGGCTGCGGTCTCTTCGGCCACCGTCTCGTCGATGTCGTTGACGACGACGTCCGCCCCGTTTCGCGCCAGTTCTTCGGCAGACGCTCGCCCCATTCCCCGCCCCGATCCACTGACAATCGCAGTCTTGCCTGTGAGGTCGCAATCCATTGCATCGACCACCTTCCGCTGGGACGGTTAAGTATATTGGGAGCATGGAAAGAAATAAATATCATTATCCTTCAACGTGTTACCGGAGACACGTATGACAGACGGATACCGTAGACGACAGTACCTGAAAGGGGCTGGAGCGACGAGTTTAGGTGTTCTGGGTGCTCTCGCTGGCTGTACCCGTGGCGGGTCGAGTTCGGACGGCGGGAGTTCGAGTAGCGGGTCGAGCGATGGGTCGAGCGGTGGATCCGGCGACAGTTCCGGTGGCGGCTCGGACGGCGGGTCGAGTTCCTCCGAGGAACTCCCCATCCCACTCAGCGAGTACGACAGCGCGGACATCGACTGGCAACAGTTCGAGGGCGACCAGATCAACATCGGTGCAGTCCAGCATCCGTGGGTCCAGGCCATCAAGCCTGCCATCCCGGTCTTCGAGGAACTCACTGGCATCGACGTCCAGTGGAACATCCTGCCGGAGAACCAGTTCCGGACCAAGCGCCAGACCGACGCGAGCACCGGTGCTGGGCAGTTCGACGTGTTCTTCATGGACCAGGTCGTCAACCAGTTCCGCAACGAGGGCTGGCTCCAGCCGCTCGACCCGTACTTCAACGACGAGAGCCTCTACGACGAGAGCTTCTACAAGCCCAACGACCTCTTCGAGTCGTCGCGGTGGCAGGCCCACGGTGGTGGCTACAGCGACAACTGGACCGGCCTCCCCATCACAGTCGAGGTCCAGACCCAGTTCTACCGCCAGGACCTCTACGACAAACACGATCTGGAGGTCGCCGAGACGTGGCAACAGCACCGCGAGAACGCCAAGGTCATCGACGAGAACGAAGATGTCGCCGGGACGTCCGGTCGTGGCCAGAAGGGCTACGGGATGAACATCTACATCCTGAACACGTTCCTCCGCCAGAAGGGGACCAGCCTCTGGAGCGACTTCCCCAACGACTCCGGTCTCGACACCCAGGGCGTCATCGAGGCAGCAGAGTACTACACGAGCCTCCTGCAGGACTACGGGCCGGACGGCGCGTCGACTCAGACCTGGTCCGACGTCCAGGCGGCGATGGCGGAAGGGCAGACTGGCCACATCGTCGCTGACGCCAACATGTTCTGGGGCGGCCTGACCAACGACGAGTCCAACGTCGCCGACACCGTCCAAATCGCGAAGGTTCCCAAGCCGGAAGGCGGCGAGCTGAATCCGAACGCGTTCAACTGGCAGATCTCGACGTCCACGAACGCGCAGAACTCCGAGCAGGGCTTCCTGTTCATGCTGTGGGCGACGTCCCCACCGACCGACCTCTGGATAAACACGGAGAGCAGCGGTGTGTTCTCCGTGCGCCAGTCCACCTGGGAGAACGACGACTACATCTCGAAAGTCGGAGAGGACTACGCACAGGTCTCGCTCGAATCGCTCAAGGCCTCGGCGCCTGACCCGTTCGACCGGAAGTACCCCGAATGGGGCCAGCGCTACTCCGAGGAACTGCAGCGGGCCATCACCGGCCAGAAACCCGCCGAGAAGGCGATGAAGGACGCCGCGGCGACTGCCGAAGACATCTACAGCGGCTGAGGCAACGCACGATACTCGCACCCGGATTAATTTTCCACACATCATGAGCACACCAACACAGACAGAAACGACAAACAAACACGGCGTCGCCAAGCTCCGGGACCTGTGGAACGACTACCTCCCGTACTGGTTCGTTGCACCGATGGTGCTGGTGATGGTGATGATTACCTTCTTCCCCGGTGCGTACGACCTGTATCTCAGCCTGATCGAAGAGCCTACGGTGAACATCTTCGCAGCCGAATTCGTCGGCCTGGAGAACTTCGAGACGGCGTTCACCCGTGGGGGGGCGTTCCACTCGTTCGTCATCACGGTCACCGTCGTCGTCAGTGCCCTGCTCCTCGAGAGCCTCCTCGGCTTCTTCCTGGCAGCTCTCGTCGCCGGGGTCGAATCCGGACGGGCGAAGGCGTTCTACCGGGTCCTGTTCATCCTCCCGATGGCAGTCGCGCCCGTCTCGTTGGCGACTATCGGTCGGCTGATGCTGAACACCGAGGTCGGAATCATCCCGTACGTCATCAACACGGCGACGCCGTTCGCCGCGCCGGCGTTCCTCTCGGACCTTCCACTGTTAACCGTTATTTTGCTCGATACGTGGAACTGGACGCCGTTCATGTTCATCATCTTCTACGCCGGCCTCTCGTCGGTGCCTGACACGCTGGTCGAGGCATCACGGGTCGACGGCGCCCCGCTGTGGCGGCGGTACATCCACGTCATCATCCCGTACATGAAACCCGTGGTGTTCGTCGCCACGCTCATCCGGATGATCGACCTGTTCCGGACGTTCGGTGTGGTGTACGGTCTGACCCAGGGCGGTCCGGGGACGGCGACCCAGCTGGTGAGTATCAACATCTACGAGCAGATGTTCATCAACAACCAGATTGGTGTGGCGGCTGCGATCGCAGTCGTCTACCTCGTCTTCGTCATCGCCATCGCGAACATCGTCATCGCGAAGGTCGGCTTCGAGGGGGTGTGGGACTGATGGCTACACAGGACGTCGAGCCGGGATCGGCTTATCGGCTCGACAAGGACACGCGGGAGACGCTCGTGAAGGTCGTCCGACATGCCCTGCTCCTGACGTGGTCGTTCGTCGTGTTCTTCCCGCTGTACTGGTTGGCCTCGATGTCGCTGAAACCCCCGGGCGACGCGAACTCGCTCCCGCCGGACTGGGTCTTCCTGCCGACGGTGTACAACTACCTACAACTGGTTCAGGACGGCGAGTTCGTCGGAGCGTTCGCCAACAGCCTCCTCATGGTGGGGGCGTCGGTGGTTCTCGTCTTGCTGATCGGCGTGCCGGCGGCGTACGTCCTCTCGCGGTACGATATCCCGATGGAACGGGACGTCCTCGTGTGGATCCTCTCCTCGCGGATGCTCCCGCCCATCGCCGTCGTGCTCCCGTTCTTCATCATTTTCAGGGAACTCAACCTCTTCGACACCCGTATCGGGATGGTGCTGATGTACATCAGCATCAACCTCTCACTGGTCGTGTGGGTGATGAAGGCGTTCTTCGACGGCATTCCCGAGACGCTCGAGGAGGCCGCACGCGTCGACGGCGCGACCCGGTTCCAGGGGTTCATGAAGGTCGTCCTGCCAGCGGCCAAACCCGGCATCTTCTCCGTCGCGATTATCAGCTTCATCTTCGCGTGGATCGAGCTCCTGTTCGGCCTCGTGTTGACGAGCTTCAATGCAGTGCCGGTGACACTGTTCGTCTACTCGTTCATCGGCTCTCGCTCCATCGAGTGGTCGATGCTGGCGGCCGCCTCGACGGCGATGATCGTTCCGGTAGCGATCTTCCTCATCGCGGTGAACAAGTACCTCGCGGCCGGGCTGAGCTTCGGCGTGGTGATCAAAGAATGAACCCGACCTCAAACAGCAGCACGACAACGCGACCCGACGTATCGCCCACGAACGACGCCCACACGGCGGGGACGAACAGCCGCACAACGGAGGATGCATAATGGCCAGTATCACGTTAGACGACGTCACGAAACGCTTCGGCGAGGGGGGCAACGCGGTGACTGCAGTCGACGACGTCTCGCTCGACATCGAAGACGGCGAGTTCGTCGTCTTCGTCGGCCCCTCAGGGTCGGGGAAGTCGACGCTCATGCGCATCGTCGCGGGGCTCGAAACGCAATCAGAAGGCGACGTGACCATCGGCGAGACGGTCGTCAACCAGCTCGGACCGCGTGCTCGGGACATCGCGATGGTGTTTCAGAACTACGCACTGTACCCGAACATGACCGTCGAGGAGAACATGTCCTTCGGGTTGAAGATGTCGACGGAACTCTCTAGCGACGAGATCGAACGACAGGTGACCGACGCGGCGGAGATGATGGGAATCGGCGAATTGCTCGATAACACGCCCGGCGAGCTGTCGGGTGGCCAGCAACAGCGCGTCGCGCTCGGTCGTGCTATCGTCCGGGACCCGAACGTGTTCCTGATGGACGAGCCGCTGTCGAATCTCGACGCCAAACTCCGGACGACGATGCGCACCGAGATCAACCGCCTCCAGAACGAACTGGGCGTGACGACGCTGTACGTCACGCACGACCAGACGGAGGCGATGACGATGGGCGACCGTCTCGTCGTCCTCAACTACGGCGAACTCCAGCAGGTCGGGACGCCACTGGAGTGCTTTTACCGCCCCGCGAACCGGTTCGTCGCAGGCTTCATCGGCTCGCCGTCAATGAACTTCTTCGAGGGAGACGTCGAGGACGGCACTCTCACCGTTGATGGCTTCGACTACGAACTCTCCGAGCGGATGCGCTCGAACGTGGGTGACCTGTCGGAAGTGACACTCGGCGGACGCCCAGAGGACTTCGACCTCGTAGACGACCCCGAGGTCGAGAACGGGTTCGAGGTCGTCGTCGACGTCGTCGAACCGATGGGGAGCATCTCGTACGTCTACGTCTCTCCGGTGGATCGGTCGCACGACGACACGTTCGTCGTCGAGGTGGACGGGAAGCGGCCCATCTCCGAGGGACAGCGGCTCTACGCTCACGTCCCGATCGAGGACGTCCACCTCTTCGATCGGAAGACGGGTGAGACGATCCACCAGCGTCAACTGGAGCGTGAGGATACGCTCGCGCTCTCGGCCGGGACGCAGACCGCTCCGAGTTCCAGCGGTTGACATCCTCCCCGCCCTGAAGGACGGGGTTTTAGCCTTGCATTTTCGATAAGAAGCCAGCGAAGGGCGGTTCGCGTTCACGTACAGCAGTCACGTAACCACTCTCTCGATACACACGAGCTATGCATCCGTCCAGAACGGACCGGTGACCGCTCGGACGGTAGTCTCGGAACCTACTCGAGTACCGTCTCAGAACCCATCGGGAAACGTCTCACCGATAGAGACTCGATTTCGAACAGCTGCACTGTCGGGGATTCCCGCCTGCGAACCCCGTGGTCAGTCTCAGTCACGTTCGACAACACACAGACGACCCCGTCTGGACTCACCGGAGAGTGTCGTGGGCAGTGAGTTCGTCGCGCCACACCACAGTTATTAGTATGCGTGGAGAGTGAACTTTTGACATGCAATCTGCAGTGTTAGTCGAACCGCACCAGTTCGAGCTCCAAGACCGTCCCCGACCATCGCCGGGTCCGAACGATGTCCTCGTCGCCGTGCGAGAGGTGGGCATCTGCGGCTCTGACGTTCACTACTACGAGCACGGCCGTATCGGAGATATCGTCGTCGAAAACCCACTCGTCCTCGGCCACGAGAGTGCCGGAGAGGTCGTCGATGTCGGCGAGAACGTCACTGCGCTCGAACCGGGTGACTGCGTCGCTCTCGAACCCGGTGCCCCGTGCCGTCGATGTCGTCACTGCAAGGAGGGAGAGTACCACCTCTGTGAGGAGGTTCGATTCATGGCGACCCCACCGCACGACGGTGCGTTTACCGAGTACGTCTCCTGGCCCGCGGATTACGCCTACGAACTGCCCGAGAACGTCTCCACCACGGAGGGGGCGCTCTGTGAACCGCTCTCGGTCGGCATCCATGCCTGTCGCCGTGGCAACGTCGAGACGGGCGACACCGTCCTCGTGACCGGTGCGGGCCCGATTGGACTGATGATACTGGAAGCCGCTCGCGCCGCTGGTGCGACCGACGTCATCCTCACGGACGTCGTCGACGAGAAGCTCACGTTCGCACGCGAGCGAGGGGCCGACCTCACGGTCAACGTGGCCGAAGACGACCTCGAAGCGGCTGTCGATGCGTACACCGACGGCGCTGGTGCCGATGTGGTCGTTGAGGCGTCCGGTGCAGCGTCCTCGATCGAATCCACGCTCGACGTCGTCTGCCGGGGAGGCACCATCGTCCTCGTGGGACTCGCGAGCGAGGCGACGGTTCCGTTCGACGTGCTCGACCTCATCGACAACGAACTCGACGTCCTCGGGTCGTTCCGGTACAAGAACACCTACCCGGCAGCCATCGACCTCCTCGCTGATGCGGTGGTCGACGTCGAGGGTATCGTCGAGTTCGAGTCCTCTCTCGAGGACATCGACGATGCCTTCCAGCGCGCGATGGACCCGAACGTCGTCAAGGGGATGGTCACACTGGAGTCGTGAGGGTTCGCTCCCTGCCGCGCCGGACACACGCCGCGTCGTTCGGAGCGTTGCGTACCGTAACGGACCGCGGGTCGGTCTCTCTCGGCCGGCAGTAGTACATCCCTCGCACAGGTCGGTCACTCGATTCCGCATCTCGCTATCGTGCCCCGTCCACTCGAGCGGAAACGGGAAGGCTCGTGTGGCCACCTGACGGCACTCCTCGAGGGCGCCGTGGATACGTGCAGTCCACGAGGCAGCGCCGAGTCTGTGGGCTATTCGAACTGTGCGTTGTACGCACTGACGGCCGCGACGACGTCGTCGTACGTGGGGGTCTCGCCCGTCCGAACGAACTCGCGTGCGAGTGCGTTGCCGAGGACGACGGCGGCGTCCTCGGGCAGGTCCTCGACGAGACCGAGTGAGAGCCCCGCGTTGAAGTGGTCTCCAGCACTGGTCGTCAACGCCGGCGACTCGACGGGGGAGACGCGGACGCTCGTCGTCCCGTCGTCGCTTACGACCACGGACTCGGCCACACTGTGCCCGACGAACCGTTCGACGTCCAGGGCGTCGAACGCGACACGGGCGTCTTCGACGAGGTCGTCACCCGTCTGCCCACCGAGGACCGTCGCGAGTTCCTTCGTCTCGTAGCGGTTCGCCGAGACGGTCACGTCGACGATATCGGCCAGTCGGTGTGTCGCCGCGACGGTCGATTCCAGCATCTCGCGGTCGATCTCACGGATGTTCGCCGGGTCGAGCAGGACGTGCCGTGGGGGGGCTGTGAGCTTCGGAAAGACCGTCTCACGGAGCCCATCCAGGATGGATGCGAGTTCGGGAATCATCGCCCAGTAGCCGATTCCAAGCAGTTTCGCTCCGTCGAGTTCGTCGACCAGTGTGTCGACACCGACGCGTGACTGGAGCGTCTCCCAGTCCAGTGTCGCGGCACCGCCACTCTCCATCAGCATCAACTTCCCGTCGTTGAACTCGATGGCGTCGGTGACCCCCGGGTCGCCCAGCGAGTGGATCGTACAGTCTCCGAACTCTCGTTCGAAGAGGTCGAGAATCGGGTCGCCACACATCCCGACGAGCGTCGGATCGAACCCGAGGTTCTGATACACACGAGATAGATGGCTCACGTGCCCGCCCGTTCGCTGGCCACGGCACTCCCAGGAGATTGACAGCGAGCTATCCGCGGCCGCCGACGTCACGATCTCCTCGCCGAACTCGCTCAGTGTGCTGATGCGCTCGCTGTCCGACGCACCGGCGTTCGTCCCCGCCTCTCGGACGTTGTCGACGTACCCATCGAAGCCGAACAGGACGCTCCCCCCGCTCGGTTCTGACGGCAGGTGTGTCTGGCACGAGGCAACCGCATCACGCGTCTGCGAATCCGGGCCGCTGTCAGCAGGCGCCATCTGTCCCCGGCCTGTGGACTGTCCGTGCGCGCCGGCTGGCTGGCTCTCCGACAGCGTGGTCGACACGGCGGTTCACTGGGCTCTGTGCGCGACACGCGGCAGTGGATGCGAGTGTCCCGCCCTCGACTGGACAGGACAGTGCATCCCGCCGGAGTTCGAACCCACCCGGTTCGATAACCACAGGTGTCCGCAGTTTGGCTGTCTGACCCATATCCAGCGGTACACCGTGATCGCATAAAAAATTAGGTCACAGCGTCGTGTCGTGGGTGTCGGATATCGTCGGGATATTGTCGGGATATCGTTGAGGAGTTGTTGGGAGCACGTGGACGCCACTGCAGGTCGAGCCGTTCGGTGCCCCATCCGCTTCTAAAGTAAAGATAAAAATCTGTCATACAACTTTATCCGATAGTTCTGTGTATCGTGTCGTCCCACGGGCGCACACGACTGGGTTCTCAGGAGGCGACCGAACGTCGGTCCACGGCGCGAACCGAACCCGCGATTCTCGGCTCTGTCTCGAGTTCACGGCTTCGATAGACGCCTTCTGTGGAGTGGTCAGTGGGAGGTGCGACACCTCTGACGTCAGCTGTCGGTGATGCGGCGCGCGCTTCTCGAAGGGACCGCTCACAGTGGATTCCGGGTCGATGTCCATGCCGTCGAAGTCGAGTTCAGAAATATACTAATACTGTCACTATCACAAATATATATTTTACAAATAGTATCTCTACTCGACACTAGTCGGTCTGGTCCCGAGCGTCGTTCGGCCTGCCCCGGTCACTCGCGGCGACGGGTGAGAGCCGACATCCCAGCACGGGCGCCCTCGGTGTTGCCGGGAGCGCGGCGGTACTGTTTTATGACGATGGGTCGGCAAACCGTTATGTCCGGTTCTGTCTCACGACGCCCTCGGTGGATTCGCCAGTACATCCACAACGTCCTGTCGTACTACTATCCCCGGTGTATCGACACGCACTTCGGCGGCTACATCGCCCAGTTGGACGAACAGGACGGCCACGTCTACGACGCCCGGACGAAACACCTGGTTGCGACCGCTCGCGCGGTCCACAACTTCAGCGTCGGCTGTCTTCTTGAGGGGCCAGTGTGGTGTCGTGCTGCGGCCGAACACGGCCTCACCTTCCTCCAGACGGGGCACTGGGACGACACGCACGAGGGCTACGACTGGCTGTTAGCCGGTCGGGACACAGAAGACGCGACGCGCCACTGCTACGGGCACGCGTTCGTGATGCTCGCTGGTGCCCGTGCGCACCAGGCAGGCATCGACCGGGGGCGGGAGACGCTCGAACGAGCCTTCGCCGTCGTCGACGAGCACTTCTGGGAACCGGAGCACGGCCTCTGTGCGGACGACGCGTCCGCCGACTGGTCGGACGTGTCCCCGTATCGTGGCCTGAACGCGAACATGCACACCTGTGAGGCACTGCTGGCAGCCTACGAAGCCACCGGTGAGAGTCGGTACCTGGACCGCGCGGCGACGATCGCCGAGCGGGTGACCCGCGACCTCGGCCAGAGCGACGACGGCCGTCTCTGGGAGCACTACACCGCCGATTGGGACGCGGACTTCGACTACAACCGCGACGACCCGACCCATCAGTTCCGGCCGTGGGGATACCAGCCGGGCCACCACGTCGAGTGGGCGAAACTACTGTTGATCCTTCACCGACACGCCCCCGAAGCGTGGCACGTCACCCGGGCGAACGCGTTGTTCGACACGGCCGTCGATATCGGCTGGGACGACGCCGGCGGCGGCTTCTTCTACACCGTCGATCGCGAGGGTGAGCCGGTCGTCACCGACAAGTACGGCTGGGAGGTCACCGAGGCGATTGGCGCGGCCGCGCTCCTCTCGCGACACGACGAGGCGTACCTGGAGTGGTACGACCGTCTCTGGGACTACGCCCACGAGCACTTCGTCAATCCCCGACACGGGAACTGGTACGAACGAGTGACGCACGAACACCAGCGAGACGGCCCCAATCACGGCGTCGCAGTCGAACCGGGATATCACCCCATCAACAACGCCTGGGTCGCCGTTCAGGTCTTCGAAGACGAGCACGAATCGGCTCGGTGAGAGAACCGATCTCGAACCTTCGACTCCGCTTAGGTGCGTCTCGTCGATATTCGGCTCCGCTTAGGTGCGTCTCGTCGATATTCGGCTCCGCTTAGGTGCGTCTCGTCGATATTCGGCTCCGCTTAGGTGCGTCTCGTCGATATTCGGCTCCGCTTAGGTGCGTCTCGTCGATATTCGACTCCGCTTAGGTGCGTCTCGTCGATATCGCTTCCCGCTTCGACCTCGACGCTCGTCCGTACTACATCCACGATGGTATCCAGCCGGTCAGTTCGTGCTCTCGGTCGAGTTCGACTCGGTCTCGACGGCGACAGCCACCGTTGACTCCCCTGCGGGCGTCCGGACGCCGTATTGCAGTTCGGTTCCCGGGGCGGCGTCTTCGCTACTCGCCGACACCGTTGCCTCGCGGGACGCTCCGGGGTCGAGCACGATGTCGAACCCTTTCGGCCGGTATAGCGGGTGCGAGAAGTTCACCGCGCCGCGGAACGTCCCTGGGCCGTCGCCGACGTTTTCTGCGGACACCGTGATGTCGAACGTCTCGTCGGGCGCGACCGTATCGGGGACGCTGGCGGCCCAGTCCCACGCGGGCGGTGGTGCCGTCGCCTTCTCGGTGTCGAGTCCCCACTCCCACGAGTCGGTATCGCGTTCCAATCGAAGTGCTGGCGCCGTCTCGAGTCGTGCCGGTACCTCGAACGCGAGCCATCCTCGGGGGTCGGCATCGTCCCGTTCGGGGGCGTACAGCGCTCCGGGCACGTCGACGTCGACCGGATAGTACTGTTCGATTTCCACCGGGTGGTAGCCCCCGTCGGCGGTGACGAGTGTGAACGCCTCCCGACTTACGACGGGTTCCACGCCGCTGGCATCCACGGTGACGAACACGAACTGGCCGTCCGCCGGCCGGATCGCGTTCCAGTCCACGTTCTCGATGTGACGGTAGGCGTACTGAACGGCCGCAGCCTCGATTGTCACCGCGGGACGCGAGGACGTGCCGGGTGCCGTCGACGCCGTGGCGGTCGCGGAATCGGTCGTCGACCTGGGCGAGGTGCCGACGCACCCGGACAGCCCCGCGGCTGTGAGGGTCGCGAGGTACGCGCGTCTGGAGGGCACGCCACGAGGATTCGGTCGTTCAGTGTAAATGCTTTCTGCGGTCGGTGCGACACATTCGCCCACTCGACCTCCCGGCCACACCACCGTCTTTCGGCCGGACGACACGCCGCTGTTCTGGTGACGCTGCCGCCGCCGTCAGCGGTCCTTCCGCCGATCACCGCCGAGAGACGCTGTGACCAATGCACACGGTCGATTCAGCAGGGACTCGACGACGTGCTCGACGCTGATAATTTCACCCAGTTAATCGTGTGTCAACAGTTATCTCTGACACGCCCAAGAAATGTGATGAGTTGCACGACCACCACCGGGGACTGACCGAGCGATTCGGACGTCGAGTATGAATGATGACCTCTTCGATTTCGAGGCCGACGAACTGGAGGCGTTCATCCAGCGGTATCTGGAGCTCGACCGCGGGGTTCGACAGCCCGACGGGTTCTTCTCGATACTCCCCGGGTCGAGGGAGAGACAGTACCAGTACGCGCTCGCGTACTTCTTGAATCCACAGAACCCCCACGGCTTCGGATACACGCTCCTCGAAGTGTTCCTCGACTGTGTCGGCTTCCACCAGTCCAACCTCGCCGGACAACACATCGAGGTCGGTGACGAGGTCTGGCTCGCAGACGATGGGTCCGACGGTCGCATCGACCTGGTCGTCTGCGGCGGGAACGCGCTGGCCGACCACCCACGGTGGGCGATGTTCCTGGAACTGAAGGTGGGTGCCGAGGAGGGTGACCGACAGACGACGACGTACGCCGAGGCGGACGAGTGGGACTTCAGTTGGTTCGATACGAGCAGACTGGCCGTCGACCGCCTGGACGACAGCAGATACGTCTACCTGAAACGAGCGGGTGCGGACCAGCCGACCGACAGAACCGGAACGTTCGACGTTCTCGACTGGGCAGACCTGGTCGAGCGGTTCGAGGCCGAGCTGGGAGACTCGCTCTTCGAGTATCCCAACCGGAGCGTCGTTCAGTTCACAGACTTCATCCGGTCGGTCAAGGAGACAGAAGGAATGGACTCTCCCATCGACGAAGACGAACTCAACGAGCGGCTCGACCTGTACTTCGAACACGACAGGCTGATTCGGCAGGTCGAGAAGGCGAACAGTCAGTTCGAGAGCGATTTCGAGGACCTGAGCACCTACCTGAAGGACAACTGGGAGAGTGAGGTCGCCGCGACGTATGACTTCGAGGAGTCCGGCTGGCGCACGTCGCCCTCTCGGAACCCGAAGTGGCAGGGCATCCTTCCGGAGTACTGGAGCCAAGACCCCCTCGACCGGTCGAGTACCATCAAACTCTACTACGTACACTCCCCGACCACCGAGTCGCTTCGGAACCGAACACTCAGCTTCCGACTTCGCCTCCCTCCAGCGCGGAACGTTCACACGGAGAAACGACACGACGGCCAGTCGTTCAACGACGTGTTCACCGAGAGGTGTACGACCGAATACGCAGAGCGGCTCCACGAGGCACTCGAGACGATGGGCGTAGACGAATCCCACGTAGGGAGTGCAGCGGCACTCGTGGTGAAGGAGTACCGACTCGACCCACACAATCTGGCGGGGTCGTACTTCGAACAGCTCCAGCGAGCTGTCGACGAGTTCTGCTGTGCCGAGAACGACCTTCTCGTAACGATCAACGAGGTGTTCGAACAGACGTATCGGGAGGTGTTCGCCGAGGAACCAGAGGGTGTGTTCCCCGGCTCTTTACCCACACGAGACTAGTCTCCTGCGTCGGCCACGGAGCCGAGCAACCAGGCTCCGTTCCGTCCGCATATCGCCTGTGTAAACCCGCCCTGTCTGGCACTGTCGTGACGACGTGCTCGAACGCTCTCAGAACCACTGTGTCGCATCCGAGCCCGGGAGTGATTTATATCCGCTCTCGACTTCATCGTGTATGGATTCGGAGCTGAACGTGGGCCGAGCATTCGGCAAGTATCTCTTGTATCTCTGCACCTCGCTTCTCGTCGCCACCTTCGCTGGGCTCCCCTTCGAGGGGAATCTCGAACCAGGAAGCATACCCAGACTGGTCGTGGTTGTCGTCTTCTTCGGCGTGTTCACTCTGCTGTTCCTGTGGGATGCGGGGTACCTGAGCAGCTGAACTCGCCGTTGGGCTCCGCTCCAATCAATACTTCCCTGATGAGTCTGCCGCCGACCCCGACCGGTTCGACCCCGGAACCATGGACACGGTGTGCCCCGGGCCGTGTTCACTCCCAGTTGTACAGCGCGTCCCGGAAGACGTCCTCGACGTCCGCTTTCGTCACGGGGCGTGGGTTACACCGGAGGAGTCGCTGTTGACTCTCGACGGTGCTCTCGGCCAGTTCGCCGACGTCGTCGGCAGTGAGCCCGGCGAGTTCGTTGAGCCCGCTCGGAAGGACGTTGAGGTCGCGCTGGAGACGGACGAACTCCTCGCGGGCCTCGTCGGCGGCTTCGCGCGTGCTCATCCCCGAGGTGTCGGCACCGAGCATCTCCGCCACGTCCGCGAATCGCGGCGGGTCGCTGGCGACGTTGTAGCCGAGCGTGCTCGCCGGGGTGAGCGCGGCGATCGTCTCGCCGTGATAGGTGTGGTAGTTGTTTCCGACCGGGTACGCCATCGCGTGGGCGAGGCTCGCTCCGGCAGTGAGCCCCGCGATCGCCCCGAACAGCGCGCCCTTCAACATCGCGCCTCGGGCCTCGATGTCGTCACCGTTGTTGACCACGCGACGAACGTTCGAGGAGAGGAGGTCGATCGCTTTCTCGCTGAACATCTCCGTGAACCCCGTCCGCCCGGCGTAGACGGGGCGGTCGGCCGGGTCTTCGGGGCGGAGCAGGTCGTCGTAGCGGTGCGTCGTGTATCCCTCGATCGCGTGCCCGAGCGCGTCCATCGCCGTCTTCGCCGTGAGGTCCGGTGGGAGCGTCGTCGTGAGGGTCGGGTCGAGCACCGCGGCGTCGGCACGGACGTGGGGGCTCGAGATGCCCTCTTTGATGTTCTTCTCCGGAACTGAGAGGATGGCGACCGGGGAGATCTCCGACCCGGTCCCGGCGGTCGTCGGCAGGAGGACGAGCGGCGCACCGGATTCGGTGAGTGTCTCGCCAGCCCCGGTCGGCGCCGCGACGTAATCGAGCAGGCTGCCCCCGTTCGCAACGACGGCTCGGGTCGCCTTCGCGGTGTCCATGCAACTGCCGCCGCCGAGTCCGAGGTAGAAGTCGTACCCGTCGTCGCCCATCTCCGCACGGACGAACTCGATACACTCCTCGACGGCACCGATACTGGGTTCTCGCTCGACGCCATCGAACACGTCGACGTCGAACCCATCAGCTTCGAGTTCGTCGGCGACCCGGCCGACGTGGCCCAGCGAGACGAGGGTCTCGTCGGTGACGATCAACCCTCGTTCGTCGCCTCGCGCCCCGATCTGGTCGAGCTGATAGCCGAGCTCGTCGGCCGCGCCGGCACCAACGCGAATCGCGGGCATCTGTACCTCCCAGACGGTCTCCGGCGAGAGTTGATGTGGGTCCGCCGAGACGGAGCGCTCGTAGCTCACAGTCCCCACCCTGGTTGTATCTCCTCGAACTGTGCTGGGTCGTGACCGAAGACGACCTCCGCGTCGTGGCGCCGCTCTAGGTCGTGGATTCGATCCATGCTCTCGGCCCACTCGGTCTTCCCCCAGACGAGGGGGCCGCCGAGCGGCGTCCCGTTCTCGTAGTTCTCGTCCATGTACGCCTGGTCGCCGGTGAAGACGACCGTCCCGTCGTCGTCGAGGTGGATCATTGAGCCGGTCAACCCGGGCGTGTGGCCCGGGAATCGGACGAACTCCAGGTCGGTGAAGTGTTCCTCGCGGTCGCGGTGGAGTACCTGCCAGTTGAGGTCGTGATCGAAGTCCTCGAGGACGTACGCGCCGCTGCCCTCGTCGGTCTTCGCGCTGTAGTACGCGAACTTCAGCTCCTCCTCGTGGACGTACACCGGGGTGTCGGTGCCGGCGAAGAACTCGAGCCCACCAGCGTGGTCGAGGTGGAGGTGGCTCTGGAACACGGCATCGATATCGTCGATGGAATACCCCGCCGCCGCCAGGTCGTCGTCGAGCCGGTGTTCGCTGGCATCGTGCGGATAGAACGCCTGGACCAGCCCTTCGGGCCAGTGGCCGTCAGCCGCATCGTGGTGGGAGCCGGTGTCCCAGAGAATCGTCCCCTCGGGATGGTCGATGACGAGGTTCCACACGGGAATCTCCCCGTACTCCGTGTCCGGATTCGGCTCGTCGTGTGTGCCGATCGTGTTCGCCTCCATCATGTAATTCATATCACAGTACAGCCCACCGCGGTCGATGACGTGCACCGCTGCGTCTACCATGCCACAACACCGACGACAGTATTACATAAAAGTTGGTGAATATTGCGACCGGTTCAGTCGTCTCCGACTCGCAGTCATCACTCGCGGTCGAACCCGGCCGCCCCGTCCTCGACAGCGGACGCGCGCACGGCGGCCACCAGTTCACACGCCAGCGGAACGCCACCGACTCACGTCCAGGATTCCGACGCCGGACCGGTCCAGTGGCTCTCCCTCTGCGAAACACTTACATTAGTGTCTGCTTATATTAGCATCTACTAAGATGACTCAACCGTCCCCATCGACGCAGAACGAGAACGTTCGAGCTAGTGGCGAGTGCTGTCAGACCGCACAGCACGCACTGACGGAGTCGGAACTCGCCTCGGACGTGCAGGTTCTCACGGCCCTCGGGAACGACACGCGCTACGAAGCGCTCAGACTAATCGCTGACGCGGACGCGGACGGCGGCGTCTGCGTCTGTGAACTCGAACCTGCACTCGGCGTCAGTCAGAGCGCCGTCAGTCAGGCACTCTCGCGGCTGTACGCCGCCGGACTCGTCTCTCGGCGCAAAGACGGACGATGGCGATACTACGCTGTGACACCCCGAGCGATGACCCTCCTGAACACGCTCGACGAGACGCGAGGTGAGCCGGATGAGTGAACAGCCCCTCTCGGATTCACGGACCGACGGGCTCGCCCCCGACGAACAGCGGCGCACAGTCCGACGACGGTACGCGCAGATTGCGAGCGACTCGTCGAGTTGCTGTGGCGGGTCAGCTTCCACGTCTGACGAGGAGTTGACGCAGCAACTCGGGTACTCCGCAGACGAAGACGCCGCCGTCGCCGAGGGTGCGAACCTGGGACTCGGATGCGGAAATCCGAACGCGATTGCCTCCCTGCAACCCGGAGAGACCGTCCTCGACCTCGGCTCCGGCGCGGGCTTCGACTGTTTCCTCGCGGCCCGCGAAGTCGGAGAGGCCGGACGGGTCATCGGCGTCGACATGACGCCCGAGATGGTCGAGAAAGCCCGCGACAACGTCACGAAGAACGACGTGAACAACGTGGCGTTCCGACTCGGCGAGATCGAACACCTCCCGGTCGCCGACGGGGCGGTCGACGTCATCATCTCGAACTGCGTGGTCAACCTCTCGCCCGACAAACAGCAGGTGTTCCACGAGGCCTTCCGCGCCCTTCGTGCCGGTGGACGACTCGCCATCTCGGACGTGGTACTGACCGCCGAGTTGCCTGACGATGTCCACGCCGACCCCGAGTCGGTCGCCTCCTGTGTTGCGGGGGCGTCGCCGATACCGGAGGTAGAGCGCATGCTCTCGGAAGCCGGGTTCGAGGCGATACGAGTCGAATCGGACGAAGAGAGTGAGGCGTTCATCAGCGAGTGGGACGCGGACCGAGACGTGAGTGAATACGTGGTCTCGGCGACCATCGAAGCGGTCAAGCCGACCTGACTCGGTCTCTCGCGCCTCCGGCAAACCGACGTACTGTTGGTCTGCCGTGCGCTCGGTCGCGTTCGCCAACGTACTCGTCAAACCAGCGTACGGCCTCCACGCCCGTCTGGATAGCGACGAGCCGAACGCATCCGCGTGAGCGCGGTCACTCGTCGTCTGGGTGGGTGACTTCGAGCTCGAAATTGTCCCTGGGATACGCAACGCACGTCAAAAGCCATCCTGCCTCGATCTGGTCCTCGTCGAGGAACTGGTTCCCGTCGTGGGTGACTACCTCGTTGGCATCGCCGTCGTACTTCCCAGTACACTGTCCACATCTGCCCACTTCACACGCATACGGAATGTCGACACCGGCGTCGAGTGCGGGGTACAGCAGTTTCTCGTCTTCGGATATCTCGACCTCGGTCCGTTCGTCTCGGTCGAGAAATACCACGGTGTACGAGGGGGCGTCGCTCTCACCGTCACCGAGACATCCGGCGAGCACGGTGACGCCGACACCACCCATCGTAGTCAGCAGACGGCGACGTTCCTCGTCGGGCAGGTCTCGAGAGGGTACAGCGCTCGTCGTCGGGACGCTCGACGCTCGGCACGCATTGGAGTTCTGTCGTTCGTCCATACCGTTGAGAGAGACGAGGCATCTGCATAAGTCATGGTGTCACAGCTCATGGTACACAAGAACATAGTACGGTGGCCGTCAAGAGGTCTCCATGTACGACCGAATACTCGTTCCGACCGACGGAAGCCCATCTGCAGAAGCCGCCGCTCGCCATGGACTCGTGATCGCAAAGGCAGTCGACGCGTCCGTTCACGTCATCAGCGTCGCTGGTGAGACCGAACGCACCGAGCGACTCGCGGAGGCACAGGCTAGAGACGCCATCTCGAAACTCGAGGAACTCATCGAGCAGGAATCAGACCGTTCCTGCCACTCAGCCCTCGAGTACGGGAGTCCGTACGAAGCGATCTTATCCTACGCGTCAGAGAACGATATCGACCTCATCGTCATGGGCACTCACGGGCGACGTGGACTGAGTCGTGTCCTCCTCGGCAGTGTCACAGAGCGTGTGATCCGGTTGAGCAACGACCCCGTGTTAGCAGTGCCACCGCATGCAATCGGTCGAGAACGAGAGGGATACGATAAGATACTCGTCCCGACAGACGGGAGCCCCGGTGCGACTGCTGCGGTCGAACACGGAATAGCCATCGCAGAACGCTTGGGAGCCGCCGTACGCGTCCTCTGTGTGATCGAAGGTGAGAGGGGACTTCCACCGGTCGGTGACCCACTCCGTGACGAAGCGGTCGAGGTGCTCGAAGCAGTTTCGGAGCGTGCAGCGGACCGCAACGTCACCCTGACCACTCACGTGCAACCCGGGACACCCCACGAGGTGATCAACGAGTTCGTCAGTGCGCATGGAATAGACCTCATCACGATGGGGACACACGGGCGCTCGGGGATACGCCGGCATCTCCTTGGAAGCGTCACCGAGCGGGTCTTGCGCACGAGCGATGCGCCCGTCCTCACCGTCCGACAAGACACCGAATGAGAGTACCCGACTGCCGCTAATACGGGGCGAGAACGGATTCGGTCGACCGACCCGATGGACGTTCACTCACCGTTCCGTCCCATCGATTGTGTCCGGACGAGCCCTCACCGCATCGGCTCGATCTCATCTGCCGTTGTGTACCACTCGATCTCCGCCTATCGTTCGAGTTTCGTCAGCGAATCCGCTCGTAGTTCCGTCCCCGAGATATCACCTGCCGCGACCGCCTCGACGTGTTCGACGAGCTGCTCGGCAGCAAGCACCTCGGGGATAGCAACGTATAGCGCTCCCCGCTCCAGTAGCTCACGGGCCGTCGAAACCGTTCGTGCACGAAGAACGACGTCGGCGTCAACGTCCTCTGCAAGCATCTGTATCCGATTCGAGACCCTGTCGGAGTCTACGGTCGAGACGATTATCTGTGCATGGTCGATGCCTGCTTTCTTCCAGGTATACTGTTCTATCGCGTCACCGAAGACGTACGCCGCACACTGCGAGTCCAGTTCCTGTAGCAGAACCGGATCGTTTTCGACGACGACGTACGGTCTATCATGTGCGTCACACGTTTCGACGAGACGTCGCCCCTGTCTGCCGTACCCGACGATTATGACGTGACGGGTGAGGTCGTCTGGGACGGCGCTCCGTTCGTCGACCTTCTCGTACTGTTTTCTCAGGAGCCCGTGATCGGAGAGTACCCGGTAGATCTGTTCGTCGTAGCGACTGCTGAGACTCGAGGTGAGCATCGTCACGGTCGCCGCCAGAATAATCGCATCGAACACTGGTTGCGTCAGCATCCCGACCACCAATCCCTCGATCGCGATGATGAGGGCGAACTCGCTCACCTGTGCGAGATTGAGGCTCGTCAGTGTCGCAGACCGTGTCTCGTAGTCCGTGTACAGCAAGAGGGCGATAGTGGCTGCTGGTTTGATAACTGCGGTCAGGAGCGTGAGAAGCCCTGCGACGAGGAGTACCTCGGTGGTTGGAACCGCAACGAGTGTCCCGAGGGTGATAAAAAAGATGGCTGTGAAGAAGTCCCGAATCGATTGGAGTCCGTTGAGCATCCCGAGATGTTCGGCAGCATCACGACGGACTGCGAGGCCGGCGACGAACGCTCCGACGGCGAGAGAGACGCCGACGAATTCCGCCGCACCGAGGAACGCGATGAGAAGCGCGATGACACTGACGAGCATGAGCTCGTCGGACCCCCCTGAAACCCGCCCGAGACGGTCGAAGAGCTGTCGGTTGACCACGATTGCGACCCCGAGCAGAACGACACCGTACCCCAGTTGCGTTGCCACGGAGTCGGCGGCAAACGTTTCGGCACTCAAAACGAGGATCAGAAGGATTGCTACGAGGTCCTGAACGAACTGGATCGACTCGGCTAATCGTCCGTAGACGAGAGTTCTGTACCGTCTCGTCTGGAGGAGCCCCGTTCCGACGATGGTGGACGAGAGTGCGGCGGCGATGCCAACATAGAGCGCCTGGTCGGTCGGAAGGCCGATCAGGACACTGCCGGTGACGCCCAACACCCCGAGCACGGCGATCTGACCCAGCGCCACGACCTCGCTGTCGCTGAGCACCGTGCGGACAGCCTCGAACTGAATCTGCACGCTGAAGCCGAATACGAGCAAGACGATACCATATCGAGCGAGTTCGAGCGTAGTCTCCTCCCCGACGAATACGCCAGCGACGATTCCTGCGGAGATGAAGAAGGGGACTATCGGTAACCCGAACCGATCTGCCACGAAGAGGAACGCCCCGCCGATGACAAAGATCACCGAGAGCGCAGTGAGGAGTTCACTCACCGACACCACCGTCCAAGTCCTCGGCTTGCCTGGAAACCGGTTCAGAACGTCGTGAACTCCTCACGTCGGTTTCGGCCACCCGACTGAACGTCTCACGATCCTCGAAGTACCCCTCGAGGTACTCTGTAAGCCGCTCGGCGGTGAGTTGGGGGCTCAACGCGACGTAATGAGCACCGTAGCCGTAGAGCTCGCGGGCATCCGCAGCCCACTCGGCCTCGATCAAAACTGTTGTTCTCTCGCCGACCTCTGCGAGTAGTGCTTTGTTCACGTCGGGTTCGGCGGACGACGAGAGGACGAAATCGGCCCGTTTCAGTCTAGCCGCATTCCGAACCTCGGCGTGACGAAAGTCGCCGTAAATAACGTCGTAACCGGCCGCTTCGAGCGCTTCGATGTGAGCAACTTTTCGGTCGATAACGACGACGTCGTCGTAGAACTCCGCCAGTCGGGGTAAGACGTTACGTGTCAGCTCGTCGTACCCGATCACGACCGCATGGTCTCGATAGTGTCTGTGTTCGATCACACGCTCACTGCCAGCCGTCTCCCATCGACTCAAGAACGGGTGGAGCAGCTCGTATAAGTGATAGTTGTACTTGATGACGTACACGGAGACGCTCATCGTCAGCACGGCCAGCAGGCTGAGGAAGCCGAGGATCGGCTCACCGACGAACCCTTCGGCGACCGCAACGGTTCCGGCGACGAGCGCGAACTCGCTGACCTGAATCATCGCTACACTGCCGAGAAACGTCGTCTCGAGGCTGAACCCCTGCCAGTTGAGGAGTGCGAAGAAGACGAGAAACTTGGCTGGAATCAGAACGAAGGCGGCGATAGCGGCTTCCTGCCAGTATACAAATAAGTCACCTGCATCCAGCTGCAACCCGACCGAGACGAAGAATATCAGTATAAACAGATTCGTCAGTGGAGAGATACGGTCACGGAGCTCTGTACTGTACGGGAGTTGTGCGAGTGACACACCGGCGAGGAATGCACCCATCTCGATGGACAGACCGAGTTGGTCAAAAACGAGGATGAACAGGAACGCCCACGCGACTGCGGCCAGAAAGAAGGCGTCCTTGTTGTCTGCGATACGGCGGAACATCTCGGGCAGCAGGTACCGCGTCGCTGCGGCAGTTACGAACCCGACACCAGTGAGCAGACCGACGATCGTGAGGAGAGTGATGCCAAGGTCAGCTGCGCCATCGGGGCGCCCCGTCCCCAAAACCGTCAATAGAATAACGACGACAACGTCCTGAACGAGAAGCACACCGACGTCTATCTTTCCGGGGAGAGACGTCACTGCGTCCTTGTCCGTCAACATCTTGATGACGACCGCTGTCGAGCTGTACATCACGACTAACCCGATCAGTAGGGCCTCTAACGGTCGAAAACCAAGCACCATCGCGGTGCCCAGTCCTGTGAGAAAGACGAGAACCATCTGCGGGAGCGATATCTTGATGACCGGCCCGAGGACGTGTCGGATATCCTCGATGCGCAACTTGGTTCCCAACAGGAACAACAGGAACGCCAGTCCCAGTTCGGCCATCGTGGTCGTGATTTCGCTGGGTTCGACGATTTCGAGAACAGCGGGTCCGAGCAACAGCCCTGTGAGGAGATAGCCGACGATGGTCGGCTGGCCGGTCCGGTGCGCGATAATCCCGATGAAGGCTGCTGTCACAAGGATGATCGCAAAATCTGTCGACAGGGCTAGTTCAGCAACCATCCGGATAGATAGCCGACGATAGCGCCGGTCACGGGTTAATATTGTCGGGGCACGGGGTCAGTGCGACGGGAGTCGTACAGTTGCGGTACACACTCGACACGCGGCACACCGTTCAAAACGCATCAGTGGAAGGTGACGGCCGGAGCTAGATTGTTCCTCTTCTCGCCTCTCGCTCTCTCTCGATTTGACACGCCGCAGAGGACGCTGTACCCGCACACGTTGATAGTAGTCGAGTGTGCACAATAGACACGAATATGACAGTCGATCCGTTCAACCGCGGCGAACATCACGCTGCCGTTCTCGTCGGAAGCGTCGTCTTAGCAGTGTTGCTGTGGGCGGCCGGGTACAGTTTTTCGCGGGTTGTCGCCGCCGTTCCGTGGTTCCTCCTGTTTCTGGTACTGGTCATCGGGCCGGTGACGAAGATCTGGCCAGCAATCAATCGACGGTTCAAGGGGAACTTCCCGCTGTACGTCCGTTCCGAACTCGGCATCTGGTTCGTGATGTGGTCGCTGGCCCACGTACTCCTCGTGTTCCAGTTCTTCGGGTGGGACGTCGTCGGATTCGTCGTGGGTATGAGCGCCTGGGCGTTCGCTGCTATCGTCGGTTTTCTTATCGCCGTCGTTTTGCTCTTCACCTCGAACATCTGGGCGTATCGGTTCATGGGACCCAAAGCCTGGAAGTGGCACCAGAGCCACGGAACGTACGTCATGTTCTGGCTCCTGACAGTCCACATCTACGACCAGACGTTCCGCCGAGGCGCGGTTCCGATAGCGGATTCGCTTCACCTCCTGTACGTACTCTCGATTCTCATCGTCGTTGGACTGCACCTCGGGGCGTTCATCAAGGTCGTCGCTCACTACCGGAGGCACGGGAAGTATCCGAGCGGTATTCAGTGAGCAGAATCGACGACCCACGTCGACCCCGTGGTCTCCGGCCACCTCGACCAGCGTCTGCTCGGCCGGGCCACCCTCTTCGGAGGCGACGCCGTTACCGAGACCCCGGCACGTGGCAACGGGTCGATGCGGGTGGACGGCGGTTCACCGCCGGTCTCGTCGAGGCCACGCCGTCGAGAGACGCGACACCGAACCGTTGAACACGTGGGCGAGCAATTATCTCATAACGAACATGTCTCTAACTGACCGACCGTACGATGTCGTCGTCTGGGGTGCGACGGGCGTCGCCGGGCAGCTCGTGGCCGACCACCTCACCGGACAGTACACCCCGGAGGAGCTCTCGCTTGCACTCGGTGGGCGTAACGAGGAGCGGCTTCGGCGCGTCGAAACGAGACTCGTCGACGGAACGCGCGAGTGGGACGACCTGCCGCTCGTCCTCGGAGACGCGACGGACCCGGCGAGCCTCCGCGAGCTCGCACGGAGTACCCGCGTCGTCTGTACGACCGTCGGTCCCTACACGACGTACGGAACCCCGCTTGTCGAGGCCTGTGTCGAAGCGGGGACCGATTACTGTGACCTCACTGGCGAGGTGACCTGGATTCGAGAGATGATCGACCGCTACCACGACGAAGCGGTCGAAACCGGCGCTCGAATCGTCCACAGTTGCGGGTTCGACTCTATCCCGGCGGACCTCGGCAACCTGCTCGTCCAGTCGTTCGCGACCGACGAGTTCGACGCCCCCTGTGAACTGGTTCGGATCTACTTGGAGGCCGGAAGCGGCGGCGTGAGCGGTGGCACGATGGCGAGTGCGGTCGCGATGTACGAGGCCGCGTCCACGGACCCAATCGCTCGACAGACGCTCCGGAATCCGTACTCGCTGGCTCCTCGTGGGGAGCGAGCCGGGGTCGACCCCGGCGAGCAGCGGCGTCCGAAACGAGACCCGCTGCGGGACGTCTGGACCGCGCCGTCTCCGATGGCACCCGTCAACGAACGAGTGGTCAGACGAAGCAATGCCGTCCTCGGTTATCCGTGGGGGCGTGAGTTCCGGTGTAGTGAGGTCGTCCCCACCGGACGTGGCCTCGGCGGCGCAGCAGCCGCGAGTGCCATCGCCGTGGGCCTCGGCCTCGGGGATGTCGCGATGTCCATCGGCCCAGTCCGCGAGGGCCTCTCCCGTTTCGTGTTCCCCGACCCCGGCGAAGGCCCGACGAGCGCCCAGATGGATGCGGGTCATTTCACCGTCCGCGTGTTCGGCCGGGGGACGGCTCACGACGGCCCGTTCGTCGTCGCGAGCGAGATCAGTGCCGACCGGGACCCGGGATACGGTGCCACGGCGCAGATGCTCGGCGAGGCTGCCATGTGCCTGGTACGTGAGGAAATCGACTCACCGGTGTCCGGGGGCGTCCTGACGCCAGCCTCGGGCATCGGCGCACCGCTCGCCGAGCGACTTCGCGATGTCGGCCTGACCGTGTCCGTAGCGGAGTGGACTGACAACCACTGATAAGCGAAGGCCGGTCTCTCACTACCCACGCGGTGGTGAGCTTCTCAGTGACCGATACGTCTCCGCCCTCCGTGTCCAGACGTCTCCTATCGCCTCGCGAACGTCGACGTACAGGTCGTACAGTGCATCGTAGGTAGGGACGACGTCGTCTCTCGGGGAATAGCGTCGGTCGACAGAGACCATCTGTTCGACTGCCTCCTCGAGCGAGGCGAACTCGTCCAGTCCGACTGCGAGAACGACCGCCACCCCCTTCGCGCCGAGTTCCCCCCCGGCGGGAACGACGACCGGACGGTCAAGACAGTCCGCGATGAGCTGCGGCCACAGCTCGGAGCGCGTTCCGCCCCCGCTCAGCGCCACGCGACTGGCGTCGTTCGGCAAGTGTTCGACGCAGTCACGGACGGCCAGCGACAGTCCCTCGTACACGGCACGGGCGAGATGTTCGGAGCCGTGCGCGGGCGTCAGCCCGATGAACTGCCCGCGGGCGTCAGGGTCGACGAAGGGGCCACGCTCTCCGGTCGTACTGAGATATGGGTGATAACAGACACCGTCGCTCCCGGCGGGGGCGGCGGCAGCGAGTGCTTCGAGTTCCGTGACGTCGTCCGCATCGGCAACGGTCTCTGTGGCCCAGTCGAAACTCGGAGTGCCGGCGTTCGACCCGATGGCGTACGTCCACAGCCCGTCGATGCCGAGGTTCATCTGGATACCCGAGCGCGCCGACTGCGGGCCCTCGACGAACACCTGGTGGGTGAGCGACGTGCCGAGCGTGACCGCCGTCCCCCCGGTCGTGGCGGTTCCACTGCCGATTCCCGACGCTGGCACGTCGAACAAGCCGGCCACGACCGGGAGTCCTTCGGGGAGACACGTCTCGGCGGCGGCCGCCTCGGTGACGCTCCCGACGATTTCGGTCGGCGCGACGAGTTCCGGGAGGACGTCCCCCGCCTCGGGCAGACCGACGAGGTCGAACACCGACCGGTCGTACTCGCCGGTCGACTGGTCGAGGTATGGCACTGTCGCCTCGCTGTGGTCGGTAACCCGCTCGTCGGTTAGCCGGTACGTAATCCAGTCCTTGCACGAGAGAATCGTCTCGACCTGCGCGAACCGGGCGGGTTCCTCGCGGGCCAGCCAGGCTAACAGCGGGAGGCTCATGCCGGGATAGGGGGCCGACCCACACTGGGCGACGATGTCGTCGAGGGTTCCCGCATCGTCCCACGCGTCGAGGATCTCGGCCGCCCGAGAGTCCGACCAGAGGATCGCGGGACGAACCGGGTCGCCCTCGCTCGTCACGGCCCAGAGCCCATCACCCTGTCCGGTGACGCCGACGCCGCGTGGCTCGGCATCCGCTGGAAGTGCCTCGACTACCTCGCCGATGGTCTCCGCCGTCAGTGCGTAGGCCTGTCCCATCGACTGCTCGGTGTGGCCGGCCTCCGGAGTGGCGGTCTCGGTCTCGCGTGTGGCACTCGCTACGGCCGACCCCCGCAGGTCGAATGCGACCGTCTTGATTTTCGTCGTGCCGACGTCGACGGCGACGAGGACGTCTCGCTCGCTCTCGGTCCCGGTCTCTCCTTCGGTCATGCGTCTTTGTCGCTCCTTCGTGTGTCCTGTCGTCTGTGTCTCATCTGCCACAGAGTGGGGGTCTCGCTCTCACCCACCTCGCTCAGAACGAACAGCCGGTCTCCTCGCACGACCGGACGGTCTCCGGGCCGTCGATCTTGTTCAGCAGGTTGACTTCGGTGCCCTCGCCCGCCTCCACGATCTCGCCGGTCCACACCGGATTGACCGACTGGTGGTCACACGCCCGGTAGGACGTCTCCCCGAGGACGGTCTGCATCTCCAGCCCTTCGAGCGTGTCGCGGACCGTCACGTGGTCGCTCGTCCCGGCTGCTTGGACCCCACGAGCAGCGGTTCTGACGAGTTCGTAGCCAACGCGGGCGAAGTTCCCCGGCAGCGTGTCGTACGCGTTCTGGTAGGCCTCGACGAACTGTCGGTTGTCGCCGGTGTCGAGTTTGTGGCTGTACAGCGTCGACGAGTAGGTGCCGGCTGCGACCTGACCGAGTGCGCCACGACTGACCTGCGCGAAGAGGGCGGTGCCGATGATGTCGAGTTCGTCTTTCAGACCGGCGCTGTTGGCCTGTTTCATGAAGTTGATCAGGTCGCCTCCGGTTTCGGGGAGGACCAGTACGTCGGCGTCGGAGCTGGATATCTGGCTGATCTGCGGCCCGAAGTCGGACGTCCCGGGGTCCGGCATCGTCCGCCCGACGACGTCGACGTCGAGGTCCTGTTCGTCGACACGCTGTTCGAGTTGGTTCAGTGCGGACTGCCCGTAGGCCTCGTCGGTGCTGTGGAGCCACCAGTTCGTGCCGAGTTCGCTGGCGGCGAAGTCGGTGAGGCCGGCCATGTGCTGGGCCGCGTTCGACTCGTACCGGAAGGTGTTGGCGTTGCAGTCCTCGCCGGTCAAAGCGACCGTCGCCGCCCCGGACATGTAGAGCGTCTCCTGCTGGCCGACGTAGTCGGCGACGGCGAGTGAGACGGAACTCTCCAGTGCACCGGTGATGATCTGCACGCCGTCCTCTTCGACGACCTTCTGGGCTTTCTGCCGCCCGGTTGCGGGGTCGGTCTGGGTGTCCTCGTACACGGCGTCGACCTCGAAGTCGAAGGCATCGCTCTCGGTGACGAACTGGACGCCGAGTTCCGCGCCCTGTCGCTGTGCCTTCCCGAGTGGGGCAGAAGGGCCGCTCGTGGGAACCAACACGCCGAGTGAGAGCGTCCCGATGTCGGTCGCGCCGGCTTCGGTGTCGGTGCCGCTGCTTCCCGCCCCTGCTTCGGTGTCGCTTCCGCCCTCACTCCCGCTTTCGGTGCCGCTTCCCCCTTCCCCAGCGTCTCGGACGCACCCTGCGAGTCCCGTCAGGGCCACGCTACTCGACAGTATCTGCAAGGCTCGTCGTCTGCTCAGGCCACCACTGGAGGTGTCGGCGTTCTCCAGTGTCCCGTCGGGTGTTGACATGAACCTCTGTATCGAGTTACGACACTAAAGCATACTGATGTACAGGTCTGACCACCATGCTTCAGGATTTGCGTTCTCGAGCGCGATGGGCGACGGATGCAAGTACTCGACGGCCTACCGACTTACACCCAGATGCCGGTCGAGAACGTCGTCGTCGGCCTGCAGTGCGTCGCTCGTGCTCCCGTGGACGATCCGGCCGTTGTCGACGACGTACACGTAGTCACAGACGTCGAGTGCGACGTGGACGTTCTGCTCGACGAGGAGCACGGTCAACCCCTGTGATTTGAGGTTCTCGATGACCTCGACGACGCGCTCGATGATGTAGGGTGCGAGCCCTTCCGTGGGTTCGTCGAGGAGCAGCAACTCGGCGTTGCTGACCAGCGCGCGGGCGACAGCGAGCATCTGCTGTTCGCCCCCACTCAGCGCGCTGGCGGCGGTGTGCTCGCGGTCGGCGAGGTTCTCGAAGGTGTCGAGTACGTCCACGATGCGCTGACCGAACTCCCCTTCACCACCGCCCAGTTCGGCGAGTTCGAGGTTCTCCCGGACGCTCAGGCTGTCGAAGACGCGGCGCTCCTCGGGAACCAGAGCGACGCCGTGGCTGACGGTCACCTCCGGCCGCGTGTCGGTGATGTCCACGCCGTCGAACGTGATCGACCCGGCGCGAGGCGTGAGAGAGCCCATGATCGTCCGCAGCGTGGTCGTCTTCCCGGCACCGTTCCGGCCCACGAGCCCGACCACCTCTCCCGAACCGACGTCGAAGCCGACCCCTTCGAGTACCGTCGTCGCACCGTAGCCGGCCGTCACGCCTTCGAGGTGCAACAGGGGGTTGTTGAGGCGGTGCGGACCGTCCCGTCTCGAACCGGGCGTCCCGTCTGTCCTCGAGCCAGGCGTCGCGTCTGCCGTCGACCCCGACTCCGCTTCTCGCTCGGGCGTGTCGGTCATCGGTCGTACCCCCCGAGGTATGCTTGCTGAACCGCCTCGTTGCTGGCGACCGCCTCGGGGGTGCCCGTCGTGATCGGACGGCCACTGTTGAGTACCGTGATCCGGTCGGAGAGACGCATCACGAGGTCGACGTCGTGTTCGACGAGGACGAGGGTCCTGTCTGCCAGCACGTCTTCGACGAGTTCGATCGTCGCCAGCGTCTCCTCGCCGCTCATCCCCGCAGTCGGTTCGTCGAGCAAGACCACCTCCGGGTCGGTCGCGAGGACGAGCCCCAGTTCGAGGCGTCGCCGGTCACCGTACGAGAGCGTGCTCGCCCGTGCCTCGGCGAACGCCGTGAGACCGACCCGGTCGAGGACCGACTCCGCACGGTCTGTGATCGTCTCGAGACCCCCGACTTCGGCGAGGAACGTCTCCAGCGTGGAGAGGTCGTCGTAGGTCGCTGCCTGGGTGGCCAGCCTGACGTTCTCGCGCACGGAGAGCCCGGTGAAGACGGTCGTCAACTGGAACGACCGGGCGAGGCCGCCCGCGACACGCGTTGCTGGCGGGGAGTCCGTGACGTCCGTCCCGAGTAGCGTGATCGACCCGTCCGTCGGCGCCATCGCCCCGCTGATGAGGTTGAACAGCGTGGTCTTGCCCGCACCGTTCGGGCCGATGATACTCCGGAACTCGCCGCGTTCGATCGCTAAATCGACCCCGTCGACTGCGGTGAACCCGCCGAACTGTTTCGTGAGCCCATCGGTCCGCAACACGACGTCGTCGGCCACAGTCGTGTCTCCGTACGGTGTCTTCTCGCTCTCTGCGGCCGTGTCAGTCATCGCCCTCCACCTCACTGGCCCGCCCACCCGAAGCCGTCTTGGTTTCGGTTGCCCCGGCGTACTCAGACAGTCGAATAGGCAGGGAGACGAGGCCCTTCGGCAAGAACAGCACGACCGCGACGAAAGCAGTTCCGAGCAGCAGTCGCCACCACGGGATGAGTGACGAGAGGCGCTCCTCGAAGATGGTGAACACGGCCGCCCCGAGCATCGGGCCGTACAGCGTTCCAGCACCCCCGAGGACCGCCATGACGACGACGTCGCCGCTGTTGATCCAGTGCAACAGCGTCGGTGTCGCAAAGCCGTTGTAGAGGGCGAAGAGGGCTCCCGAGAGGCCGGCGAGCGTCCCACTCACCGTGAACGCCTGTCGCTTGACCCGCTGGACGCGATAGCCGACGAAGCCCGCTCTGAGTTCACTCTCTCGAATCGCCTGCAGGACGGAGCCGAACGGTGCGTGCATCATGCGGCGGACGAGAAGGTACGAGCCGACAACCGTCATCAAGAGGAAGTAGTAGAACAGTGCGTCGCCCGTGAACGCGAACGGTTCGCGACCGACGATGATCTCGCTGAAACGCACACCGACGGGGCCGAACCCGTACAGCGGCTCGGGGACACCGAACAGGCCGTTACTGCCGCCGGTGAAGCCGAACTTGACGACGGCCTCGTTCGCGAGCTCGGCGAAGGCGAGGGTCATCATCACGAAGTAGACCCCCGAGACACGGATCGCGAGGTGACCGACGACGCCGGCGACGAGCGCAGAGCAGCCGAGGGCGACGGCGAGGGCGACGAACGCCGAGGGCGTGACGTGCGTGAGCGTCAGCACGACGGCGTACGCGCCCACCCCGTAGAAGAGCGTGTGTCCGAGCGAGATCAGGCCGGCGTATCCGAGGACGATGTCGAGACTCAACGCGAACAGCGCCCAGATGAGTGCCGTCGTCACCATCGAGACGACGAACTTCGAGTAGAGGACCCCCTCGAACACCGGGACGAGCGCGAGCAGTCCGACGACGGCGAGGCCTATGCGGAACCGTAGCCGCGGTCGGTCGCCGAGGACGCCACCGTCGAGGTCGCTGACGAACTGGCTCGGTTCGGAGTCGCCGGCGTCGACCTGCGTGCTGCCGCCGCCGAACAGCCCCTCTGGACGGACGAGTAACACGCCGATCATGAGCCCGAAGACGACCATCCCCTGCAGGTCGGGGACGAACGTGCTGGCGACGCTCTGGAGGATACCGACGAGGAGCCCGCCGAAGACCGCCCCGCGAAAGCTCCCGAGACCACCCAGGACGACGATGACGAACGCCGGGATGATCACCGCATTGCCCATCGAGACGTTCACGTTCTGGTAGCCGCCCAGGACGACACCACCGAACGCCGCCATCGCAGCCCCGTAACCGAACACGAGCGTGTAGTAGCGGTCGATGTCGATGCCGAGGTTGCGGACCATCCCTCTGTCCTCTGCCCCGGCTCTGATCACCAGTCCGAACCGCGTGTGGTGCAAGAGCCCCCACGTGACGAGGGCGAGCAGGAGGCCGGACGCGATCATGAAGTAGTTGTACAGCGAGTAGGAGAACCCGAGGAGCGAGACCGCACCATCGAGCAATACAGGGGGTGAGAGGTTCTTCGCTTCGGTCCCCCAGACGAGCTGTTTCGTGTCGTAGATGATCAACAGCAGGCCGAAGGTGAGGAGGATCTGTGCAAGTTGGCCGCGCCCGTACACACGTCGGATGAGCCCCCGTTCGAGACCTGCACCGAGTGTGCCGACGAGAAGCGGAACGAAGACGAGTGCGAGCCAGAAGCCGCCCTCGCCGAAACCGATGATAACCGAGACTGCGAAGTAGGCACCCAGCGCCAGCAGCTCGCCGTGTGAGATGTTCAACACGTCCATGACCCCGAAGACGACGGACAACCCCGCGGCGACGAGGACATAGACGACCCCAATCGTCACCCCATTGAGGAGAATTTCGAGCAGTTGGAGTGCCGAGACCATATCACGCTCTCACGAGTCCAGTGATAAAATCCCATCCTTACATCGCTGGAGGAGTCTCAATTCGATATCACTCCTTGTGACCCCGGGAAACACTCATCTGCGTCCGGCGTCCAGTGTGTGCCAATGTTCCGTGCGAAGCTCTATCTCGACATGGAGACGGACTGTATCCTGAGTGAGGTCACCGCTCGCTGGGAGACCACGTTCACGGTCAACTACGAGGAGGTGATCGACGACGAGCACATCAAGTTCGTCATCGATGCCGGGGGCAACGCCGACGAGTTCGTACGGGCGTTCGAGGCTTCAGACCAGGTCTGCACCGTCGACCGGGTCGACGAGACCCACGTGAAGCTCACGAAACGCTCGTGTGGTGCGCTGCCGATCATCCGGAAGAACCACGGCATGATGCAGTGGTGGGACCGCGTGAACGGCACCCAGCGAATCTTCGATATCGTCGTCTATCGTCGGGCTGACCTCCGGAACATCGTCACGGAGCTTCGGGAGTTCGGATCGGTCGAAGTCCTGCAGTTGCTGCCGTACCAGTCCTCAGAGACCCTGCTGTCGGACCGCCAGGCCGAGGTGGTCGGACTCGCGCTCGCAGAGGGCTACTACGAGTGGCCCCGAGCGGCCGATGCCGAGACGCTCGCGGCGGAACTCGGTATCGCGCACTCGACCTTCCTCGAGCACCTCCGGAAGGCGGAGGCCCGACTCCTGCGCAGCGCGTTCGAGGGCGAGCAGCGCAGCGGCACGACCAGTGACGGGGAGCTGCGTGTCTCGCCGTCCATCGGGAACTAGCCCAGCATCCGATTGCTGTCGCAGAGTCGCTTCCGCCGGGGACACATCGACCGACTCTCTCTCTCGCCGAGTAGCCGACCCCACTTGAATAGCCTACGAGTGTAGGCTAAAGACGTTCATGATTAAGTGTTGTAAAGTGAACCATGTCTCAGAGGCATACGTCCAGGCGTGCGTTCCTCACAGCAGCGGGCACCACAGCGACCATCGGCCTCACAGGCTGTCTCGGCAACGGTGGCGACGGCGGTGGCGGTGGAGACTCCGGCGGTGGGGGAGACTCCAGCGGCGGGAGCGGGAACGGGGGCGGCGATGGGGGCAGCGGTGGAGGTGGTGGGGGCGACACCTCGACCACCATCACTTACCTCTCGGACCGCGGGGACTCGAAGGACGTCATCGACCAGATCATCGCGGAGTTCGAAGCGGAGTTCGACTACACGGTCGACGTGACGTACACCGCGAAGGGGACGTCGACCGACGAGCAGTTACAGAAGATGCGGGCCGCGAACAACCCGCCGGACATCGTCTTCGACACCGCTTCGGACGCGTACCGGTACCAGCGTGACGGCAACGCCGCTCCGGTCAGCGAAGCCGTCCAGGGGACCGGCCTCCCGGACCCTGTGAACGTCGAGGGGGAATCCTACTTCGTCCCGACGATGGTCGAACCCCTGATGGGGTGGTACCGGAACGACATCTACGACGAGAACCCGACGACTTGGGAGAACTGGCTCGCCGAGGCCCAGCGCGCGAGCGAGGAGGAAGACATCAACGGCTACGTCGTCCAGTCCGGGAACACGAACAACGCCGACACCTCGGTCACGCAGACGCTCTGGCAGAACGACGTCGACATCTACAGCGGCCCGGAGGGCGACATCGAGGTCACCATCGACCAGGGCGAGAACCGAACTCGCGCGGTCGAGACGTTCGAGTGGCTCGCGTCGATGGCCGAGTACGCGCCGAACGGGTCGGGCTGGGAGTGGGGCGACGCGATTGCCGCGCTCCAGCAGGAGAACGCCGCCGCCGCGATGAGCGTCGGTGGGCTCCCGATTCTCACCATCATGGGGAACCGTCCTGACCTCGTCGACAAGCTCTCCCCGACCGCGTTCCCCGTCCCCGACGGCAAGGAACAGGACAAGTGGTGGGCGTACATGGAGGGCCACGTCGTCTGGTCCGGCGGCGAGGCGACCGAGGGCGCCCGCGAGTTCGTCAACTTCTTCAACCAGTCCGACCGGTTCATGGACTTCCTGCTCTCCGCACCGCTGTTCCAGTTCCCGCCGACGCGCGAGGGTCTCGACAGTGAGGCGTACACCACGAACGAGGTCGTCCAGAACAACCCCGAGGTGATGGAGCTGGTTCGCGAGAACTGGGATGCGTTCACGACCGTCCTCGCGACCGGGGACGACGGCGCTCCGAACATCGTCGGCGCGGACGCCTACGGCCAGCAGAAGTTCGGCGAAGCCGCCGACCAGCTACTCGTCGGCGGGCTCTCACCGGAAGAGACCGTCGACTGGCTCGCGGAGGAACTCAGGGCGCTCCAGGGCTAACTGAGGTTCCTCGCCGCAATGAGTACCTCAACGTCGCTTTCGACACGGTTCGCAGAGATCGACGAGCGTCGCCTGCTGCTGTTGGTGACGTTCGTCCCGCTCGTCGCGTTCTTCGTCGTCGTGTGGGCCATACCCATCCTCTACGCGCTCGGGATGAGCCTGTTCTCCGACCCGACCGGCGCGAGTGTCTTCGTCGGCCTGGAGAACTACACCGCGATCTTGGCCACACCGGCGTTCCTGACGTTCCTCTGGAACAGTGTCGTCTACGCCGTCTCGACGACGGTGTTCAGTCTCCTGCTCGGCCTCGCGCTCGCACTGGTCGTCAATCAGCAGATCAAGGGCGGAAACGTCCTCCGGACGATGATGATCTTCCCGTACCTCCTGCCGACGCTCGTCGTCATCTTCATCTGGCAGTTCCTCTTCGACCCGAACCTCGGTGTCATCAACCAGTGGCTGCTCGGCTTCGGTGTCATCGAAGAGCCCATCGCGTTCTTCTCGACGCTCGAGTGGGCGATGCCGGCCGTCGCGATCACCAGCGTCTGGAAGTTCGGCTCGTTCGCGTTCTTCATCCTGCTCGCCCGCCTCCAGGCCATCGACCCCAACCTCTACGAACGCGCCCGCGTCGAGGGCGCATCGTCGTGGCAGTCGTTCCGCGATATCACGATTCCACACCTCCGTGGAGCCATCCTCATCATCCTCCTCGTTCGGGGCATCTGGATGTTCAACAAGTTCGATATCATCTACCTCGCCACCAGAGGCGGCCCGCTTGATGCGACGACCACCCTCCCGATCCGCGTGTACGAACTCGCGTTCAACGAGGTGAACTTCGGCGGTGCCACCGCGTTGGCAGGCATCATGTTCTTCCTGCTCGCGGGGGTCGCCGTCGTCTACTTCAAACTCTTCACCCCCGAAGAGGAGGTGGCGGCCTGATGGCCCTCGGCGAAGGCGCTGCGGGGTCGTACGTCCCACAACACGTTCAGGCGACGGTCAAACGCGTCTCACTCGCCGTGGTCGCGATACTGGTCGCCATCTTCGTCACCATCCCCGTGTACGTGATGGTGGCCGTCGCGGTCCAGGCACCCCAGACGGTGTTCGCTGGCGGTGACGTGAACCTCCTCATCGAGTCGTTCACGTTCCGGAACTTCGCGGTGCTGCTCGAAGAGACCGCGACCGTCCAGTACTTCACGAACAGTCTGATCGTCACGGTGAGCTCGACGGTCCTCTCGACATCGCTCGCGGTGGCGGCCGGCTACGGCCTCACCCGCTTCGAGTTCAGGGGGAAGACGATGGCGGCACGCGCGGTGCTGTTCTCGTACATGTTCAGCCCGATCGTGCTCGCCATCCCGCTGTACGTGATCTTCTTCACGCTCGGCATGCTGAACAGCTACTTCGCGCTGACGCTGGCGCTGACGGGAATCTCGGCGCCCTTTACCATCTGGTTGATGTGGCAGTACTTCCAGACCGTGCCCATCTCGCTCGAAGAATCGGCGTGGGTTCGCGGTGCGAGTCGCACCCGGACGCTCTGGGACGTCGTGTTACCGGTCGCGAGACCGGGGTACGTCTCCGCGGCCATCTTCTCGTTCGCCGTCGCGTGGAACGACTACACGATGGCACGCGTCGTGATGAGTCAAGACGAGATGTACACGATCACGGTCGGGGCGAGCCTCTTTCTCGACCGCGTCAGCATCGGCTGGGGGGAGACGATGGCGGTGTCGCTCCTCATCTGTATCCCCCCGTTCCTCATCGCACTGTTCCTGCAGAACTACCTGCTCCAGGGCTTCAACGTCGGAGGGCTCGAATAATGGCACGACCAATCCACTTCGATACGGTACGCAAAGAGTACAAGACAGCCAGCACCGTCCACGTCGCCGTCGACGACCTCACGCTATCGATTCCGGAGGGCTCGTTCACGACGCTCGTCGGGCCGTCCGGCTGTGGGAAGACGACCACGCTCCGCATGATCGCGGGGCTGGAGACTCCGTCGAGCGGCCGCATCGCGTTCGGTGACGAGGACGTCACCGAGCAGTCGCCACAGGAGCGCAACTGCGCGATGGTGTTTCAGTCCATCGCGCTCTACCCGCACATGACCGTCCGCGAGAACATCGGGTACGGCCTCAAGATCCAGGGGGTTCCGAAGGCCGAGCGCGACGAACTCATCGACGAGGCTGCGGCCACCCTCCAGATCACCGAGCAGCTCGAGAAGATGCCCGCGGAGCTTTCGGGCGGCCAACAGCAGCGCGTGGCGCTCGGGTCCGCGTTCGTCCAGGACCCCGACGTCCTCCTGCTGGACGAACCGATGAGTGACCTGGACGCGAAGCTCAAAGCCGAGCTTCGCGTCGAGGTCCAGCGCCTCCATCAAGAGCTCGACGCGACGGTCGTCTACGTCACGCACGACCAGACCGAGGCGATGACGATGAGCGACCAGGTGATCCTCCTGAACGAGGGCCGACTGGAGCAGTTCGCGCCACCGGGCGAACTGTTCGACAGGCCGGTCTCCGCGTACGTCGCGGAGTTCATCGGCACACCGTCGACGAACCTCCTGTCGGCGACCGTCGCAGCGTCCGAAGACGGCTACGTCCTCAGCGCACCGGGGTTCGACGTCGCCGTGCCGGCCGAACACTTCGCGGACCGTGTCGGCGAGCGGGTGACGGTCGGGATTCGCCCGCAGTACCTCTCGGCGGACGACGGGACGTACGGCCTCGACATCACCGCCGAGGTCATCGAACAACTCGGCACCGAGTTCGTCGTCCACGGCTACACGGACGACGGTTCGGCCGTCGACGCCGTCTCCGCCGCCTTCGGAGACGTCGACCCGGGCGACGAACTCGACCTGTCCTTCGAAGCACGCGACCTGTTCGTCTTCGACGACGCCGGGCAGACGATCTGTCACGGTCCTGACCTCGTCCGCGAGAACCTCTCACAGCCGAGCTGACCACCTGTTCGCTATCACGCATCCCATGACACACGACTCACCGACACACCGAGCGCGGACGAAACGCGAAGAGCAAGCCAGAGACGACCGCAGAGAGGTGACGCCGGTCATGACCGACGGTGGACGGGTCGCGCCATCGCTGCTTCCGGGCGGCGAGGGCCGACCGTTGTCGGACGTGACGGTCCTGGAACTCGGGCACATCATCGCGGGCCCGTTCTGCTCGATGATCCTCGCCGACCTCGGCGCGGAAGTCATCAAGGTCGAATCACCGGGGGGCGGTGACGCCGTCCGCGACTCGAGTCCGATCGGGAACAGCTCGTTCAACTACGTGAACCGGAACAAGCTCAGTGTCACGCTCGACCTGAAGTCCGACGACGGCACGGCCATCTTCGAAGAACTCGTCGCGAACGCCGACGTGCTGGTCGAGAACTTCGCGGCCGGGACCGCCGACCGCCTCGGCGTCGGCTACGACGACCTCAAGACGGTCAACGAGGAACTGGTCTACTGCTCGATCAAGGGGTTCAACCAGGGCCCCTACGAGCGGTTCCCGGCGCTCGATCCGGTCGCCGAAGCGCTCTCGGGCGTCATGAGCGTGACCGGCCATCCCGGCCAGCCGCCCGTCCGGTCGGGAACGAGCCTGTCCGACATGGTGGCGTCGCTTTACGCCGCCGTGACGGTTCTCGGTGCCATCCGTCAGCGCCAAGAGACCGGCACCGGCCAGCACCTCACCGTCCCGCTGTTCGAGAGCACGGTCGCACTCATGGGGTACTGGCTCGCGTACACACAGGCGTACGACGACGTCCCCGAGCCGATGGGCGCGAGCCACCCCGGCTGGGCCCCGTACGACGTGTTCCGGTCTGGCGACGACGAGTGGGTGTTCATCGGGCCGTCTTCGGACCGGCAGTGGCGGCAGTTCTGTGACGCCCTCGGCCTCGACATCGGCGACGACGAGCGGTTCGCGGAACTCGAGAACCGCCTGGAGAACCGCACGGAACTCCACGCCATCGTCGAGGCGACCTGCGAGGAGTACACGCGTGACGAGCTCGTCAGGCGTCTGCAGGACGCGGGCGTTCCGGTCGCCCCGGTGAACGACATGGGTGACGTCCGGGACGACCCCCACCTCGAGGCGACGGACGCACTCGCCGAAGTCGAAGCCACCGAGGGCGACGGTGGCCGCGTCCGGACCCCGCGATTCCCGGCGCGCTCGACGGGGTTCGACCGGGTCGAGTCGACGGACCCGCCGTCGCTCGGTGAGGACACCACCCCCGTCCTCGAGGCGCTCGGCTACGACGAGGGCGAGATCGACCGGTTCCGAGAGGCGGGCGTGCTGTGAAGCTCCTCGACCTCACGCTGCGCGAGGGCGAACAACGCCCGGGCGTCGAGTACACCGTCGACGAGAAGGTCGAGGCCGTCCGAGAACTCGACGCGCTCGGCGTCGACTTCGTCCAGATCGGGTTCCCCGTCGCGGACGACCGCACCAGGCGCATCTGCGAGCGCGTGGACCTCGAGGCGAAGACCACCGGCATCGCACGGGCGATTCCGAGCGATGTCGATGCGGCCATCGACGCCGACGTCGACGTGGTCACCGTGTTCGCGCCGACGAGCACGCGTCACCTCGAGCACGTCCTCGGGAGCCCCCGCGAGGCCATGCTCGAGTCCGTCGTCGACGCCACCGACCGCGCCCGCGCGCATGGCCTCGAGGTCCACTTCGACGCGATGGACGGCTTCCGCACCGAGCCATCCGTGCTCGACGAGACCTTCGACGCCATCGACGCCGAGTACTACACCATCGCGGACACTGTCGGGAGTCGCACGCCAGCCGGCGTCGTCGACCACCTCGAATCGCTCTCGACCGACCGCTCACGTGTCGGCGTCCACTTCCACGACGACCTCGGCGTCAGCGTGGCGAACACGCTCGCGGCGGCACGGCTCGGCGTCGCGAAGGCCGACGTCTCGGTCGGCGGCATCGGCGAGCGCGCCGGGAACGCCTCGCTGGAGGAGGTCGTTGCCGGCATCGCGGTCGGCGAGGAACCGGCGGAGACCCACGTCGACGAAGCCGAACTCCTGCCACGGGCGACGGCAGTCCTCGACGCGCTCGGCGAGTCCGTCGAGCCGTCGAAACCACTGCTCGGTGACGAGGTGTTCGCACACGAATCCGGCTTACACACGGCCGCGATGCTCGAGGACCCGGGCACGTTCGAGCCGTTCGACCCCGCGCGCTTCGGCGGACGCCGACGCTTGCTGTTCGGCTCGTCGACCGGGAACGGGGCCGCGCGCCGACTCCTCGAACGCGCTCAGAGAGAACCAACGGAAGACCGCATCCACACGCTCCTCGAGGAACTCGACGCACCAGCGGACGAACTCTCGCTCGAGGACGCCATCGCTCTCGCCCGTCGAATCGACTGACTCCACGCTGTTCGGTCGGCGTCGCCCCCGCCTCCCGAGGCAGTCGGTCAGTGTCCGTCGGTCAGTGTCCGTCGGTCGGTGTCCGTCGGTCGGTGTCCGTCGGTATCCACTGAGTGCGGTCCGCAGTCGTCTGTGAGTGGCGCTTCGAGTTCCTGACGAGCGAGCCACGCTGGACACCACCCCGACACGAGCACCGGCGACACGCCGACGTGCGCCGAACAGACACCTCAACGCATCAACACATTTGACATTGGCCTGTGCGTTGAAAATGTTTTATAATCAACTATTATCGATACTACGCTGACGATGAATCGGAATAGCCCCCGGCGAGGGTGCGCGAGCACCCGACGGCGAAGCACTGCTCGCCCACACACCGATGGTGACCCAGTGTAACACCGCGCACAGACCGTCCGTCGAACGGTGGCGGTCCCGAACCCGATGTGACCAGTCACGACCCGTGACTGGAGGCTTCCGATGACTCGCGTGCGCTGTCGGACCAGCGTCGTCGTGCTCTGTTGTCTGGTTGTCGTCGCCGGGGGACTGGCCGGTTTCGCCGCGGCGCGGAGTGACAGTATCCACACCACGGCCGACGGCGAGGCGGCGGCGGTCGAGGCGACCGACGCCCCCACGATAACCACGAGCCCTGCCTCACCGGAACTCGGCACTGAAGTACAGTTCACCCTGTCGGGCGCGAGTCCGAACGCCGAATCGTACGAGTGGGAGTTCGGCGATGGGACAGCCGCGACCGGTCCGCAGGTCAATCACGTGTACGTCGAGCCGGGGACGTACACGGTCACGGTAACGACGGCGGACGACAGCGGCGCGCGAATCGACCAGTACACGACGGAGGTTACGGTCGAACGTGCGTTCGCGAACGTCACCTCAGTCGAGGACGGGCAAACGGTTCGCGTCCCCGAGTTGGGGTTCCCACCCGAGCCGCGGCTCGACGTGTATCAGCTCGAGGTCGAGGCCGGCCAGGCAATCGCGATGACCGTCAGTGGCTTCGGTGGAACGGTGCGGTTACACTCGCCCGACATCGAACGACTCGACCGCCTCGAACTGAACATCAACCTCGGCTCACTCGGCACGCTGATGGGGACGACTGCCGAGGAGACCGGAACGTACTACATCGCAGTCGAGCCTGCGCTCGACGGAAGCGTCTTCTTCGAACCCACGCTCATCGACCCGGATCCGTTCGAACCGAACCAGGAACGAACCACGGCCGAAGAAATCAGCGTGAACAGCCCCATCGAGGGAACGGTCACGGAAGCCGACAGGGATGACTGGTTCGTCGTCGACGCCGGCGAGGGGAACCTCAACGCGACGGCCGAGTTGACGCTCCGACCGACGAACCAGAACGACATCGCCGTCGAACTCTACGACGCCGATGGGACGCAACTCGGCGAGTACAGTACGGCGTACGACGACATCACGACGAAGAGTCGATCGAGTGCCGTCGATATCCAGTATCGTCCTCGGGCCGAACAGTGGGTCGAAGATGCGCCTGCGGGGGTCTACTACGTCCGAGTCCGGTGGCTCGACACCGACTCGTTCCGTGATGGGCCGAGTTCGTACGAACTCCGGGTGAACGGGACCGAGCCGGCGGACCAGCCGGTCCGGATCGACGTCTCGTCCTCGACGGCGACGGTCGGAACCGAACTCGAGTTCAGTGCGCAGAACGACGCTGACATCGAGTCGTACGAGTGGGAGTTCGGTGACGGCGGCGCTTCGGACCGTCCACGCGTCAGGTACGCCTATCTCGAGCCGGGCAGCTACACGGTTACGCTGACTGCAGCAGACGAAGACGGCACGGTCACCGAGACGACGACCGAGGTCACAGTCGAACGCGACTTCGCTGACGCCGCGCGGATCGAACCGGGAGAGACGGTGAGCGTTCCGGACCCCGAAGATTCGTTCAACCGAAGCGTCGACGTGTACCGTTTCGACGTCGAGGCAGGCCAGGCAATCGCCATCGATGCCAACGGGTTCGGCGGAGAGTTGCGACTGTACTCGCCCGACGCCGAGACGCTCGACCGTCTCGAATTCAACATCGACATCAACTCGTTCGGTACGCTCGTGGGGACGACTGCCGACGAATCGGGGACCTACTACATCGCGACCACTCGGTCGGCCGCCGGGCCGACCTCGTTCAGCGTCGCGTTGAAAGAGTCGGACCCGTTCGAGCCGAACCAGGGTCAGTCAACCGCGGCGACGATCGAGCCGAACAGCCGGCTCGACGGGACAGTCACGGAAACCGACCCCGAAGACTGGTTCGTTCTCGAGGCTGGTGAGGGCGACCTCAACGCCACAGCCAGGCTCACGCTCTCACAGATCAATCAGAACGACATCGCCGTCGAGCTATACAACGAGGATGGGCACACCATCGGAGCGTTCGGCACTGCGGGTGGATTCTCCCCGAGAAATCGGACGTTCGCCGAAGAGATCAGAGGGGTCTATCAGGCCACGCAAACAGCGACTATCGACACGCCCGGGACCTACTACGTCCGTGTTCGCTGGGTCGACTCGGACGAGTACCGGGATGGGCCGAGTCCGTACGAACTGGCGGTGAACGCCACGGTGGAAGACGTCGCCGGTCCGGCGAATTTCACCGTCTCGAACCTCCAGGCACCCCATACTGCAGTGCGGGCCACACAGATCGAGATTGCGGCAGACGTCACCAACGTCGGTGAACGGACGGGAACGCAGACCGTCGAGTTACGAGTCGACAACCAGGACGACGGCTCGCTCGAATCCGACGAACCGCTCGCACAGCAGGACGTCACGCTCGACCCGGGCGAAACCCGGACGGTGACGTTCACTGACGTCGATACGCGGGACCTCGGTAGTGTCGGTGAGGAGACCGAGTTCGGTGTCTTCTCGGCGAACGAGAGCGTGACCGGCCGGATTACCATCGAGGCACAGCCGACTGCCCCCGCAGACTTCCAGGTCTCGGCACTGGAAGCACCGCGTCGCGCCACAGCGGGTGATCGGGTCGAGGTCTCTGCACTCGTGACGAACGCCGGGGAGTCCGACGGGACACAGGCTGTCGACTTCCGTCTCGACCAGAACGGAAACGGCATGCTCGAGGACGGTGAGACGCGCCGCTCCGAGCAAGTCACGCTCGCTCCCGACGAGGACACGACCGTCACGTTCGACGTCGACACTGGCAGTCTCACACCGGGACCGTACACACACGGCGTCGCCACGGCGGACGATACGGACACCACGACCATCACGATCGAGTCTGCGGAGACGAACCAGCCACCGACCGCAGACGCCGGGGATGACCGAACGGTCGACGAGGGCACGACTGTCGAACTCAACGCGAGCGGCTCGACTGACCCCGACGGAGAAATCGTCACCCACGAATGGACGCAGACGGCTGGGCCGTCGGTCGAACTCTCCAGCGAGTTCGCGGACCGGCCGACGTTCACCGCACCCGCGGTCGACGCGGAAACGACCCTGACCTTCGAGGTGCAGGCTCGTGACGGAAACGGCGGCACCGACACCGATTCGGTCACCGTCACCGTCACCCCGACGAACGACCCACCGACTGCCGATGCTGGCGACGACCAGACCGCCGACGCAGCGCTGACCGTCGAACTCGACGCGAGCGACTCGACCGATCCGAACGGTGACGAACTGTCGTACGCCTGGCGACAGGTCGCCGGGGCCGGAGTCACGCTCTCCGATGCGGACACGGCGACACCCTCGTTCACTGCCCCGACGGGTGACTCTCGACTCGTCCTCGTCTTCGAGGTCGAGGTCGACGATGGGTCTCGGACCGACACGGACACGGTCGAGGTCACCGTCGAGCCGGCCTCCGAGGGGACGGCGTTCTTCAGTGTGACCGACCTCGACGTTCCGGACGAGGCGACGCAGGGCGAGGAGCTGACCCTCTCGGGGACGGTGACCAACACTGGCGACGCCGAAGGAACACAGACCGTCGAAGCGCGTGTCGACCGCGACAACGACGGGACCTTCGAGACGATTCAGTCCGAGACGTTCACGCTCGCGAGCGGCGAGAGCAGACAGTTCACGTCCACGCTGACGGTCCCGGACGACCTGGGGCCTGGAACGTACACGGGCGGCCTGTTCACCGACGAGAGCGAGCGGACGGACTCGATCGAAATCGTGTCGGCGACGCCGGAGCAACCGGAGCAAGAGCGGTACACGCGCGACGAGATCTCTCAGGCGAAGTACGGCGAGGACTTCGACGAACTGAGCACGGAGACGGCACGGCAGGTCGAAGAACTGTCCCTCCGTCAGCCGTTCGCCGACGGTGACGGCCCAGTGGACGTCAAGACGCGTGAGGAACTCGCGAACGACCGGTACGGTGAGGATTTCGACGACCTCAGCCGGGAGACGACGATCGAACTGCAGGCCGAGTTCGACGCGCAGTTCGGTGACGCGGGTGCCGACGCCGAGTACACGCGCGACGAAATCGCCCAGGCGAAGTACGGCGACGACTTCGACGAGTTGAGTACGGAGACAGCCGGCCAGGTCGAAGAGCTGTACAACCGCCAGCCGTTCGCGGGTGACCGAACACCGAGCGAGGTGCGAACGCGCGAGGAGATCGCTGAGGCGAACTACGGTGCCGAACTGGGCGACCTCAGCCGTGAATCCCGGCTCGCAGTCGAGCAGGCGTACCACGAGCAGTTTGCGGAGATGGAGGACGGAGCATAAGTGGTAAACTATCCCGCCCTACTCGCTCCCTCCCGCCTTGCGGCGGTCGGTTACTCCTTGAGGACGGGGGCTTTACCGAAACGACATTGTGCCCCGCGACCCCATGCGTGGACGCGGCCCGACTTCCTCTTCCCGTCTTGCCGTCGGCGTGGGCGCATTGGTGATGCCTCCCACTCCGACCGACGGCGAGGATTGTCCCGTCGATTTACTTCCCGGTATCCTCACGCTCTACCCCAAGACGGGGACGGAGTCGAACCGTTCGCGGTCGTCGTTCCCGAGTGCAGGGTGCGTTGGAATCGCACCACAGGAGCCAGTTTACTGGTGGCTCCTACCGACCTCGGCTTGTGCGAGGACGGCAGTAACTCGGGGTACAAAGTCAACCAAATTAATACCTTGTGAACGGGCTTCCTCTCCTCCCTACTCGCGTCTCCGACGCTCGTTGAGGAAGGAGGCTCCGCGCTACCGCGTGCTGAACTGCTGGATCGGCAACGAAGAGCGAACACTCATCTGAACACACGTTCGAGATCATCCTCGTCGTAATTGACCAAGAGTCGGTCCTCGTCTTTGAATGTCCGGAGGACGATATTCGTGGTGGAGTTTTCGATCCCCTCCGTCTGGATGATTCGCTCCATGAGTCGTTGGAGGTGTTCGTGATCTTGAACGCGGGAGATTACGTAAAAAGACATCTCCCCGAGCATGAAGAACACGCGCTGGACGCCTGAGTACGCCGCGAGCTTCTCGGCGACTTCCTCATAACCAGGGCCGTTGTAGTCCGCGTTGATCTCGGTGATCGCCATGAGGCCCAGGCCGAGCGCCTGTGGGTCGAGTTGCGTGACTTTTCCAGTGATGATGCCTTGCTTTCGGTACTTCTCCATCCGGTAGTAGATGGTCGATGTGCTCACGTCTAGTTCGTCACTCAATTCGTCGACGTCCACGTCAGTATCCTCGTCCAGTCGCCGTAACAGCTGAAAATCCACCTCGTCGAGGTCGACCTTTGTCATCAAGGAGACCATGGGTCGCGATAAGTTAATAGATTGGTCTCGTCCCAAACGTTGGATAACAAATCTGGAATCGTTCCAACCCTCTCCGGATGGGGGTCACTGAACCGTGAGGTCTGCGTCGACTGTCGGGCGGTCCGTACGCATCGGATTCCGCGCGCGCTCGGCGTCAACCACGCCCGGATCGAGCGTGACCGAGACCCGACCGGGTGCGTCGCCCATCTTCACAACAGTCGCTCCATCGGGTTCGATGACAGTGCTCTGTCCGCAGAAGCTGTTGCCCGCTTCCAGTCCGGCACGGTTACAACCGACGACGTACGCGCCCTGTTCGACCGCCCGTGCTGGGAGAAGGGTATGCCAGTCGCGTTCCATGCGGACCGTCCATGCGGAGAGGTTGACCACTACGTCACACTCTGCCCGAGCGAGGGCAGCGCTAGCCGCGGGGAAATTCAGGTCGTAGCAGACCTGGATCCCGACGCGGCCGAAGGGCGCGTCGACGGCGACGTACGTTTCCCCTGGCGTGAAGGCGGTTCGTTCGTCCCCCCAGAGGTGTCGCTTGTCGTACTGTGCACGGACGGCACCGTCCGAGTCGAGCCAGACTGCAGCGTTCGAGACCCCCTCACAGCTCCGGACCGGCATTCCGAACAGGACGTGGCTCTCGGCATCTGCGGCCGCTGCCCCGAGTACGTCGGTCGTCGGGCCAGGAACCGGTTCTGCCACGTCGTCCAGCGCATCGAACACGTGGTAGCCTGTCGTGGCGAGTTCGGGGAACACGATCAACTCTGCCTCGGAGGACGCGACTGCGTCGGCCATCCGCTCAACTGGGTCGTCGTCATCGTCGGTTTCGAGCCGACTGTCGAACTGGACGACGTCGACGGCAAAGCGGTTCATCTGCCCTCGAACTCCGGTTCGCGGTCCTCTCGGAACGCCGCGACGGCCTCCGTATGGTCATGCGTCTGCGAACAGATACGCTGGGCGCGCGTCGCGTCGTCCAGCGCTCGATCGAGGTCAACGTCGAAGCTGTCGTTGATCAGGTGCTTGCTCTGGGCGAGCGCGATGGGTGGCCTGTTAGCCAGTTCTGAGGCGAACTCCTCGGCAGCGTCGAGGAGGCGATCGGGCGACACGTGCTCACGGGCGAGGTCCCAGTCGACGATCTCCGCCCCGGCGAGCCGCCGCCCAGTGAAGATGAGTTCCTTCGCCCGTGCCTCGCCGATCAACCGGGGAAGGAGGAACGCGCCACCGTCTCCCGGAACGAACCCAACGTCGATGAATGTCTCCCCGAGGACGGCCTCGTCGCTCACGACACGGAAATCACAGGCGAGAGCAGTGTCGGAACCCGCGCCCAGGGCGTATCCGTTCACGGCCGCAACGACGGGCGTCCCGATACTCCGGATGGTTCGGACAACGTCCTGAAAGAGCCCGAGGCCCGTCTCGTACTCGACGAACTCCATCTCCGGGCGAAGTGGCATGTCGTTCAGATCGACGCCGGCACAGAACGCGTCGCCGGCGCCCGTAAGAACGATGGCTCGGACCGCCTCGTGGTCATCCAGGCGCTCGAATGTCTCGACTGCGACACGCAAGAGGGCCTCGTTGTAGGCGTTCATCGCGTCGGGACGATCGTACGTGACGCGAGCGATGTGTTCGCCCGTGGCCTCGACTCTGATCGGGCCGTCGGTCTCGACACCGATATCGAACGCTGTGTCAGTCATCGGAATCACCGGGAGATGGAACCGAAGCGATATCACTTGATTGTCTCTCTTCCCCGGAGACGGTGATTGCGGCGTCGATGATTTCGACGCCCGTCGCGTCGGCGAAGACGGGATTCAGATCGAGTTCCGACACCGACGGGTGTGCCTCGACGAACCGGGAGACATCGATGAGAAGGTCGACGACCGCATCTCGGTCCACAGGTGGCTCCCCACGAGCACCATCGAGCAACTCTTGAGCATCAATGTCGTCGAGCATGGCGCGCGCATCCGCTTCGGTCAGTGGGAGTGCACGAAAGGCGACGTCTTCGAGTATCTCGACAAACACGCCACCGAGGCCACACATGACGACCGGCCCGAACTGTGGGTCGTCGACTACGCCAATGATGAGTTCGACGCCGGTCTCCCGCATCGGAGACACGAGCACCCCGTCGAGGCTGGCTGTCGGGTCGAACGCGCGAACTGCGGCTATGAGGTCGTCGTAGACGTTGCCCGCACGGTCCGGGTCGACGTCGAGGGCGACACCCCCCGCGTCGGACTTGTGGACGATGTCTGGGGTTACGATCTTTAGTGCGACCGGCCCGTCAAAGTCGGCCGCTGCTGATACGGCTTCGTCAGGATTGGTCACGAACTCGAACGGTGTAACCGGGAGCCCACTTGCCGCGAGGGCACGCTTCGATTCGAGCTCCGAGAGCTGGCTCCGACCCTCGGAGATGGAACCGTCGGCTGGATCTGGTGCAGGGTCGTGGGCGAGGCGAAAATCACTGCTTTCGGCCAGCGCCCGGGAACGAGCACCGTACGTCGACACGGCCGCCAGGGTCGCACTGGCGACGTCGAGCGACTCGAGGACCGGGACCCCCCGCTCTCGGAGGACGGCATGCGGCGCCGTGTCGAACCCTTCGTAGGCGCTTTGGACGACGATTGGCGTCTCGTAGTCGGCCACGAGGTTGGCTAGCTCCGTCGCGGCCTCCACCTCGACGTCTGTGTACTGCTCGGCGAACCGGATCCCGTATCCACCGAAGAGGCCGGTCAGCAAGAGCGCATCCACATTAGGATCAGCTAAGATCGCCGCAGCGCAGTCAACGAACACGGACTGGTCCTCGTCGGTCCCCCCTGCAACGTCAACCGGGTTGACCACACTTGCAGCGTCCGGGAGGCTCTCGCGGAGGCGAGCCTGCGTGGACTCACTGAGGCGTGGGACCGACAGTCCACGCTCGGCGAGGGCGTCGGCCGCGAGCGTCGCGTGACCACCCCCATCAGCGAGGACGCCGACGTTCAAGCCGTCCGGGCGGGGGAGTGACGCCAGCGCGTTCGCGACGTTCAGTAGTTCGTCGGAGCGGTCCACGCTGACAACTCCTGCCTGTTCGAGGACAGAGTCGGTCACAGCCGCGTCACCGGCGAGCGAACCGGTGTGAGACGACGCCGAGCGCTTCCCGACCACAGACCGGCCGCTCTTGAGGACGACGACTGGCGTCTCGGTGACGACCTCTCGGGCCTGTTGTAAGAACGCGCGCCCGTCGCTCAATCCTTCGACGTAACAGACGATCACCTCGGTCTCGGGGTCGGCGTTGAGATACGGAAGATACTCGTGGAACTGCAGATCGGCTTCGTTGCCGACGCCGACGTAGTGGCTGAACCCAACACCGTCGCGCGTCGCGGCCTCAGTGAACAGCGATATCGCCATATTCCCGCTCTGACAGAGTAACGCGAGGCCGCCTTCAGGGACTGTGTCCGTTCCGACGAGATTCAGGCCCCGGTGGACGTTGATCATCCCGGAGGTGTTCGGGCCAATCAGTCTAATGCCCTGTTCGCGGGCGAGCGAGACGATTTCGTCCTCAAGCGACTGTCCCTCCTCGCCCATCTCGCCGAACCCGACTGCAACGACAACCGCGCCAGCGAGGTCGGTTCCCTCGCAATCTTCGAGCACGCTTGGGACGACTTCAGCGGGCGTGACGATGAGCGCAAGATCGACGCGCTCGGGGATCGCAGAGACAGTCGGATAGACCCGCAAGCCTCTGATTTCGTCGGCATGTGGGTTAACCGGATAGATCTCACCGTCGTAGCCGCCCTCGTGGAGAGTTTCGATGGCCTGATAGCCCCGTTTGGTCTCGTCGGTCGAGGCACCGACCACCGCGACCACGTCGGGGTCCATGATGCGGTCGATATCTGTTGTGTCGACCGACACACTCACTCCCCCTCGAACGACGGATCTCGTCCCTCGGCGAACGCGTCGACCCCTTCCTGCCAGTCGTCAGTCGCCATGCAGGCCAGCAGGGCCTCAGCCTCGGCGGTCAGCATGTCGTCGCGTGTGGCCGTCCCGACTCGGCCGAACTGCTTTTTGGCGAACTCCATCGGGATAGGCGCGTGCTGCACGAGGGTTTCGGTTAACTCCCTTACGGCTCCCTCCAACTCGGAGGCCGGATGAGCGCTGGTGGCAACACCCTCCTCTGCGGCCTCGTCTCCGGTGAGCGTGGCCGCCGAGAGGATGAGTTCTTTCGCCCGGGCTGCTCCCACGCGCTGGCTGAGGGTGTACGAGACACCCCCGCCCACGTACGTGCCGACCCCGACCTCGGGGAACCGAAATTCGGCGTCATCCGCTGCCAGAACGAAATCCGCGCTGAGTGCCAACTCTGCGCCAGCACCAATCGCGTACCCGTCCACCTTCGCGACGACAGGTTGGGGGTGTGTCTGAACCGCTCTACAGGTGTTCTGTGCAGCCCAAACGTAGTCACGCCGCTCTTTTGGAGTGCGACGCGTCTCGTCGTGCTGCTGCATGTCTGCGCCGGCACAGAAGGCGCGGCCCTCCCCTTCGAGAACGACCACCCGGGCATCCTCGCTGGCTGCACGGTCGAGCCCTTCCCGAACGCCCTCGTACAGCGCTGGGGTCACGGCGTTGAGGCTGTCCGGCCGGTTCAATCGGATGGAGGAGACAGCCCCGTCTCGGTGGTAGATGGTCGGGGGGTCTCTTGTGGTGTCTTTCTGGTTCATGTGCGAACTGCTACCTAAGCTCTCAGGGGCAATCCACATAAATTTTATCTCGATACAAATTTAGGGGCTATAATTAGCAAAAAGTTTGAATTAGAGTCTACAATCTGCGAAAGATTATTATGGCAGTCTGTAGAACAGTAGCATGCCAATGTCGAACATAGACATGCGCAAACGACGTAACGTGCTGAAAGCGGCCGGCGTGGGGATGGTGACGGCCCTCGCAGGCTGCACTGGCGGCGGTGGCTCCGGGTCGGGGTCAAGCGGAAACGCGGGGTCGGGAACGGAGTCCAGTTCCGGTTCGACGTCGACGAGTCAGTCAGGATCAGGTTCGGAATCGAGTGGCGGTGGGACGCTTCGGTTCCTCGGGTTCGGCGGGAACACACAGAAGTCCCAGATGTCTGTCTTTGAGGGGTGGAGCCAGGAGACCGGAGCGACAGTGAAGGGGACGTCCGCAGGTGGCACGACGGAGATGATCTCGCTCATCAAGCAGAATCCTGGCTCTTTCGACATCGTCGCATTGAACGATACCGGGATGGCGCGCGCACAACAGGAGGGGGTGATCGAGCCACTCGATCTCTCGAAGGTGCCGAACTACGAGAAGAACATCAAAGAGTCCGCCCGGTCGCTCTCGTTCAACATGAACGGCGACGAGACGATGGGGCTCATTCGTGAGAACGGTGCCACGGGCTTCGCGTACAACACAGAGAAAGTCGATGGGGAACTGAACTCCTGGGACGCACTGCTCGATTCGAAGTACGAAGGGAAGGTGTCGCTCATCGACCGGACGATCGACCGCCTGTCGAACAGCGCGGCGGCAGCGGGACTCAACATCAACGAGGTGCCGGATAACCAGTCGAAGACCGATCAGATGTTCGAGCGGGCCGAAAAGGAGAACCAGAACGTCTTCTCGTACTGGGGAGACGGCGCCACATCGATCCGTTACCTTCGCCAGGAGAACGCCTGGATATGTGAAGCGTGGGGCGGCCGCGTGCTCGCACTGCAAGAAGAAGGCTACGACCACATCGAGTACGTCATTCCGAAAGAGGGGGCAATGGGCTGGGCCGACAACCTCGCGGTCGTCAAGGGGTCCGAGAGCCGCGAGTTGGCCCACGAGCTGCTGAACTACACCTACAAGCGGGAGAACCTGCTCACTCTCTCGGATGACATGAACTACACCGTGCAGGTGAAGAACCCTCCGAGTGAGATGCAGCAGCTGCCCGACTACGCACCGGCAGAAGACCTCGCCTTCCGCAACTGGGAGAAAGTCCTCCCGAAACAGGACGTGTGGACTCAGCGACTGGACAAAATCAAACAGAGTTGAGATTGATGCTCGAAGTCAGGGGTTTCACGAAATACTACGGCGATCTCTGTGCAGTCGAGGACCTCTCGTTCCACATCGAGGAAGGGGAGTTCGTTACGTTACTGGGTCCCTCCGGCTGCGGCAAATCGACGACGTTGCACGCGATTGCCGGGCTTGTTGAGCCGACGGAGGGGAATATCTATCTTCGTGGCGACGACGTGACCGACCTCCCACCCGAAAAGCGGAACATCGGGATGGCGTTTCAGTCTACTGCCCTGTTTCCGCACATGACCGTTCGCGAGAACATCGCTTACGGGTTGAAAATGCACGGCTACGCGAAGGCCGACGTGACCGACCGTGTCGAGGAGTCACTCGAACTCGTCGACATGCCTGAACATGGCCAGCACAAGCCGGGTGAGCTCTCCGGTGGCCAGCAACAGCGCGTCTCTCTGGCCCGTGCCCTGGCGTACGAGCCCGACATTCTCCTGTTGGACGAACCACTCACGGGGCTCGACCGCGTCCTCCGTGACGAGATGCGTGGCTGGCTCAACCGGATTCAGCGCGAAGTTGGTGTCACGACGCTCTACGTCACGCACGATCAAGAGGACGCACTGTCGATGTCCGACACGGTCGTCGTCCTCAACGACGGCCGCGACCAACAGATCGACAGCCCCGAACGTATCTACGAGTCACCTACTAACCCGTTCGTCGCGGAGTTCGTCGGCAAGTCCACGCAGTTTACCGGAGAAGTCACCCACGAGAACGGCCAGGCCGTTGTTTACAATCAAGACAAACGGATCGAGTTGGACGGAGCGCAGTTTGCTGACGGCACCGCAGTTTCACTGTACGTTCGCCCCGAAGACATCGAAGTAAGCCACGAGGCAGTCGAGACGCAGAACGAACTCCGTGGGACGGTCACTGACGTCGCAAATCTCGGTAACCGTGCCGAGGTGTCAGTCGAACTCGGCACTGGTTCGACTGCACTCGCACATACGAATCGATTCCCTGACTTCTCAGTTGGCGATGAGGTGTACGTCCGATTCGACTCCCGACAGGTGATCGTTCTATGAGCGTTCAGCGGTCGGGTCTGAACGGACTCACGCACCTGATCGGCGATCGTCTTGAAGGCCGCGTTTCTAACCGCCATCTCGCAGGGTTCGGCGTCGGATTCGTCGGGCTTTTCTTTATCGTCCCAATCGCTCTGTTGGTCCCTGAGAGCCTTCACCTCGGGAGTGCGACGCCGTTCGAGTCCTATCGGCGGGTGACGAACGGCATCTACGTGAACGCGTTCGTCCGTTCGTTCCTGTACGGAGCGCTCACGACTGTCGTGACGCTCGCGCTGGCGTACCTGCTGTCGTACTTTCTCGTGTTCTCGTCCGACCGAGTCCGTCTCGGAATGACGCTCATCGTCGTTCCCCTCTGGATCGCGTACATCGTGCGGTACTTCGGGATTTTGCTGTTCTTGTCACCGGCCGGTCCGTTCGCCGATTTGACCGGGATCGAACCGGAGCTGCTCTTTACGACGCCTGCGGTGATCATCGGGCTCGCGAACGTCTACCTTCCGTTCGCGGTGTTGCCGATATACAACTCGCTCAACGCCATCGACGGGGCATTGATCGACGCGTCTCGGGTCCTCGGTGCTGATAAGTGGCGAACCCTTGGCAAGGTGGTGTTCCCGCTCAGCCTTCCCGGACTGGTCGCAGCTGGGCTCATCGTCTTTATTCTTGCAGCCGGCTCGTTCCTCGGGCCAGCCGTCCTCGGTGGCCCGAAGCAGACGATGATCGCGAACGTCATCGCCCAGTCGTTCCTGGAGAACTTCAATATCCAGTTCGCATCGGCACTCGCCGTCGTATACACCGTCTTGCTGGTTGGGCTCCTCTTGGTGTTCAATACAGTCTTCGACCTTCAGGAGGTGCTCGGGAACATATGACTCAGACCACGACGGCTCGACTCGAAGGTCTCACGCTCCGCGTGATGGTCACGGTCGTGTTCGGGTTCTTGCTCCTCCCAGTCGTGATCGTCGTCCTGACGTCGTTCACGACACAGAGTTTCCCAGCCATCCCGCAGGAGGGAGTCTCGCTCACGTGGTACGCCGAACTGCTAGCAGACCAGAAACTACTGGACGCGCTGACGGTGAGTCTCATCGTCGCGACTGCGTCTGCGGTCCTGTCGGCAATCGTCGGAACCATTGCCGCCGTCGGCTTCGTTCGAGGAGAGTTCCCTTACAAGGAACAGATCTCGACGGCTATGCTCTTACCGATCATCATTTCACCGGTCATTACCGGTATCGCGCTCGTTCGGTACTTCAGTACGGTCGGGCTCTCCTCGGGATATCCAGCACTCGTTCTTGGCCACACGGTGCTGTCGCTCCCGTACGTGTTCTTGTTGGTCCGTTCTGAGCTTCTGACCTTCGATCAGGACCTCGAACGGGCCTCGCGGATCCTCGGTGCCGACCCAGTAACGACCTTCAGGCATGTGACCGGGCCCATCATCTCTCCTGCGATTCTCGCCGGTGGCTTCATCGCGTTCGTTGTCTCCTTCGGGGAGTTCACCGCAACGCAGTTCCTTATCTCACCCGACACCAGTACCGTGCCGGTCGTCATCTACACGATGCTCAGGACGGGCCTGACGCCGACGATCAACGCCCTTTCGGTGGTTTTGATCGTCGTCATGCTCCTCCTCGCACTGAGTAGTCGGCAACTCTCTTCTTCGTGAGGCCCCCGCTTGGCCGATGTTGATTCATCGAACGGTGTGTCGGATCGCAGGCGGCATGTTACAGAGATACTCAATCGAACAGCTGTCATGCCCCCGACCGCGTGGGGCGAGAGGCGAGACCGCCTGTACGACCCCGAGTGCAGGTCACTACACGGCACGCTCGGCAGGAGTCTCCGCGATGCAGGCATCGATATCGCTCTCTACGACCTCACGACCCAAGCATAATCTGTGGAAATATCCGCGTTCTATGGGGCTGAACCACGCGCTGTATGGCGATTCACCAGCGCCCTTACGAGATCACTGTGACGACCACAGTGTCTCTATGCGTTGCTCTATTGCTGTGAGGACGGTGGAGTATACTTCGAGTGGATGGAGCGACGGGCGTTCGAGGTCGGTAATTTCGGTGGCAGACGGTGGCTTGTGGACATGCAATCGGGTGTTGTGCGCGTTCGGGTGCCGGTCCCAGCGACACTCCCAGCGTTCCCCGTCCTCGTGCTCTTCGACGTAGTGGACTGAGAAATCGCCAGTCGTGAACCATCGGATGTCGAGACGGACCGCTGTTACTGTGTCTGGATATCGTCCAGCGTCGAGCAGTCCACGAAGCAGTCGAGGTTCGTATGAATCCGGGTCGAACGCAGTCTCGGCGACGAGTGAATCGGACGACAGGTGTCGCTCCAGCAGGCGCAGCGTCTGTCTGTCCGCTGGCCCTGTCGAGCGCGGGGCCGAATCCTCCGGTGGCTGGCTCATTTAGGCCGGAATCAGATGCCCGTCATTCTGGGAGAGCTGGCGAGCAAGTTCGTACAGCCGGATATCTCGAATCACGCCCTGCCACTCGCTGATGGCGGTCATCCGCTCGTGAATGGTTTCGTGACTATCGTGATCGAACACGTTGACAGCCGTTGGGTCGGTCGTCTCGAACTGCGCTTCGTATTCCGTTCGCTGGGCTTCAAGCGCCTCCACGCGGTCGATGATTGCTTCGATAGAGAGCTCGGTTGCGATTCGACTGGCGTCCTGCCATTCGAGATACCCCTCGTTACGTTCGTATGTTGCTGGGCGACTGTCTCTCTCGGCTCGAGCGATGCCCATCTCTGCCAAGCGATCGAGGTGCTTTTTGGCGGCATTCGGAGAGCAGTCTGCAAGCTCAGCGATCTCGGTGTAGGCAGTCGGTGAGGTAACGCCGAGGACGACGTCGTAGACACGACCAAACGTGTCTGTCCCCGTCTGCCACCGGCGCTGCGTATCGTCGGACGTGGGGGTCGGATCGAACTCGGTCATATCTCTCTGTAGGCGGCTACTCTCAATATATCTTCTGATTTTTCAAATATATGCGCAACCGTGATGGGCTACCGAAACAGCAGACTCGCTCTCGCTCCCCGTCAGGGGCCCCGCTCGGGCCTATACATTGATTACGGCGGGTTTGATACGCTATTCAGCCGGTCGATGTCGTCGTCCTCGTAGGCTGCTCGCCACATCGCGTGGACAGCACGCGTCACGAGTGAGACCTCGGTCACCTCGATGCAGGACGGTACGGCGGCCGACGTTGCGGCCTCGGGTGGCGGATGGAAATGGGTCTCGGGAGAGTGTGTATTCGGGTGGCGATCGAAGCGCCAGTTGACGCCGTCGCTATCGACGTAGTGAAACGAATACATCCCGAGTTCGCTCCATTGGATATCGAGCCGAGCGCTGGCGGCGTCGCCAAGGCCGTCAGCGAGACTGATCTGCAGTTCCGTGGGGGCGACGACGTCATCGTACGCTGTTTCGTCGACTAACGGCTCGAGGTCGAGCCAGAGATCGCGAATCCGCTGGAGCGCCGGAAGATAAATTGGCCCGAACTCCCCGGCGCGGTCGTCATCGCTCATACAGCGAGCTGGTGGCTGGCCTCGTCGTAGGCGAGTGCGGCTTGGGCAACGGCGAGATTCTGTCGCGTTGTGCGCCACGCCGTAAGATCGTCCCACACCTCCGTCTCGTCGGCGTCGAGTTGCTGGGCAAGTTCCTCCGGTGACACCACGTCGTAGCGGTCCTCGTAGCGCCGGATATCGGCCTTCATCTCCTTGATGCCCTCGAGCAACTCCGTCCGAGTCGCTTCGTCGCGAAGTTCACGGATCCGGGACATCAGCACCCGGTCGCTGTTGCGACGATACAGCGTTGTTTGGCCGTCTGGTTCCGTTTCTGCGAACCCGGTGTTTACGAGCGCCTTGCAGTGACGCCGGGCCGTCGGCTCGCTCACCAGCGCTCGATCGGCGATCTCGGCTGCTGACTGCCCCTCGTGGGTTTGTTCGATGATCTCGTACACGCGCTCGAACGGTGTGGTGTCTGCTTTCCAGTCGGCTTTGACCTGCTCGTTGACGTCGTCCCACGTCTCGGTCATACTGGGAGGTACGGACTCTAACGTCAAATAATTTCTCAAGGAAAGCATTCTTTTCTAAACCGACCGCGATCAGACAATCTGCTCCTCTAACGTGTCTCGATGCGACCGGATGGTTGGTGGAGTGACGCTCGCCACCTCCGCGACGTCCGCCTGCGTCAGCCATTGTCCCTCCTCGCGACCCGCCTTGTACAGACAGGCCGCTGCGAAACCTGACGGGTTGACACCCGATGCGACGCCTGACGATTCTGACTGTTCAGCCAAGCTCCGCGCTCGCTGTCGGATGTCCACCGGAACATCGAGTGCTGACGCGAACCGGGGGACGAACTCACTCGGGCGAACCGGCTGAGTCGGGAGCCCAAGTTCTGTATTCAGGGTCTTGTACGCATTCGCGACGCTCGATTGTTCGACGCGTGCTGTGTCGACGACGTCGTCGACGACCTCTACACCTATCTCGACACCAGCGGTGCCCAGCGGACGTCTCGACTTCCCGAGTGGGAGGACTTCCTAGAACTCGCCGAGGAGTACGAGGTGGCGCCATGAGGGCGTGCTTTGATCGCTCAAACGGGGGATGCTGAGCGGTCACAAATCCTCGTACGATGCGTCTCCTTCTATCCCATCCCTCAGCTACGATTCGAAACCAGGTCTTCGATGAACCGGAACCCGTTCACGAACGTCACCGAGTCACCGTACCCCTCACTCGCGAGTACGGTCTCAGCCCCCTCTCCAGCCGCAATGTCGGTCGTGTAGATGTACACCTCGGCCGCCGTCCCCGCGCTGAGGTGCTGGGCAGCTAGCGCAGTGAGGGCGGGGTCCGCTCGTTCAACCTCGTCAGCAGGGCGGTCGTCGGCGTTCGCGATATACCGCTGGACACCGTCCATCACCCGCGAGACGATCGGTTCGGAGAACTCCAGCGGTGACGCAACCGTCGCCCAACCCTCGTCGTTCACGTCGTCGACGGGCGGGGCTTCGATATCGGGGTCGTCGACGGTCAGCTCCTCGTACACCCGTTCGGGGAGGACGAAGGTGACGTCGTTTCGGCGGGCGAATCGCCGAACAGCTTGGTAGCGGCTGTTCGAGGGCTGGCCCATCGCGACGAATAGCCCGGTGTCGGCGATGTGGAGCCGGCTCACGTGTCGTCAGTGCCGTTGCCGATGTCCAACTCACCGAGCCCTGCCCCAGCCTCCTCGAAATCGTAGTGCTCGTGGACGACGGGCCGGAGCGCTTGCAGAATCATCTCCGCGGCCAGCGGTGAGATGTCGAGGTCCTCCGCCATCAGTCGGTGGGTCACCTCGCCGCGTTCGCGGGCGACAGCGTATGTGAGCGCCGTCGCGAGTCCGGCGACGCCGTGGCGGTCGATGTAGGTGTCGATGTCAGAGTTCGTCTCCCGGCGGCCCACCGCGTCGATGAGTGCCGGCGTGATCGTGTACTCGCGGTCGCCGGCAGTCGTCGTCACGGTCAGGTCGATTGCGCGGGCGGCGTACTGCCGGGGCTGTTCGTCTTGTGTAACTTCGACGACGCCGGTGTCGACGAGCCGGTTCACGTAGCTGTATGCCGTTCCCTGGGCGAGGTCGAGGTCCTCCATCACGTCCTGGACGGTCGCCTCCCCCTCCTGGGCGAGATACGCGTACAGCTGAGCTAGCTGTGGCTTTTCCAGCAAGTCCGCGACCGAGAGGAAGTCACGGACGATGTCGCCGTCGGCGCGCTTTGAGGTGCGCGACATGGGCCGTTCTTGATTACAGTTTACAGCAAATCAGTAAAAAGTGTTTTGGGTCACTCTGCCGGCGTTGTGACGAGGTGTTCCTCGAGGTCGCGTGTCCAGTACGTTGCGGGGCCGCCGGGACTACATCTCGCACACAGCTGTAGTGGGCCTTCTAGGTGGCCGAATTCGACACGGAACCGGGTGAGGGCTGCAAGTGCGTCGACGACGAGCCCGCACCCGTCGCAGGCGGAATGGTCACGCTCGTCGGGATCGAGATTCGACTGGATCGCGCAGTCGACGCAGATCGGGTGTGTGACTTGTTCGTCTTTTCCCCAGGTATGTGCCTCCCCCACGTCTGTACCGGGAACCGAATCGCAGAAGGCACAGCCAGCAAGTGTCTGTTGCATCACGCTCCTCCCTCGTCGGTGTCGCGAGCAAAGCGAGGCGCGACGAAGTAGTGCCTCGATAGCGAACGGCGACCAGTGGGAGCCATGAGCAAGCAGCAGCGGTCCAGCCTCGATGGAAGACCGCGAGTTGGAGTATCGAGTCGAATGTCTCGTCACTTGGCTCGTGGACGAGAACGCGTTCGTTGGGGATGGGACTGACGACGTCGTCGTCGACGAGGGCACTGACCAGAGAATGGGCTCTCCTCTCGTCGATATCCGCTACCGCCACGCGGACAGCAACTTGATCCTGTGCGACGAGTTCTGCTTCAAACCGTTCGTGGTCGGCTGATGCATCGTCGAGTGCGTCTGTACCGGGCATAGGAATCACGTCGGCGCGAATTGACGCGCCTCGGTCTCTCAGGCGCGGACAAACTGCTCGCTGTTACGTGCTTAACCAACGCTGCAGGGGGGTATGATTCTGTGTTGGTTAATTCGCGGCGGCGTGACAAAATCGTTGGTGTGCTGGTCTGGACGCTCCTCCCGCTGGTCGTCGGCTATCTCGGGTTCCGCCGGGCCGACCTGAGCTAGTCGGTCTTGACGGGCTGTCTATTCGGGTCCAGAGAACCGACGCTGGCATCAGATTCTCGGGCGACAGAGATAACCATCTCACTTGATATGTTCCGTCTGCGTAGGAGGGGACGTGACTACCGATGACGTTCGACGGACTCGACAGACAGAAGCTGGGATACCTTGGACGATTCACGCTGGTCCACGTGCTCGCGTACATCCTCGTCGGGGCTGCGTTCCTGAGTATCCAGAACGCAATCCCCGCTGCTGACCGGGTCGCGATCGACTTCTTCGAACCGTACCGCCCGGTCGAGATCACTGTGCTCGGCTGGGAACTCGTTCGCGGTGCCCTGCTCGCGGTCGTACTCTCTCCCTTCTACGGCGACATCCTCGGGAGAGACCGGGGCTGGTTGGTCCTCTTCACCACGGTGCTCGGTCTGACGATCGTCGGGTCCGTCGAACCGAGGGCGGGGTCGATCGAGGGCGTCCTGTACACGGAGACGACGGCGGTCGCCCACCTCGCCGTCCTCGGAGCCAGTGTCGTCCAGGTCGGACTGCTCACCGGCGCGTTCTTCTGGTGGGAACGGCGGGCGACTACGGACGTCTCGGGAGAGCGACGGAACTCCCTGGTCGACCGCGAGGTTCGCGGAGCGATCCCGAAGTACGTCGGCCGTTTCACCGTCGTGCACGTCGTGACGTACTTTCTGGCCGGCATCGCGTTCTTCGAGTTGCAGGATTACGAGACCGCGTTCGCGACGATGGAGGCGTTCGAGCTCTACCGGCCTCTCGATGGAGCAGTGGGCATCTTCGTGTTCCCGACGCAGATCATCCGTGGAGCGTTCCTCGCCGCTTTGCTCGTCCCCTTCTACTCGACCATCTTCCGTAGCGACCGGGGCTGGCTCTACCTGTTCGGATTGTTCCTGGGTATGACGCTGTTCGGCGCGCCTAACTTGCTCCAGGAGTTCGTCGAAACGCTGGCGTCCGGCTCGCTCGCGGAGGCGTTCGTGGGGACTGCCGAGGTCACCGTGCAGATGGCCGTGTTCTCACTCCTCCTCTGGTGGTGGGAACGGCGGTCGCTCGCCCGTCGCGACCGCACCGCGAGCGAAGGGGGGCGTAATGCACGCTTGTTCCAGTTATAGTCCAAACGCGTGTCGGATTAGACGTACGACGGTCGCTCAGCGTATTCGATGGGATCGTGTTCCTCGAGATTCTGGAAAGCCTGCAGACGGAACGCACAGGAGTCACACGTCCCACAGGCGGGTTCCTCTTCTCGGTAACATGACCACGTGTGTTCGTAGGGGACCCCAAGTTCGAGCCCTCGCTCGGCGATGTCCGTTTTCGTCCACTCGACGAACGGTGCGACCAGGGAAATATCCGTCTCGGGTTTCGTTCCGACGTCGATTACCTGCTGGAACGCCTCGAAAAAGGCCGGGCGGCAATCAGGATATCCTGCGAAGTCTTCCGAATGAGCGCCGATGAAGATGGCTGATGCGTCGTGTGCCTCCGCGTAGGACGTCGCCATCGACAGGAGATTTGCGTTCCTGAACGGAACGTACGACGTGGGGATTTCTTCGTTGTCCATATCCGCGTCGTCGACCTCGATATCCTCATCAGTCAGTGATGAGGCACCGATTCTGGCGAGGTGCTCGGTCTCGATATGGAGGAAGTCATCGGCATCGACGACGTCTGCGAGTTTCTGCGCTGACTCGAACTCCTTATCTTCGGTTCGTTGTCCGTACGACGTGTGGAGGAAGAGGGGATCGTATCCACTCTCGATTGCTTCGTACACAGCTGTCGCACTATCCATTCCGCCTGAAACGAGAATCACCGCCTTGTCGTGTTCGCTCATATGTTTGAGTCGTTATCGATTGCTCGTTCGAACTGCTGTACAACGGTCTCCGAGACGTCTCCAGAGACTGATCGTGTGGTCGTCGTCGTCGATCGCTCGACGCCTCGCATCGCCTCACAGAGATGGGTCGCTGAAATCTCAACGACGACACCGACGGCACCGAGTTCGTCGTAGAGACCAGTCGCGATATCACGCGTCAGTGACTCTTGCATCGTCAGCTGACGAGACTGCCAGCGGACGTACCGTGGTAGTTTCGAGAGTCCAACGACTTCGCCATCGGGGACATAGGCGACGTGGGCAACGCCATGATACGGAAGAAGGTGGTGCTCACAGAGACTGTACAACGGAATCCCGGTCTTGACTACTGGATTCGACTCTTCGACGGGGAACGTTCTGAGTGTCGGCTTTGCCGCTGTGCGAGTCCCTTCGGTCAGTGTCTCGAATGTCTGTGGGACCCGACGCGCCCACGTGTCATGGAGTTCCTCACGCTCTGGGTCCGCTCCGACGGCTTCCAAGAGGAGTTTGGTTCCCTCTTGTGCTTTCTGCCAGTCGATCTCCGTTCCATCGGGTGCTCGCTGACTCTGCTTCGTCTTCCCGTTTGTTTCACCCGTCATGAATCACGTCCCCGGAGCGTCGTTCCACAGGTCGACATGCAAGCGTGGCGTGTACCGATATCCGTACTCGAGTGCGAGCTCTGCGGTCAACTCGCGGGTTTCGGACAGACGTTCTCGAGTCATCCCCTCAGGCATCAATAAGACGTCTTCGTTCCGAATCGAGGCAGTACTCACCTCTCGGAGTTCTTCAACGAGTGACTCGATCTCGTCCATGTCCTCGCGGTCAGTGACGACGAACTTCAGCTGGAAGTCATAGGCCTCAACGAGAGCCGCAAGCGCGTCGTAATCCAGTCGGTCCCGTTCGTGTCGTTCATCCCAGACGCCGATATCGGTGTCGCCGCCCGCAGGGGGTCGTTCTTCCGTCGGGGTCGACGAGGCGAGTTTCGGACTAATCGAAGCGAGATCCATCGGGACGTCGCGGAAGACGGTCCCGTTCGTCTCGACCGTGATGTGGTAGCCTTCCCGATTGAGTGTCTCCAGCAGACTGTCGACTCGGTCATGCATCATCGGCTCTCCGCCGGTAAGAACGACATGTTCACTCTCGTGTTCGGTCGCCTGTGAGACGACCTCGTCGATATCGAGCCAGCCGTGTGTTGGCTCCCACGACGTGTGATACGAGTCACAGAACCAGCATCGGAGGTTACACCCCGACGTCCGGATGAACGTGCTCGGGACCCCAGCCAATTTCCCCTCACCCTGCAGCGAGTGGAATATCTCGTTGATAGGGAGTGTGTCGTCCCCCTGCTCGACAGGGCGAGAGACTGACCCCGAGTCCGAATTGACAGGCATAAAATCAGATACCCGAACAGAGTTCGTGCGTCTCGGCGACTTCGACAGAGACGTCGGAGATGTTGTCTGGGAGCGATTCGAGTATCCGATGTTCGAGAACGACTGCCATTACCTCTGCAGTCGGTGGATGCTGAAGAACGACGACAGCATCGCCGTCTCCCGACTGTTCGAACGCGTCGATGAGTGGATCACCCGCTTCGAGGAGGAATCGATGATCCCACTCGTCGATGATGCTCGTGATATCTCCTTTGTCGACAACCCACCCTTCCTCAGTGAGTTCGCCAGTCACAGTGACTGCAATCTCGTAGTTGTGGCCGTGCGGTCGAGCGCACTTGCCGTCGTGGTGCTGGATACGATGCCCAGAACTGATCCGTATCGGACGATCACGGCCCACGTGGAGGGTCCGCTCGCCCGCCTCAGATAATGGCGAGTGAGACGAATCAGTTTCTTCGAGTACTCTCTGAGTCATACTCGGATATTCTTCAGGTCGTATTAAAATGATGCGCTTCGGAGTGAAAGTGAACAGCATCGACCCTCAGCCCGTTAGCGATGGTTTCCACAGAACGTGATACAGTTTGAGTGCAGTACCAAACTCTAATTCGCCGAAACGGCACCTGTCACTCAGACCGACACACGACAGGCCCACGATTCCCTTCTTCGGTTGTGGCACTGATCTCGCAGTGAAAATACTCCCCTTGTGGATACATGATGAATCGGTCTTCGTCATCGTTTTCGACACGACCGACTCCCGAGATAGACCACTCTGCATCCTCAACCCCGTGCCATGTGAAATATTCTTGTTCGTCAGAGACGGCAAAATCGAGCGTTCCGGTCCCACTGCCGAGAATGTGCTCGACCTGGTCGAGTACGATATCATCGGTAATGACAGCCATAGCATGAGATACTGCGCCATCGCATTTAATTGTAGAGACGAGTTCTACTCTCGTTTGAGAGGATTCATTACCCCGAGCAAGGTATGATGGGCCGGTGAATATCTAGCTGTGAGGTTCTACGTGCCCGAGTGGGATGATGCAGTCGACGCTCACTATGATTTCGAGCACGACGAGCTCTCTGAACTCGACCGTGACAATCGAGAACTCAACTACATCTGGGATATCTTCGGACCTGAAACGACGCCGATCGATGGGGTTCTGATCTCACGCGAACAGGTCGAAACCTCGGACCGGAAGTTTGCGCGACTCACATCTGATGGCGTCTACGAAGATGACGTTCTCTCGGTCCCCGACTGGTTGCCGACAATCAGTGACTGCGGTGCATGGGGCTACAAATCGCTCCCCTTCCCGCCGTACGGGAACAAAGAGATGCTCGACTTTTACGACGAGCTGCAAGTGACGACAGGGGTGACAATCGATCACCTCGTGTTGGGATCGGGAAAGGACATGGGGCGGTTGTATCTCGATAAACGCGCCTTCGGTGACGGCTTCAAACAGTCTGATATCCCTGATTCGGTGACTGATGTGGTCGACGTTATGATTGATGAGTGGCCTGACGAGTGGCCACCGTATGTGGACAAGTATGAACCATCGATCCGGACTTCACGTGACGAGGACGTACCGCCGTTCACGCGAGAAGATTTTGAGGGGGATGTCGAGACGGTGCTATCGTGTCTCGATGACGATTCGCGGGCGGTCTATCGTGAGGACGACAAGCAGTTCCGATACGACCTGACCCTTCGGAACGCTCGCGAGATGTATGACCTGTATCAAAACGGGCCCGACTCATCTCCAGAGAAAGACTATCGCTTCCGTCTCATGGTCGCAATCCAGGGATGGGATACCGAATCGTATCGGACTGCCGCGTCGGAGGTACTCGACTTGGGGTACGATTATCTCGGGATCGGTGGCGTTGCTGGGAGCCCGATCCACGAAGTCCGAAAGATTGTGAAGGGAGTCGGAAAGACGATCAAGGAATTCGAACGCACTAGGACGACACGGGTTGACTCACACGTGTTCGGCTTCGCAAAAACCGAAGCTTTCGAAACGATCGGACGCTCGGGGATGACCAGTTTCGACAGTGCCAGCATGCTCCGCTCTGCGTGGACGGGTGGAGAAAATTACCGATTGGACACTGAGGAGCGGTATGATGCGATTCGTGTTCGGTATTCGTCACCGGGAGATAATCTCTCTGAAGCGATCGAAAAGTCACTTCGCGGTCGAGAAACACTTGTTGCCCTTCGGGCGTATGCCGCAGAAGAGTCGATTAGCGATGCACTACGGGATTGGGAACATACGGCTGAAAAGGTTCTTCCGGAAACTCGGCAGTTCCTTCGCAACCATCGACACGACACATGTTACGATGAATCGCGCCTTCGAGACGTCGAGACAGCACTCAGAGAACGGTTGACGCCCGCAAGAGAACTCCAAGCGAGTTTCAGTGACGACCTTCGTGGAAAACTCATCAAACTCCTCCGTGCGGATGACCCCGAAGATTCACTCCCGTTCGCGGAGTACGAAGAACTTCTCGATCAGGCGGAGTCGATATTCGAGTCGTTCCCACGGATGCAAGACGAACTCGAGGGGATGGAGTCGGCCACACCGTTAGAGCAGGTCTGGACCGTCGTCAAAGACTACGCAGAATGGATTGGTGACGAAGACCTCCTCGAAGAGTACTACGAAACCTTGGCTGCACGCCCGTGGGAGAAATGTGACTGCCGTATCTGTGGGGATACCGAAGATCCTACCCAGGGCCATGGAATCGAAGTGTGTATCTTCCGCGGGAACGACCGAAACCGGCGACGGGGATTCCACAACACCAAACGGTTCTACGACCAGTTTGCCGAGGCGCTCCCGAAGATCCTAGTCGTCTCTCGTGGAACTGACGACATCAATCAGTACGAGAGGGTCCAAGAGTACCTCGCGGCCGAACAACCGGAGTTCTGGTCGCATATTCACGACCTGCCAGTCGCTGAGATCGGTGTAGTAGACAAAGAGGGCGTTCGAGAGTGGTGGACAGACACCGATACGTCCGGTACTCCGAATCCACCGATAGAAAGCCTCACAGAGCATGCCCAACGGTACCAGCACCTTTTCGTCCATACTCCCACCCAGCAGGGACTCAGTGACGAAACCCGAACCACTATCGAAGAGACTGGATGTGATGTGACGGAACTTTCGGAGGCAACTGCACTCCGAGAAACTGTCCTCGAAGCCTGTGGTGACAACTACGCGGTCGGTCGTGACTTTCTCCCCCATCCGCCCGAAATCGAAACAAAAGACGGACTTGATGTACTGGTCATCGATCAGTGTTCGGGATCGAAAAACGTCCCAGAGACAGCACCGGTTTTCGGCGCCGAAGAGACACTCAAACACTCACGAAAAGAACTCCTCAACCGGGAGAACGTCCTTGGTATCGAAGCGCGCGACCTCTATGCGGGGCGTCAGCAAGAGTATATCACCAACGCAGTTCGGCAGTTGCGGAGAGCTCACGATGTCGACCGGTATTTCATCAGTGCAGGGTTCGGACTCGTCAAAGAAGACGAGAAACTTCCCCCGTATGAGGTGACGTTCAGTTCGATGAAGGTCTCTGAAATCAGAGACCGATCCGAGCGGTTGCACATCAAACAGGACGTCCAGCGATTGGTACACGAGTCGTCCTACGACGTCGTATTCTTCACTCTCGGAAAAGACTACTACACGAGCATCGATATCGACGAGATGGTTCAGCAGGTCCCAGCGAATCGGATCGGTGTCGTGTTCAATCGCGAACTTGTCGAAGAGCAGTTCGAAAATATCGTCTCTGTCCCTGCACGCACCGAAGACGCGAAGAACCACGGGACCATCGTTATTGGCCTCAAGGGGCGGTACATGGAACACTTTGCTCGTCGGGTCGACGCCGTGGACACCCTTACACCCGCACGAATCGAAGAGCTCTGTCGCCGAATCGACGAGGAGCCAACACAAACCGGGTTCGGGTCTGAAGACGAAGACCAAACGAACGGCAACGACGAGAGTACCTCATCAGAGACACTGACTGATGAGAGCACTACAATCGGCCCACAGGCGGTCTACGATGCGTTGGTCGGCCTCTCAGAACTCTCTGCAGAGACGTATCGTGAACTCGAATTTGATGAACTAACTGAGCTCCTGGCTGCGTTCGGTATCGATTCGAGCACCGTCACCAACCTCGGTGATGACGCGTATCTGGTTCAACCCGAAGGACCACACGCCACGGACTTTGTCGTGCTGTGTGGAACAGCTGTATCGACAACTGCAGCCGGAGAAGGGCCGGTCCGTGCTAAGGAGACACCCCTCCCTGTACTGGCAGAGAAGGCCAGCGACGACGAGAGATTTCGAGAACTCGAGAATCCGCTCTTCTTAGACGTCAACTCGAACCAAGTCGCGGTGTACAGCGATCGGTATCAGCAGGTAATCTATCTACATGACCGTACAGGAGACTGGGAGCCCGTCGCTGCGCAAGTCCCACTGTCGATCGAGGTGGCCACAGAGCTCTATGAGGTATTCAGTCCACTGGAATCTCGAGTCTCCCAGACGCAGTTAGAATCGTTCTAATTCAGCGCCCCGACCTGTTCTGAGCGTCATCCTAGATAAAGCATGGTATAGCCTAGCAGACGTGTCAATACATATCAAATAGTTATTAATACTCCCCGAGCCTGTTGAAGCTCGTCGTTCGATGCTCTATCGCCAACGGACCCTCGAGACGCCACACGGTGACCTGGAGACACCCGTACTGTTTCCAGTCAGCAACGTGGGAAAGCGATCCTCAGATAACACACCTGCTTACGCTGATCAGATACCCGATCTGCGGACAGCGATGGTCAACGCCCGAGCGATTCGTCAACGCGAACCGCAGTGGGAACGGTTACTGGACGGGTCTTCCCTCCGCCAAGAAATGGGGGTCCCAGACGACACCATCGTGTTTGCAGATAGCGGTGGGTTCGACTTCCACACCGAAACGCTCGATACGACGCCAGAGAAAACATTAGAAACGCAAATTCGAATCGATGCAGACGTGTTCGGAACCGTCGACCTCCCCCTCTCGCGGGAAGATCGACAGGCCAAAAATCAACGACGCATCAATGAGAGTATCCAGTACGCGTTGGCCGCGAGTGACGCGCACGAGGGTGATTCACTCTTGTTCGCAAGCGTTCACGGTCACGACCCAGAGACGGTCCGTAATTCGATTCGCTATCTCGACCGACACGGTGATTTCGATGGGTTCGCACTCGGGAGTCTCGTCCCGATTCGGACCGATTACCGAAAAACGACGAAACTGATTCTCGCCGCTCGATTGGCGACGGACAAACCGCTCCACGTCTATGGGTTGGGTGGATTGGTGTATCAACCGCTCCTCTTATATCTAGGAGTCGACACATTCGACTCGTCGTCGTTCATTCGGAGTGCGGGAAATCGGAACTACTTGATTCCAGGGTTCGGGGGTCGGGAGATGCACCGGATAGAGGGGTTGGAGTACTTGCCCTGTCCATGTCCGGTGTGTGGGCCGCGCACTACTGAAGCGGTTCGCGCCGACCGCAACCTCCTCGTCCAGCACAACCTCTGGGCACTCACCATCGAACTCAGGCGGTTTCGATATATGATCGCCGCCGGTGAGGATATCGAGTCATATCTCGAATTAAGATTTCAGGGGAACGATGTGACCCACCGTGCGTATCGAATGGCCAAACAACAAGTCCGGAGGCTTGCGTGAGCGAACGGCCCACCGTTCGACCGGTCACTCTTGGTCGCCTCGTCGAACTTACCCACGCATGTGAGCACGATCCGCAGACAACCGACGATATTGAGACTCGACTCGACGTCTCTCGACGAAGAGCACGCGAGACGCTTCTCGAAGCGATCCGACTCGACTTGGTCGATGAACTCGAAGATGGTGACGTCCTTCGGTACACGACGACCGACATCGGCCTTGAGTTCCTCAACGCAATTCGAGAAGAAGCGTGGGACGGTGTCAGCAGTCTGCTTGAAGCCCACAGTCCCCACTACCACGCCTTCCTCGAAGTGCTACGCGATATCGGCCCGGCGGAACTCGAACTCGTGTTAGCCGAACTAACGCACCGTGAATCGGCATCGAACCGAACGTACAACCAGACGAGCATCGAAATCCTGAGTGACTGGGGAGAGCGACTGCAAGCAGTTCAGCGGAACGCTTTCACCGGAAGCTACTACGTCATCAACGACTGGTCTGCGCCGACTGCGTTCGCGGATGAACTCCTCAGCGTCTACGACGACCTCGAACAGACCGCTGGCGTCAATCTCCGACAGCGATATCTATCGATCCCAAAACTCCGAGAACACTTCTGTGAGCGGACGGGTTGCTCGCGGGAGTCGTTCGACAAGTCCCTTATAGAGTTGGTCAGCCAGAATATCGGCTCACTTGAGCTGTCGGGAGCCCCTATCGATACGGGAGCAAAGGACGCACTCCTCGGAATCAAATCAATTGCACTGAGCGACAGTGACGGGTTGGTTTCGACGACGCAGTCAACAGCACAGATTATGACCGGTGTCGAACAGTACGGAAAACAGTTCTACTACCTCGCGGTGCACGAGCGAGACATCACCTACACCCCCAACCACAACCCATGAGTAATACCCAGTTCACCATCACCGACCAGCAGCGAGACTACTCCCAGTTCGGTCTCTCGGAAAATCCGTTCCCGTACAGCCCAGTCCCGGATGATGATCCAGCCGTCTACTGCGGGCAAGAACATGCGACCAGAGAGATCAGCGAGACCGTCTCGACGGTCCTCAGTACAGGAAAATCGAAGCACCTCGTCATCACCGCGAAGTATGGGAATGGAAAGTCACATACCCTCAAATACACGCGGTCACTCATCCGTGACCGATCGGATGTGATTGTTGGGTACGTTGCACAACCGGGTGAGGGGTTTCACGACATCTACCAGGAGTTCATTTACGACCTCGGCTTCGACCGGATTCAGCGGTTGGCCTACGAGTATCTCGCGGTCTTGTCCTGTGAGGTGACAGAGTTCGAACCGACCGGCCCGGACGAGATGCAACGGCTCATTGATGACGGCGAGATACTGCTGTCGGAGTTAATCCCCGAAGCGATTCGTCGACTGAACGAAATTACGGCGTTCGCCGACTTTGCTCGCGCGATGCTTCACATGGTGTATGAGGATACAAACCTCTACGCATGGCAGTGGCTCACCGCTGATGGCATTCGGTACGAACAGCGAAAACAGATGGAGATACACAGCGCACTCGACGATGACACGTCGAGTGTTCGAGCCTTTACTGCGCTGAAGAACTTGGTGGTCGAACTCGGATACACCGGTATTTTCCTCTTCATCGACGAGTTTGAGAGCATCTCTCGTCTGAGTCCGAAAGACAAGCAAACGACGCTCAATAGCATCCGTCATCTGATGGATCAGAACAGCCATGGCCTGTGTGTTCTCTTCGGGTGTGCCCCAGAGGTCTGGCAGGACGTCATGAGTGAATATCACGCCTTCTCTGAACGCATCGGCAAAGAGGTCGCGTTGAAACCACTCTCCGATGAGAACCTCAGATACCTGGTCCGGAGTTATCTCGAACTCGCCCGTGAGAGTGGTGAGGAAACGCTCGCCCCCTTTGGAGAAGACGGGCTGAACGTTGTGTTACAATACTCACAAGGGAACATCAGACAGGCACTGTCTATCTGCAGTCAGACACTGGATCAAGCGGTCGAACAGGACCTCGACGTGATTGATGCGGCGTTTGTCGAAGCACAGATATCGAATCGGAGCTAATATCCCTGTTGGACCCCCGGGGTGACCAGTTTTATATATCAAGGCAGGGAGTTGCGAGACGTTGAGACAGACTGTCTTACTCCCCGATGGCGGCGGTACGCAATCCTTCGAGTCGCTGCTACGAGACTGCAAGGAAACACTGCGGAGCGCACGAAACACGCAGTCACAACTTGCTGATTTCGAGACACCGCCTTCCAGGCTGTTGGACGCACTTTCTGAGTGTGAGCACGAGTATAAAGAACTCGACGGAGAGATAAATATCGGAGAAACCGAACGGCAGACTGTGGGGCAGGTGGCGACGCGCCTCGAACTGATCGAAGCGGTTTTTACAGCATACCTCTCGTATCACGAATCTCTCGTCGCCCATGATGCCGAACTCTATCAGACATGGCGAACTGGCCTTGACGAGTTGGCGGCGTCGACGACGCGTCTCAGTGCAATCGACGGCGTCGAAAGGCAGTGGACGGCCGTCGAGAAACTCGCATCGAAGGGGCGATTCGCCCAACTCGCAACGAATGACCGATTCAATCTGTCGTTGCTCGATAGCGCCCTCCGCGAAGCCGACAGCGCATATCGAACCACAGTCGAGACCGATCCCTACAGGGAGTACTGCCGGACGATCGGGACCGAGCACCGACGTGCCTGTATCGAGCTACTCAATGAACTCACGGAAGACAATCCGGCGAAAGTAGAGTTCGGGTCGACGCTCTCGACGTGTGCTGATCTGCTCGACGCAACAGCGGTCGAAAAGACACGAGAGGGGATGGAGGGCCTCGCGATGACACGCTACAGCATCAACCGAGCTGTGGCACGCCAAGAGACAGCACAAACCCTGGTGACAGAACTGGAGTCGACGCTTGCAGGCGAGAAACGAGCCGAAGTCGACACTGAGGCGTTGTCGGAGCGTGCCGCATGCGGCGACATGGATGCCGTTCAAGCGGCCGTCGTCGACGTCGTTGGGGCGGCAGTCACGAGACCACCAGAAGACCAACTCCGACGACAACTCTCCGCAGCAGATGGCAGTCTCCTCGCCGTGATGAACGAGTACGGACAGTCACTCGCGGACATACAGCCGCTTCTCCAGACGATGCTTGAACGAAACGAAATCAGTGACATAACGGTACAGTTCGATGAGTGAACACGCCGGGACCGATATCCCAACTGAGGAGGTAATCGACCGAGCGTGGTCGACGTTCAAGGACGCCGAGGCGTTCGAAACGGTTCGATCGCGTGTGCTGAAAGCCGTCGACGAGGAGTGCCGCAAGCAACTCAACGCCGGCGATTACGACCCCACAGTCGCTCTCGCGACAGTCTTCGAGGCGTTCGAAGGCGGATATTACGACGCGGACGAGAGTGTCGACAGTACGGATTACGTCGGAGAACTCCTGGAAGAAACCGACCTGTTCTTGGACGTCCTCGATTACAGCGAACAGCGTCTCAAGCGACTCCTCTGTACGCGGTTGGTGGAGCAACTCGACAGAAACGACGAACTGCTCTATGTATACGACAGACAGCGCGTCCGGGGTCGTGTCGCCGAGATGGCGCGGTATTTCGCACTTATGCGCCAGCGGATTACGGCCGACACCGATTTCGAGTTCACACCGAGTCTGGTGAAGATGGTGAAGATGGACGTGCTCGACCGGCAGCAACCCATCTTCGGTGCGGATCGACCCGAGGCGGACTCCTTTCAGACGCCGCTCCGAGAGATTAACTCGAAAGTATCCGAGGAGACCACCCGCCCAGCGTTCGAGCTTGAACAGACACTCGGCGACGAGTGGCGGACGGCGGTCCAAGAGACACTTGAGACGTTCAAGCAGTTCTTACAGGACGGTCTTCCCGACGAGTTCGACTCGCTGGCCCGCTATCAATCAGCGTCGTTCAGTAGTCTATATCTCGACGCAGTCACAGCCAACACCGAAGGGAGTGACTCTCATTCGAACGTCATCACCGCAAGTACCGGTGGGGGAAAGACGGAGGCGTTCATGTTTCCAGCGCTTGCGTACTGCATCACGGCTTGGAAGGCAGGAATCAGCGGGAACAACGCCGTCTTCACGTATCCACGACGAGACCTCTGTAACAACCAGTTTCGCCGCGTCGTCAAGTACGCGTTCATGCTCAATCGGCAACTCGGGTGCGCAGACGAGGACGTTCATGAGGCACCCATCTCTGTCTCACTACAACACGGTGGTCGAAAGTCGATCGAGGTACCGTGTCCGTATGACTCCTGTAGTGGGACCCTTCGGCCGCCGAAAAAGCCCAACAGTGACAAACACGATGACGGACCACTGCACTGCAGTCGGCATGACGATCACGTCCTTGCGTTTGTGACGACGGATCGCAAAAGCGCTGCAGACGTCATCGTCACGACACAAAATTCGCTTCACATCCGACTGATGGATCTTTATGGGGCCGATGCCTACTGGAATGCTGAATTCCCGACCAAATTCGTCGTCATCGACGAGGTCCACGTTTACACCGAGCAAGCCGGTATGCACGTTGCGAACGTTATTCGGCGATTCAAACAGGCGCTAAGGAAACAACAACGCCGTCAACAGCCGACACTAGTCGCTTCGAGTGCGACGATCAACAACGCCGAAGAATTCACGAAGAAGATATTCGATACAGAGACTGCAGCACACATCACACCGGCTGCAAACGAACTTGAGACGACTGGTCGCGAATACATAATTTTCGTCAAAGCAACCGAGCCCAGGGACGTCGCGATACCTGTCGGGGACTCCGTGTTCAAGCCACGAGACGAGTGGGAGGATATCACTCGATCGACGGCATCGAATCTCTCGTGTATGATTCAGGTGGCGTTTGGGTTTTATCATACGATGCGGAAAGAGCGGACTGGGAGTCGGCCTGGACTGGATGTGGACAAAGACAAGATTCTGGGCTTTGTCGATTCTATCGACTCGGTCAGTCGACTCGGTGGTAAAGTACAGGAAGCAGAGCGCGAAAACGGATTGTACAAGCTCCGCCGCCCAGATGCCGTCTTATCCGGGGAAGGAACGAATCCCGACTGTCCGAAAGAGCAGTTCCAATCCGCCGCCGATGAAGAAACTGGAGAGCGTGCGGTCTGTGACCCGCTCCCGCCGAATCCACACCTGAACTCCTGTCCGGTCTACGAAGCCGGTGAGTGTTGGTGGACGATGCGGAGTCGGTTAGACCTCAAGGAGATGCGCGTCGCGATTCACAAAAGTGGGACCACGAGTCGACCAGATTCAGATGAGAATCCCGGCGACGAATGGGAAGAGATGATCTCGACCAGCGCGCTCGAAGTCGGATTCGACCATCCGAGTATCATCGGCACCTTCCAGTATCGAGCTCCAAGAAACGTGCCCGGATTCGTCCAGCGGAAAGGACGGGGCGGTCGCGACTCAGACGACAAACCTGTGACCGTTGCCGTGTTAGGTTCGACGTCGACGGACGCGTACTACTTCCACCACTCGGAGTATCTGAGCAACCCTGGCGAGAAGCATATGACAATCCCACTCGACCAGAACAACCGCTTCATTCGTCGTGAACATATGACTGCGGCCGTCTTCGACTACTTCAATCTGCACGAGTCCGTGGACTCGATTCGGATCTATCGAGGCGGGTACAACAGTGGGCCGGATATCGATCAACTCCAAGCGGAGTTGGAGTATCGCCGTGAGGAATTGGCTGACTGGCTGCGGTCGGTGTTTGCCACGAGTGACAGCGGCGAGTTGAACGAAGAAGTTGAACTCGTCCTCGACAATCTTGAAACGTACGCCCAGTCGCTGTCAGAGCCAATCGCTCCAGAGCACGACGAGACGCCATACTGGAAGTTTTTCAACTCCGTCGTCGACGAAACGGGCAATGCTGGTCGGAACACGCGTCTGGATGACCTTCTCGAGACACTGATAGAGGGAGGAAGTACATGACGAAGCGCTCGTTGAGCAGGGAGGAGAGAATCGGCCGTCTCGAAGGGATCAACCGCCATCTCGAAGACCTACAGGGCAAGAATTACAGTTGGCTCCACCTGCCGAATATCTTCGCTCATGACCCGGTTGCCGAAGAACCGTTCGTCCTGTCGAGTAGTTTTATCCCCGAAAGTATCGGTGGGTCGGTCAGCGTTGTCGAGACCGAGGACGGTGAAGTGCTCGCACAGGAGAACCTCAATCAGATGCTCTCGAACTTCCTCCCCGGTGGGTACAAACAGCGGTGGAAACGGTTCGACCTCTGGCAGGGGGATTGGCGAGTTATTCACGATGGCACTGGCGTCGTGAACGTCCAACCGATGTTCGAGGTAAAAGAGACGAGCTGGCTCTCCGAAGAAATCGGTGATGTTGGAGCCGAACAGTACACCGGACTCGAACTCGACCCCGACGAAGTCCTGGTGTACATCCCTCGGACGATACGGGTGAAACAACTCCAAAAGCGAAACGTCGAATACTACTGGTCGGTGGACTATCAAGTCGTCACTGCGGGAGGGGAACCACCGGGGAAATACCTCCGTCTTGGTGATTCCGACCCGACGACGAACTACCTCTGGTTCAAGCATCTCGTCTCCGAGCGTGACGGAACACCGTTAGCCCTCGCACCGACGAACGACATTGTCGTCGACGGAACGTATCTTCTGGACGTGGAGTTCCTCCGCTGCTACTACACGTCACTGTTGACGCTCTACGAGAAGGACACGAACAAGACGCTCTCGCGAACGATCAGATATCGGCATGGGACGGGTGGACCTCCTGCATTCGTCGGGAGTCGCGAGAAGAGCCAGGCACTTCTCTTCGATCTGCAGCGAGAGACAATCCGTGAGCGAATCGCGACCGTACTCGATGACTCGGAGCCACTGAAACGCGATCTGCAGTTTGCGTTCCTCTATCGACTCGTCTGGGACCACCTCTTTTTCGAGGCACAAGGCGAGATTCTGGATCACGTCTACGAGGTGGGGCCCTTCGTCGATCACCTTCGAGCAGTCGACTATCGGAGTAAACTCCGAAAGCCGGCTGGTAACGGAGTATTCGACGAATCTCTCGAGGATATCGAGGTGACATTGGGCGAACTGCTTTCGGACGAGGCGGAGACACGACTCACACAGATGGGGTATGCGTCAGTCGATGAGTCACATATTTTTGACGTCATCCACACCTATGAGGGGATCGTCGAAGAACTCCTCAAGAAAGTCGATGACGAGGCTGCTCTCCTCGACTTTGCCGAGGAAGTGTTCGTCCATTCGGCTGAGCATGCACTCTCTGCGTGGGCGACAGAGGAGACAGCAGCTGGTGTCGATTTCGAGTTATGGTACGACGTTAATTTCCAGGCCACGGAGACAGAGACAACGCCCGTGGGAGTCTATGACTCGATTCAGGGGGGCTCCGGGATTGCAGATGAAATCCATGAGCGATTGCTCGAGACGCCAGATATCGACCTCGATACCGCAATCGAACGACAAGGTGAGTGTCACACTGCCGTCACAGATCGCATCGTCATCGAATTGCTCGGAGACGCGGATTCACAGTTCCTCTTCGAGGAGTTTTGGGAGCACCGACAACGGTTCGAAGACCGCCTTGACCAAGTCATCTCCTCGGCAATCGGCGCCGAAGTCGATGCCTACAACGAGTCCGACCTCCTCTTACACGTCGGAAATCGGATTCGGACGCTGTTGGAGACGCGCGAACTCGCCCGATTCAACACCTACGTCGCTGGTGAATACGAGGGAGTCGCAGAGACGATCGACCGAACACCTCGAGCTGTCGATCTCGTACTCCATCTCGACCAGCATTACTTCAGAGACCCGCGAATCAGATCGACGTACGAGCAGTTCACCGATGCGTCGAGTCGTCGTGACCTTTCGGAACTCGCAGAACGTGTCGGTGAGCTCACCATGCAGTGTGTGACTGCCTGCCCGGACTGTCTCGAAGTCGATACGCCAACGTGTATTCACGGCATGAAATATCAGTCACAACTACTCAATCGCAAGTTGCTCCAAGCGGTGATCGAATGATATACGACCTCGCTGAGGTCGCTGCGAAGTACGACTCACTGAGCGGTTCAGAAATCACGGTTCGGTGTCGTGTTCAGAGCGATCCGCGGTCGGGTCCTGCACACGGTCAGAAGACCCTGTATGTAATCGACGATCCGACCGGGTCGATGCCACACGAGGGGTTGTTGTCGTTCTGGACGAGCGAACCGGACATTCCCAACGTTACCCGAACCGAACCGTACGTCATCTCTGCAATCGGGGAGACAGAACCTGGAGCGCCACCGGCGACACTTCGACGCGGTGAGACCGTCTTGGTCCGAGGGATTCCGAATCTCCTCACCTCGGATGGGCAGTCGAAGCTGTACATCAACGTGACGACGGCGGTTATTCGAGCGCCAGACATTCGAATCGGAAAGAGTGAGATGCGCGTCCGCGAGCAGTGTTCCCGCGAGTACTACCTCTCGTTCGTCAAGAAGGTGTACTCGGGACGAAAGCGCCTGAACGGGGCGATGCTGCGTGGGCAAATCGTTCATAAAGCGATCGAGAAAGGACTGGACGAACAGCTCGACCGATTTCGCGATGATGGGTGGGGCGCGTCGAATACGAGGCAGTTCGTCGACCAGATCGTCGACGAGCAGTTCTCGCTTGAGTTGGCGAAACTCGTCGCTGCCGGGATCGGAAAAAGCCCTGTCGAAGACGCGAAATCACTCACGGAGACACTGTTTCAGGACGCGGAGTTTCAACGGCGACTCACAGCCGCATCGAATCCGCAGACTGAGCGCGAACTCCCCGTCGCGTACGGATACCGTGGTGACGTCGACCTCGTCCTCGATGGTGTACCGTACGAACTCAAGACGACGCACAATCCAAGCCCGAAGATACGTGAGAAACACGAATTCCAGCTGAAACTGTATCTGTTAGTCTTGTTGCTCGAGCGATTAGATCGTGGGGACTCGCTCGCCGATGAGTTAGCCAACAGTGTCGAGGGCTATCTGCTCTACCCGAACACCGATAATGATGAGGGGGTGCGATTCGTGCGCGTTACCCTCCAAGAGGACGATATATCGACACTTATGAGATTTCGAAACGCGGTCGCAGACGCTCGGACGACGTTCGGCGTCCCATCCCCATACAACAAAGACTGTGACGGGTGTCGCCACCGGACCGAGACGAAACTTGGCGATGCAACACTGCCGTCACCGTGTAAGTACCACTGTCAGACCGAGCGCCGGTGGTCATGCTACAATATCGAACAAAACGGAGCAGTGACGTCAGACTGTTCACTGTTTGCAGAGTGTGAACAACGCTTCGAGTTCATCGATTCGGAGAAAAATGATCATTACAACCGTCTCCGAAAGGCACTCCGGACTGAACACGAGGCGCGAACCACAGCCGGGAATTTAATCGAGCGACTGGACGAGTCCACACTGACACGTAGTGGCCGGTTGATAACGGGGGCCTCCCTCTCAGGCGCTCAGTCACCGTCGGTGGCGATCTTCGGCTGGACCGAAGACACGATACCGGCGTTTGTCCCAGGTGACGAGCTTACTGTCATCCCAGAAACCCCTGGAGAAACCGCCGAATATGCAACGTATCGTGGACACGGCGATGGCGAGCTCTATCTGGAGTTCGCTCCGAAAATTCCCACTCGGTTCATCCGTGACGATGTCTCGTTCAGTATCTCATATCGGTTCAACGCCGACACAGTCTCTCGGAAGTACCTCCCGTATCTCGATTATGCCCAACGACGCGACACCAACCCACGGTTCAATCACGATGCGGCTGCGACATCGACGACACAACAGCCGGATGTACTCACTGATACAGCAGACATCTCCAGTTCTCTCACTGCGAATACGGAACTGTTCGTCGACGTTCCGGTCCGGGCGGACCGTCATACTGTCGTCGAAGAACTCATCTACGAACTCCTCACTGCACAATACTTCGACCTCGAGGATGAACCGGTTACCAGTGCTGGACGACGGACCCTCGTTCTCACAGGCAACCCACAGCAGCTAGCGGCAGTCGAAGACACAACGCCCGCAGGAAACCATTACCGACTGGACGGCCGAACGGGAGGCGAGAAGACGATCGATCCGACGGATTCGTTCCACGAGATACAAACACAGTTACTCAATTCACGATCGCTACTCTCGACGATACAGTACGCCCTCGAATCGGAGACGTTTCACACACTCAGAGAAGGTGGCTTCGGGAACCGAGATCACTCCGACCGCTTTTTCGACGTCCTCGTCTTGCTTGGGGCCGAGCAACTCACCGAACCGGAGTATCTCTTCGTGAATGACTTGGCAGATAGAGTCGTTTCGATCGGCGATCGGCGCCATGGTGGTCCGACGATGCTCAGCCCGGCAGCTCGTAACGAAGGGCTCGCAGAATCGTATTTCGCCTGGGGGCACTCGAGGTATCAGTCAGTCCCGGCGTCGGAGGCGACGAGTCTCTCGTTCGGTGGTCACGGGAACACGTTCCTCGAGGAGTTGTATCCAGACACGACTTGGGAGCCACATGAAACCTCGTTCACCTTTTTACCGGTGAGTGGGACAGACGCGACGGACTTAGACACGCTCGAACTACACGCGTCGGTCCGTGCAGAGTCAGGGGATGCCCATCAGTTCGTCTTCGATACGACACATACGACGGCGAATCCGTACGAGGTTCAGGCATCATTCATCGAGCGAACCCAACTCGATGACGAAGCGTTCGTTCAGGGCGAGGTATATCTTATCGACGACCACTCACTGCACCTCGTCGAAAAGGAGCGACTCGCAGACGAAGAGACCGCGTCTCACAAGATCATCATTCAGGCAGAAGCCGAAGAAGTCTCAGCCCTCACCGAGAGCTTTCTGTACAACCGTCAAGAGGCAGGCGTCGTGGCATCGGTTGTCGCCGAGTCCAACCCAGACGTCGTCGTTACCCCCTTTGCCGCCCAGGCAAACGCGATCCAATCACAACTGGTCGATCGCGGATTGGAGGTGCCTGTGATGCTGGCAGACCAACTCAATGGGACGCGATACGACAGCGCAATCGTGAGTTTCGCCGTCGCAAACGACATCAATGTCCTTCGCCCACCACTGACCGAACCAGGAACGCTGTACCAACTGCTGAGTTGTGCGGACGATATCGTGCTCGTGGGAGACCGTGAGACAGTTGGATCCAAAGACCTGCTGAAACGCCTGCTTGAAGAGGAAGCGGCAGAGTACGTCTCACCGATGTAATCGAGACGAGTCGATTATCGGCCATCAAGAGAGCCTCAGGCAGCAGTCGCCCTCAGCTCACTCACCGACAGGACTGCCTTCCAGACACACCGTGGGAACGTCTTTATACGCAGATCGGAGTGTCATCGTGGAGACCCCCGCTGCAGTGGCGAGTTCTGTCTGTGTGAGCCTCGGTTCGGTCTCACGGCTCCACAGTAGACGACACCAGCAGCTACGCCACCAGGATACCTCCCGACGAATGTGTCGGTACTCATCGCCTCTCGGAGCAACTGACGCGCTGCGGACTCGGTTTCTGAAGACGCATCCACCGCCGTCAGGATTTGTGGCAGAACATCTGTGGGTTCGACGGGGGGGACGCCCAGTCGGAACTCCTTCAACATCGCACGATACGCTCGCTCGATTCGTTTCCGCTCGACTCGAGACACACAAACGACCGCCGCAATCCCCCGTGGAATCCGCTCGATTCGAGCGCCTGCGTACAGCGCCGCACTCGCACACCCTTCGATGGTTCGGCCGTGGAGGAATCCCTCATCGTGGATACGTCGATACACCATCGACCCCGTTTCAGTGACGGCCTGTGGGAGGCCGAGCGCCGATGCCATCCGGTCAATCTCACGGAGTCCAGTCCGAAGCGTCCGCTCGTTCCCACCGTGCGACACCATGCATGCCACGTTCGCAGGCGACTGAGTTGCATCCGCTTTCGCGCCGAGAGCGGCCGACCGTTACTGTTGTAGTTCCCCCACCCGATGTCGGTCGTCAACCCTTTGTCGTGACGAGTCAACGTCGCTGGGGATCCGACACGCGACCTCGAGTCCCCCTCATCGGACACAAAACTCCGCCACTCCGGACCCGGGTCGATCTCCGCTCTGTTCCGTCGGGGATGACACTCGAATCGCACTCTGGACACCGTTGTGTCGTCGCAGCAGTCTCGTGGGGGCTGGTTTTCTCAGTGTGGTCTGTTTCGTCTGCCTCTGAAGGATTCGAACAGTCGTCGTGTTGGCACTGAGTGATGTCATCTGTGTCGCTGTAGATGACACCGAGATTTCCGGGAGCAGCCATCTTATCTAGCACCTCCGGAGGACGTTGGCAGTTCAAGTGGGAGGGCTTGGGTGCCTTCGTCGGTGAGAGACGCGAGGATAGGATTGGGGATGTGGGTGACTGAGTGTTGCAGCCAGTCACCGGTGGTTCGAGTTGACTGGTGGGGAGTCTCAGGCACGTCCGATGCGTAACAGCGGTGGGCCCGTTCACACTGAGGCCATCCAGGAACCAATATCCGGTCACTTCTATCTCTACAACATCTACGATGGTGGGGGCCTGCCGCTGACTTTGAGGGGTGGCTCGTCTTTTCAGTCCCCGAGTCTATGCCCTCAGAGATTCACATATGCATGTCAGGTGGGTGTGGAACACCCGTCGTGGCCGTCTGGTCTGGCCGAATGAAGCCGGCATGACGCTGCTGGACTCTCGGTGAAACGCATCACTGATCGGGGTTTCAACAAACCACGAGAACAGGTTGCTAACCGCGAACCGTAATATCCCAACTCAGCGGCGCGGTGCCGTGGGATTCCCGCGTGTTCACGCGCAGGAGGATCTCAATCCGACTCTGGTCGTGCCAGACGTGCGCGAAGCGTCTCCTCGCGGCGTTCGAACGACGCTGCTTTCGTTTCGATGTCCTGACTCACTCGCTGAAGGCTCGCCAGAGCCGCTTGACTCTCGATACCCGTCTGCCCATCGCGCTTCGTCTCTGATTCGGCACGACGTTCGTACGACTGCTTCACCGTCTCTAACGTCGTCTCTGGATTAAACAGGAGATCGTTGGCTGTCCGGACGTAGCCGTCTAGTGCAGACCCCTCCTTTCCGGTGAAAAAGTGTGTGAGTGCGTACGTTGCACCCGAGTGCAGTGTCCAGAAGTCGATCTCAAACGGATCTGCTGTGTTGACGTTCGCATCACTCGCTGCCCGCTTCGAGAGATACTCCGGGAAGCCCAAGAGCTCGTAGAACGACTCCACCGAAAACGGCATCGCGGCGAAGTCGACAGTGAGCTCCTGCGCGTCGACGATGAACTCGTAGAGGTCGTTCGCGACCAGTTCGAGTTGGGTGAGCGTCTCCCCCCACCACGTTCCGAAGCCGCCGACGTCGCCGACGTGCTTCACTGTCTCGCGGTCGGTCAGCGAGCGAATCGAGTTCGCACACGTCGTATCCCGGGCGAAGCCCTCGACGTAGACCGCATGGCCGCCGAAGAAGTCATAGCCCGATGAGAGGCCCATCGTGATCGGGTCGCGGCGGGCCGGGAGTTCGACCGACAGCCCATCGAACATGACGTCCATGTGTACCTCGCCGCCACCGCGGTACTGTCGAATCTCACCGAAGACCACGTCACCGAGTGCATGGCTGTCGATGGTCGTCTCGCGGAGGACGCGCTCTAAGGGAGCGTACACATCTGAGGGGTTGATCACCGAGTACGATTGAGTAGGGATGTGGAAGAGCGCGTCTTCTGAGACGGTGTGACCGTCCTCGGTTGCAGGCGAACCCGAGGATGTCGTCCCCCCGTCCGGTTCGAGGTGAGTTGGCCTGTTGTCTTGTTCCTGTTCTCGCGTCACCAGCCGAGATGGCTCCACGAGCGCGTTGAATCGTGACGTCTTGACCCACGAGTCAGTGTACGGATTGTGGTAGGCGACCTGCGTTTCGACCGCTCGGGGGAGGTCTCTGATTGCTTCGGCGAACGAGACGACTGCTGGTTGTTCGACGTCTGTCTGTGCTGCGTACCAGTCTGGAAGCTGTGCGTCCGCGCGTCCGTCGACGCCCGCGAACACGGTTGTTGTCTCTTTTCGTGGCATTTCTGCTCCACGAGGCACGCTTCTTCGCGCCCCGCACCCTTCAGGGGGCGATAAAACTCGCTAGACGATCGCCGACACGTTCAGCGGGCGGTAAACGAGAGGTCAAGCGGCGTTTCGTGCGCGAAGTTGTCGTCTTCACGGGGGGTCGCTCTTCGACCTCCGAGAGCCACTGCTGGACCGTCTCATCCGACGCGTCCACACCGGCCGTGATGTCGACGCGAATCTCAGATCCATCTCGACTCAATCGAGATGCGCTCGAAGCTCGTCACGCCGTGCTCGAATCGTCGTCGGCGTCGTCCCGGCAATCTCCGCAAGGTCGGTCTGTCGAACCCACTGATTCGACTCGTTCAGCGCGAGATACAGACACGCCGCCGCAACACCCGACGGACTCCGGCCGTTCGCGATACCCGATGATTCCGCATACGCTACCAACTCCTCCGCACGCCGCCTCGTCATCGGCGAGAGCGAACATTCGAGTTCCGAGATGAGTCGAGGCAGGAGTGTTCGTGGCCTAATCAGTGCCGTTTCGAGGCCGAGTTCACTGTTAATCGCTCTGTAGGCGTTGTTCACCGACGACTCGTCGACGTGTGCGACCCTGACTACCTCGTCGAGGGTTCTCCCGGACCCTGCACAGCGACAGACCGCATAGACACACGCCGCGGCCATCGCTTCGATCGATCGCCCGACGATGAGATCTGCTGCCATCGCTTCGCGATACAGCGCACTCGCCTGTTCGCGGACGTCCCAGCCGAGGTCGAGCGCGCTCGTTAGCCGTGCGATTTCGCCACAGGCAAACGAGAGATTCTTTTTTGCTTTTGTCGACCACCGTGCCTGAGTCTGGTGATATCGAAGCCGTCTGAACTTCGCTCGCGTCTCACCAGAGAGCGTGTTGCCGTAGCCGTCGCGTTTGTAGCCGATTTCAGTCGAGAGGCCACGGTCGTGCCGAGTCGCTGTCAACGGTGCACCCGTTCGCTTCGTCTGTTGCTCCTCATCATCGAACAACCGCCCATCTGCGGCGTGGTCGATCCAGTACTCGGTGACGATGAACCCACAGTCGAGACAGGAGACTTCACCACCGTCTGTTTCGAGGCACCCGGTACACTCCGGGCACGCCTCGGTCGCAATCGTCTTGCCAGTCTCTTCATCGAAGCCGGTTTCGTAGGGATTTCCAAGCGACATCAGTTCTCCACGGAGCGCATCTCTTCGCGCCCCGCACCCCTCTGGGGGGAACAAAATCGGCTTGCGGTGACGGACTCGCCAGTCACGCGTCGGCGGTCGCCGAACGAAGCGACGCTTCCCCTGCACGCCGGTATGGCTTTGTGGTGTCACGTACACCCAGCAGTGTGTTCAGACGCGACGGTCTCTCCGTACTCGCCCTCTCGATACTCCTCTTGCTTGCCGGCTGTACGGCCGGTATCTCGCCGACAACACAGGCGACAGAGTCAACTGGAGCTGGAAGCCTTGAACAGGGAGTCACTGTCACAGTCATCAAGGTGACCGATGGCGACACGATGGACGTCCGTTTCGCCAACGGGAGCGAGGAGACGATTCGACTGCTCGGCGTCGACACACCCGAAGTCTACGCGGAGAACAGCCCCAGCGAGTGGGAGGGAGTTCCCGAGACGCAGGCCGGCCGCGACTGGCTCCGACAGTGGGGCGCGAGAGCCAGCGAGTTCGCGACGAGCGAACTCGACGGCGAGCGTGTCGAGATTCGCGTCGACCCACAGGAAGATCGGCGTGGGGGGTACGGTCGCCTCCTTGTGTATCTCTCGACAGCCGACACTGAGCGGTCGTTCAACTACCGACTCATCGAGCGCGGCTATGCACGACTGTACGATACACCGTTCACCGAGCGCGATGCGTTCGTTGCGGCCGAGGCAGACGCACGAGAATCCGGGACCGGCGTGTGGAGCTTTGGCGACGAGATAGAGAGTCAGACAGCATCGAGTATCCAAGACTCCCCACTCGAACTCGTCGAGGTCAACGCGGACGCCGCAGGTAACGACAACGAAAACCTCGACGATGAGTACCTCGTCTTCGAGAATACTGACCCGGAGCCACTCGAGATCTCGGGGTGGACGGTTTCCGATTCAGCAGGGCACACGTACACCGTTCCAGATGGCGTCCGGCTGAAACCGGGTGCACGTATTCGACTCGTCACAGGGCCGGGGAGCGATACACAGTCGGCGCTTTACTGGGGCGAAGACCAAGCACTCTGGAACAACGGTGGGGATACAGTGACGGTTCGGACGGCGAATGGTGAGACGGTTCTGAAGCAAGCCTACTGAAAATGAGACCAAGCGACGCAGTAGCTCTCAGCCACGGTCAACCGCGTGACTCTCTATACGTTTCGAGGTCCAGTCCCTCGATAGCGTGGAAATAGTCGTCTCCGGCAACGAGCGGAACTCCGAGTGAGCGCGCAGTCCCAGCGATGTAGAGATCACTCCTGTTGATTAACTCGCCCTTAGAACGGAGTTCAGTGCGGATCGCCGCCGCTCCAGCGGCAGTCGTATTCGTGAATGCCACCGGCTCAACCCACTCGTATTTCGACATCGCTTCCTCCTGTGTCATTTCTTGGGTGATCATCAACCCCCGATAGAGTTCGGAACAGACGATAGTTGACGCGCCAATCTCTTCGGCGTCGTGAGCGGCCAAGTAGGTGAGTGCGTCCTCGTCTCCTATCGCGTAATCGATAAGAAAAGATGAGTCGACGAGCTTCACGATTCTCCCGAGAGCTGCTCGTCGATGTCGTCGCCGAGTTCGTCGAGCGAACTGTCAGTATCCTCGAGCCCGCGAGCGACCGCTGCTTCGAGGTCTGCAGCCTCCTCGTCGGTGAGAAAGCGTTGGTCCGCCAATTGGAATCAAGTTCGTTGAGGACCCGATCGAGCGTCTCACTGAAACTCTCGTCGCCACGCTTGTGCGCCTTGAGCCATTTGTAGACCTCTTCTTTGATACCAATGTTCTTCGAGGCTATTCGTTGTTTGTGTACACATCAATGTTAGTTGCCGGGCTTAATCTATGGGGACGTGTGGCTCGTCGAATCAGAGCCCGTTCTCACCAAATCTCTGGAAACACGCCCAGCAGGGGAGCGAATCGAGTTCAGCACAGACACCACAGTCATCGGCCTCAGTCGAAGACGACTCGGAAGTCGCTTCCTCGCGAGAGCGCGCAGACTGACCTGACACCACCGAGGCGTACCCACCATCGGCGACCACGTTGACTTGTGTGACGACGTCGAGAATCTGCCGGCGCATCGCGACGGCGACACGGTGTTTACAGGCTCCGTCGAATCGAGCATCAGCTGGACAGGTACACGCGACTGGGACGCCCGCACGAACTGCCACGATGTACTCGTGATTCTCTGGGTCGGCGTAACTCTCGTTTCGCACCTGAACACCGTCGGGAACAAGCGAGAACTCGAACGCTTCGTACTGGGCACGCTTGCGAACTCGACCGGAGAAGTCGAGCCGCGCGAGTGGATGCACTGTCGGGTTGTGGTCGGACATGAGTGACTCCGCGGAGTCTCCAGAGGGACAGTCCTCGTCGACTGCACCACTCGAAGCCCCGCGCCCCTGCCGGGGCTGAGAAACGCGCTCCGCAGCGATGACCAAGCCAGCCTCCTCAGTCGTTCCTGAACGACCGCAGCGTCGTCGCTGTCGTTCCACTGCAGTAGCCACGAACGCGCCGCTCACGCCACCCGAGCGGAGCGAGGACGCTCACAGCTGCTCGGATCAACAGGGCGTCGTAAAAGTCGGTGTCGTAGCGCTCGTCGGATTCAGTGGCGAGTCGGACGCGGTCGGCCGTCTCATAATCGTCGTCGACGACGACATACGACAGCGTCTCACCCGGCGAGGTGTCGAGCCCCAGCTGCTCCGCGCGTTCGAGTGCGGCGACGTTCCGCGTCGCCTGCGTGTACTGGTCGAGTCGCTTCGAGACGCGATTGTCGATCACCAAATCCCTCGGATTGACGTCACCGCGTCGAAGCCGGCCGCGCCAGTACTGGAGTCGTTCACAGACGGCCTCTGGGTCGCGATGGGCGTCGAGTGTCTCGATGAGGTCACGCTGTGCTTCGGCAACGAAGGGAGGTGTACTCCGCTGTCGGCACTCGGTCCCTCGGTACTTGTACTCGTCTCGACCGCGAACACGACCAAAATACTTCGTCAGCGCACCTGCCTCGCTGTCTCGCATCGGGCAAAAGGCGATCCAGTCGTACGCATCTTCGTACTCGAGGCGAATCTCGGTCGTCTCCGTGAGGTCAGCACAGAGTTCGGTGAGTGGTGTTTGTGGCTCTCCTTCCCTCGGCGTCACCCACAGACTGTCGACGATACCGTGAACGATCTCCCAGCCGCTCTCCTCTAAGACGTCCTTCGCGTCGAGCAAAATCTCACGGGCGAATGCGTTGATCGCTTCGTGACATTCGATACGGCCGAACTTCGCGTTCGAGAAGCCCTGATACCCGAAACAGGAGACGAGAATCCACTTTAGCGCGTCTGACTGTCCCTCTAATCGGCGAATACACTCTGGGTCGACCGCCTCCGATAATTCAGCCTTGATCTCATCACGGTCGGAGACGATCGGTTCGAGCACGTCGGGGAGAAACCCGGGCTCGTCGCAGATGCTGTAGTCGAGGCCAGGCACGTCCGAGCAGTCGTGACAGTCACAGCGAACCGTCTCGGGGCTGATGTTCCGCGTGATGATGATGTTCGGATAGAGGCTCGAGAAGTCGAGTTCGTGGACGTCTTCATGCAGGCCGACGTTCGGCGCGAAAGTGTACCCCCCGCGGTCGGCCTCGTGGAGTTGCCGCATGGTTTTGAACCGCTCCGGACGCCACGACTTCCACTGCACCAAGACGTCTCTCGCGTGGGCCTCGCGAATCTGGATCGCCGTGAGGACGTTTCCGATCGAGGCCCACGCGAGTTCCTGCAGCGGCTTTCGCGAGCGTGCCACGAGGTCGAGACAGCCGTCGAGATTCGTCTCGTCGAAGAAGAACGTGTTCGCGCGATTCACGAGGACTCGTCCAGGAAGGTCATACCGAGCAGGCGAGTGCCCGACACGACCGTAAGTCGTATACGTCGATTTTCCTGCTAACTCTGTCCAGCCGGGCTCTCGTCCGAGTGCAAAGTCCGTGTCCTCACACTCTTCCGCCAGTTCGAACAGGGTTGGAACGAGTTCGGCCGTATCGACGATGAGGACGTCCGGGTCGCGTTCTGCAAGGGCCGCGGTGACGGCTGCGAGCAACTCGGTCGGCGAGCCAGTATGAGTCGTCCCATCGATTTCGATTGCTTCGAGTGGCGGGGTCGAGATATCCACGAGGTCCACACCGAGCGAAAGCGTCGAGAGCGTCGACGGCGGTGTCGGGTCGAGGTTGTTCTCGAGACAGTAGCGAAACTGTGGCGAGAAGTCGACGTTGAAACAGCGGTACGTCCCGGGTGTCTCCCAGGTGTGGATCTGACGTGCGACGCGGCCGGCCGCGTGGGGTGGCCCGTCGAGGTCGACGGCGAGGACTGTCTCTAGACTCCTCCGCCAACTCGGTCGGCGCTCGACCTCCGAAATGGTATCCACGAACGGGAGCCTCTGGAGCCGCTCGGCAGTCTCTACGCGACCGGGAGCCGCTGAGTCACAAATACTGACGTACAGCCGAGGGCGATACGACTCGTCTTCGATCCATCTCGTCTGTGTCCCGTCCGTCTGCCAGATGGTGACGGTGCCATCTTCGTCGAACTCGAATTTGAACGGCACGAGCGATGAAGTCGACATGGGTCAGGCTCCGTTCGGTGGCTCACCTGAGGACTCGCCTTCGCCGAGACGCTGCTCCAGTTCACAGAGCCGGCGTTCGTGTTCGAGGAGGATTGAAACAAGGAGTGGGAGTTCCTCAAGCTGAGGATTCAGATAACCACCCGCAGCGGCGTGGGCTCGAGCGTGCTCGAAGAGGCGATCGAAGTGTGGCTGGTCGTCACGACGAAGCGCTCGTCGGTATGGTTGCCACTGGTCTTCGAGGCCGCGAATCGAATCCCGGTAGGTCGGATTAGTCCGCCCCATCAACCGACACCTCCCGAGACAGTGATGACGCCCTGGTGAACGACGGCGACGCTGGGACTGCTGCTGTCGATGGCGTCGTCCCCTCTTCCATTGCCTCGAAGCGTACCGAGAGGATCTCAGCCCAGTACGACAGCGTCGTCTGGAAGCCTCCCTCGACCGGATAGACGAGCGTCTCGAACTTTTCATTCCCCCCACGCTCGCCGACGAAGCGCGGGCCGAAGCGAGTGAGCTCACACTCGAGGACAGAGTCGGCCGCCTCCACAAGGGCCGCGCTCAACGGTGCGGTCGTCTCACGCGTCATCAGTATCGGAATTTCCCGCTCGTGTGCGAGTTCCTGAAGCACCCGGACGTTGGCCTCGACAAGCTCGTGTGCGACACCGAACCGGATGTCCGGACTCCGATAGTGGAACTCGAGTTCGGGAACGACGACGAGCGAGGTCTGAGTGTCGACGACCTCGTGTAGTTGTGAGACGAGCGTCCGGTGTTGATACGGCGTGAACGCCCGTGCAACGTGGATCCGGTCGAGGAGACGCATACTCGGAACGAGCCGGGTGAGTGTACTCGTCGTCGCCATGCCGTTGCTGTCGACCCATATGGCCGTACTGCCGGTCGGTCCCTGCGTGAGGACGTGGTTGATTACCAGCGACTGAATCGTTCCGACGGCCCGTTCGTCGACGTCGATGAGGTGGAGCCCCGGGTCGAGTGAGGGCAAGGTCGGGGTCGTTCCCTGTTCGTCAGTGCGAGCCGGTGTGTTCGGTCGATGTCTCATACCACCCTATGCAGCCACCAGCGAATTAACCGCGAGCGGGTCGTTTCCGAAAGTTCCGGCGACCGGGCAGCAAGAGTTTCCAGCGATCACTGACGGCTAGTTACCGAGAGTCAACATCAAAGCCCCATCAGATAGGACCGATGCACGTCGCGTTGAGGGAGTACGGTGGAGTACTTCACTCGTCTCGCCGTGCGACGATGATGCCAGCGGCGAACAGGACGACTCCGAGTCCAATCAAGCCGACAGTCGCGATCTGACCGGACAACAGAAATCCCGCAACGACCAGCACAGAGGCGACGGCATGCAATACGGCGGTTTGGTTCACACGCTGACCAGGGAAAGCTCGTACAAAAACACCCGGAAATGGGTGGCCACTACCTGGCCGCAGAGGACACCCTTCTCCAGCACGGCCGTAAGAAGTCTCCGTATCTGAAACCGTCAGGAGAGCTGAATGCAGGCTGGCAACGAACCCGTTCGAGCACTGACCCGACACCGCCTCACGGCTCCGGTGCACGAGCCGCTAGCCGATACTGTCGCCCGCGTTTCTGTCCCTCGGCTCGAATCAGGTTGTACTGTTCGAGCTTCGAGCAGTAGTTTCGAATCGTCCGCTTCGTCTTCGGGTCGTCGACGCGCTCGCGATACGCGTCGTACAACGAACCTGGACTCACCTCGTCGGCCTCGGCGATGATCTCGTAGACGACGTGCTGATGCGGGGTGAGTTTCTCTATGTCTTTCCGTTTCAGTTCCGATTTCCCCTCGGGAACCGCACTCTCGACGACGGCCATCGGGATGTGGTCGAGGCCCTGACTCTGTGCCTCTCGGGCTGCGGTGCGGAGGATGCCGATCGAGACGCGGGCATCACCCGCTGCGGCCTCGGCGATGTATCGAAGTGCCTCAGTGTCGATGACACCGTCGTCGAGCCCCCACCGCACGCGGTCTGAGAGGATGGCGACTAGTTCATCCGTCCCGTACTTGTCGAACTGAATCCGAACCGAACTCTGCAGTCGGCTCCGGACCCGCTCGTCAAGTCGCGAAAAGAGATCGGTCTCGCGGTTGGCGATGAGGATTGGGTGGACACCCCTGATACGATACAAATCGTAGAGGACGTCCGTCGATTCGAGTTGGTCGACTTCGTCGAGAATGACCACATAGGGCTTGCCGTCGTACGCGTGCAGTCGGTCAAGGAGTTCGTCCTTGGGAGTGGAGCGGCGATGGATGTCGAGCGTCTGGCCGATGCCATCTAAGAGCCGGTAGAGTAATCGGAATCTCGTGTAGTCCTGCCAGCAGTTGACGTACTGGTACTCGAGTTCGAGGACCGCTTCACGAAGGCGGTCGACGGTAAAACGGGCGATGCACGTTTTCCCGGTCCCCGAGGGGCCCAAGAGAAGGGGTGTTTCCGGGGATTCGCCCAGCGTGAGTGGGTCGAGTGTTCGCGAGAGATGGTTGACTTCGGCGTCCCGGTGTGCGACCTCCTTCGGGATGAATTCGGGCTGCAACACGCGGGCGTCCTGTATCACACCAGAGTACTGGGGCGTGGAGGGACTTAATGGGAACAGGGTCGTTTCCGATACTTCCGATACGATGTGTGGGTTGTTGGATTGGAAGTATCAGAGTCGACCCGATTTTCAGGATATACAATATGTATTTATACCTGGACGCATTCGCGTAGCCTATCGACAAAGTCATTTATGACTAATATTCAGAGACTTGTCTCAAACGCTGCCATTGATTACGAGGCGGATTTACTCACGTCGACGGGCAAGAGTGGACTGTTCTCGACCGGTTATCTCGCGACGAAACCACTCATCGAATATCTAAATTCGGGAGAAATCCCGCTTGTTGTGTTTACCTCGCCGAAGGAGTCACCGAGCGTGCAAAATGGAGATGAACCGGTGGTAGAGTTTCCGAGTGCCGAAGGATACCAGTCGTTTGGTGTCGTCACCGATTCTCGAATTCTCCTCCTCACCGGCAATGATGACGGAGACGTTTCCTACTCGTTCTCACTCATGGACATCGATACCGTCTCGGTCGAAACTACCTCCTCGTTTTTGTCATCCCAAGCTCGTCTGGTCATCACGACGGTCGACGGCGTAGAGGCTGTAACCCATCGGCTCACGTCAGTTGACCCGCATGAAGCTGCGGAGGTCATCGTGGAGAAGGCAAACGAGAACCGGTGTGTCGAGCTTACTGATCGACTCGAAGAGTCAGCACAACAACTCGCTGCTGGTGACAGTCGAAGAGACTCCCTCGAGATCCTTGAGCAAGCCGCTGACCGATTATTTACGGTCACTTCTTATAACGACGCACAAACAGGAGAGGCCGATTCTCTCACCGACTCAGGCCGTCGGTTACAGGAACTTCGAGGCCAGGTACAGAGTGCCCAAACCGCCCTCTCGAAACTACAGGACGTCGAGGACACGATTCAGGACGGTGATGATGCGGTCCAAATTGGTTCCTCGAACGCGATCGGACACTACGAGACAGCGCTTGACCAACTTCAGTCCTTACAAACTGTAGTCGAAAAGAATGAGCTTCCATTTGCGGATATCCTTTTGGGTCGAATACAGAAGGTAAACAATCGCTTAGAGAACCACCGTCCGACCACAACTCACGAGAGACTCCACAAGTTACTCACGAAAGGACGGGACGCCATCGCGCAAGCAGATCGCACCGACGGACCGAAAGACCGACTCGAACACCTCCAAACCGCGGTTGAGACACTCAGAGAGTACGCGGCCACAGTGAAAGATGCTGGGTTCGAAGGAGGTGTGAACAAAGGCGAACGATGTGAGATCTGTCAGCGACCAACATCGGTTCGTTGTGAGACCCACCTCAACTCGGATATCGTCTACACCTGTCTGCCGTGCCGGTCGTTTGGTGCTGAGACGGATGAGGGGTTGCTCCTGTCCGCACAAGTCACCAAGCAGATCGATGAGTGTGAACGACGACTGGGGCAAACACTCGCCGATTCCAAATTCGTTCTGTACGCGAACGGTTCGTGGAGCGGATTTCCCGGGTCTGAAGCGTACTCGAAGCGAGTCCGTCGTATCACGGCGCTCATCTGTCTCACAGACGCGCTCGGACGTGTGCCCTCGTACAACGAGGCAACCACTCGGTTCCCGGATGGCTTGAGCCCACCTCACGACTACTACGACTTTGCCGCCGAGGTCGGTGTCCGTCTCGATGAGGCGTTCCTCGATCAACTCCGAGAACAATCCTCCAACGACGAACTAGCACCTACGGCCGATCAACTCATCGAGGAGAGTGCGTATCCCCGATCCCAGTATGAGAAGCGGTTCGGGTCAATAAACAGTGCCATCGAGAAGGCGGGAGTTCGATTTGGTCAATCGGACAGTTGGGTCCCTGCTATTCGTGAGTACTACGAGACACACCGAAGTGCACCGACTCCCGACGAACTGGAGGCGGAGTTCGGTGTCGAGATCGGAGACATCCTTCTGGACGCCCAGACATGGCGAGAGGCACTGTTGTGGGCTGGGATTCCAGAACGCGACATCGTTGAAGAGGACCCGATCCGCGATGAGGCCTTGCGGATCGAAGGCGAGCTCGAACATCGCCCCACTGTCGAGGAGATACGGTTCTACTTCTCGTACCCCACTCGGGCGCTCAGACGATACATCCCACGAGGAGAGTCACTCGAGGAAGTCCTTGACCGACTTTCGTTCCAGTATCCGGAGCGATCATTGGAGCCAACAGGAGATCTCGATGAATCCCCGGATTCGGCGTCGGATATCCCATCCCACACGGACTTGTTGAGAGAAGCACTGTGGCTCGTCCGGCGACACGGACAGGCGAAGTGTAGAGCCGAATTCGCGGACCTCTCTATGTTCGATATTCAACACTACGATGTCCAATTTGGGTCACCCGACGCTGCCATTGAGCGTGCTGTTGGTCTCTCGACTCACGACCCCACCCAAGCGGAATACGCCCCGAAGGTGCAACTCGCCGAGGAAATCGAGGAGTTTGGAGACTTTCTGGGTCGGTCACCAAAGCCGATCGAGTTACTGTTGTACGGTTCGGTGTCAGTCGATAAATTCGCGCAGAAGTTCGAATCGATGGCCGAGTTGAGTGAGGCTGCTGGTCACTCTTGGCCCCAAAGTATTCCTTCGAACGAAGCTCTTCTGTCTGACCTCAAGCGTGTTGCTGTCCCGCTCGGGTCGCCCCCTACGCTCGAACAGTACGCCCAGAACGGTGAGTACCCTTATGAACACCTCGTCCGCCGATTTGATGACTGGTTCGGCGTCCTCAGAGCTGCCGGGTTCTCACCGCTGTCTGAGGGGAATCCAGTACTCGAATACCACTCGTCGGATGTCGACTTAGTTCGGTTCGACGCTGACGTGCGAGTTCGTACTGGCCTCGGCCGTGATGAGATACTCATCGATGAAATCTACCGAATCGCGTACGAACTCGGTGGGCGGCCGACACCGGACTCCGTGCAAACCCTCTCACAGTACCCCATCGATCTCTACGCTGAGGAATTCGGCTCCGTTCAAAACGCGATCGAGGTGGCTGACCTCGAGGATCTTGCCGACGTCGACCCTGCAGTCAATGCCCACGTTCGTGGTGATTTACGAACAGCGCTACAGGCGCTCATCGAAGAGTCACCGCACCCACCGCTGTCGCACGTCGTTTCCGCTGAACTTCAGTACTCAACACTATCGTTCATCACTGTGTTCGGTTCGTTCGAGAACGCGCTGAAGGCTCTTGGGTATTCCGCGGACGAACTGCCCACTGCCACGAAACCCGAACTCCTCGAGGCGTTCAGTACCGTAATGGATCAACTCGACGAGGTCCCGACCCCACAACAACTACACCGTCACTCGCGATTTGCAGCGCAAGACTTCGTGCTAGTCTTTGAGACGTGGCACTCGGTGTATGACGAGGCGAGTGTTGAACGCCCTTCGGAGATGTTCGGGAGTACCTCTTCTGAGGCCAATGAGAGTCAACAGCCGTCCGAACCTGTCTCCGAGTTCGAGTTTGACTCCGAAGTCGAGTCCGAATCTGGCACCAGAGGTACCGAAGAGAACGAGTCTGGAGCCTCACCAACGCGAGCGGAACTGATCGAGGCAATCCAATCGACGAACGAACGTGTTAGTGGGCCACTCAAATCGTCGGATCTCAATGCACACTCTCCGTACTCCCAACACCAGTTCACGACTGAGTTCGGCTCGATAGAGGAGGCACTTGAACACAGTGGGATCGACAGACGCGAGCAGTGTCTCGACGAAATTGGCTTCGTTATCGACGAAATCGGCAGATTCCCGAATCAGGCCGATGTCGGTCGGCATGCGCGTGTAAGTGGGCCCTTCATCAATCGATACTTCGACGACTGGCTCGACGCGCTGACGGCGTTCGCAGACCGTCAGGGACTCTCAGGAAAAACCGCGAGTGATGAGTTGCTACTCGGTGAGATCGAGCGACTCGGTTCCAAGCAAGCCGACGCTGTGATGCCGTCTCAGATAGAACAAAAGGGTGTTTTCGAGCCGGCCGACTACGTGGAACGGTTTGGGTCCTGGCCGGAGGCACTCAACTCCGCCGGTATCGAGGCAGAAACTGAACTCCTCGAATCAATCCGCCGACTGAGACGCGATGCTGATGGGCCGCTCACCGAACAGTCGTTAGAGAGGAGTGATCGATTCGACACGGACATACTCGATGAAGTGTTTGGATCGCTCGAAGCCGCTATCGACGCGTACGTCGAATCGTACGACACTGACATCGCCACGACGTCAAACGCTGTCGCTGGTGACGAATCTGATGAGCAACAACCAGCCTCGGACGAATCAACACATCAAGCCGGAGGGGCGGGTACCCGGACAGAAACGCCGGATAGCCCGACAGATGAGGCAAACGAAAACACGTCAGACACGGGCTCAGAACCCACCTCTAATGACGAACTGCGCGAAGCGCTGATCGAAACACTTCGTGATCTTCACAACGAGTTAGCGCACCCGGTGATGTCCTATGACATTAGTGAAAAGACGTCCTACTCTCAGTACGACTATTCGTCCGAATTCGGGTCACTGGACAACGCCTTCGAGGCAGCAGGTATCGACCGAACAGACTCGTTCCTCTGTGAGTACCATCGAGTGGCGCTGGAAGTCGGAGAACTCCCCTCGAAAGCGACATTCGACGAACACGCACATTTCAGCTATGTCACCTTGGTAAACAGACTGGGCGACTGGGATGAGATTCAAGCTCGCTATCGGGAGTGGGTAGAGGGTAGGTCCGACTCACCTGGCGACACAGAGATCCACAGCGGTTCAAGGGAGGCACAGAATGACTCCGACGCTGACTCCAAAGGGGCTGGTTCGTCATCCACTGAACGTGAGACGGGCGGTTCACTCGAAGAAGAGAGTGCGCCGGCAAACGAATTCGATGAGCCAGTCGAGACGGTCACCTTCTCCGATGTCGCCGTCGGCTCTCAATACGACCAACCGATTGCGGTACGCTTAGTCGCAACCGAACCGGAGACCGCCAGTGATGTAGACGCCCTCCTTACAGTCGAAGATACGAGTGGCGAGCGGGTACAATTTCGCGTTCTCACGGGCCACTCTCCGGGGGTCGATTGGACCGTCGGAGACTGGTACGAGATACAGAGATTTTGGAGTGGCAATAAATACAAAAACGGTGAGCCGCACCGATATTTACTGAGTACAGAGAGGCTCTCAGCTCAGCAACTCGATACTGCTGAACAAGCGAACGAGGACAGCACTGATCATGACAAGGATAATAATATCGATGACAGTGATGAATTGATGGGTTCGATAGATGAACAACTCGATGAGTTGCTTGGAGAGACATGACCTCCGACATGAGTGCGCCGATTGAGTCGATCGACGGTGTCCCAACGGATTCGATCATCGTTATTTCAGATCCTGCGACGTCAGGTGGTGATCGAGGGAACATGGGGTGGTTGCGAAGCCTTCCGTACTTGGTGCGGCAGGGAGTGACCACGTATACGTTCAATCCGGCGTGGCTTCGATACGGATCGGATGAGACGTTCGATGAGGTCTTAGAAGAACAACCTGGAGAAGGCGGATATACGTACCGCGCAATCGACGATTTCAGCTTCCAGTATCAACTGATCGAGACGGACACTCCCGTATCCACGATCACTGCCCCACACATCTGTCAGTACACGAGTCAAGAGGGCGAGCACAAGGGTGAGGTAAGTACGACTCACAAACTGCTTCGAGCCTATGATGCGGGACAGTTAGACGAGCTCGTCCTTGTCGTCGACAAGTCTGGATTCCGTCTCTCGAAGCAAGAGACCGACAAGCCACTGATTGAAGCCTTAGACGTACATGAGCTCTCATATCGAGGGGTTGCGAGTTATTATCTCAAACACGAACTTCCTGTCCGCTATCTCGGCCTGGACGAGACGCTCAATATCTGGTTACATGAGGCAGCAATCGAGTACGCCAGCGTCATGGAGTCCGAACCCAACCGGATCGCTGATCTGTTCGAATTCGATGTACTGCAACCTGGTATTCGGACGTGGGGCTTTCTGGAGTTCTTAGCGAATAAAACGACCGAAGAACAGACCGATCACGTGCAAGCGACGATCCGGCCATGGGTAGAACGCGACATTACGAAAATTCGTGATCACATCCTCAATGCGCTCCAGCGGTTCGAATTCGATGCTGAACAGGTCCGAGCGTTTCGGAACTCCAGATAACGGCCTCAGTGGTGGTGTTTCCCTCTCCGGACGGTGATTGTCAAACGCGATACGGGCGGGCATAGATATTTTAATGGCTCTTTCTTGATTGATTATATCACCCGCGAAGTATCCCTCTCTCGACACCACCATGGCGCTATTTAGGAGAAACGTTGTTGGCACTGAGGTCCTCTCGATGTGGCGATACGTATCCCACGCCGAACCAGTCACTCGGAAGGAACTTATTCAGCGATACTATCCCGGAGATGCATCGAACCCCAACGAGAGTGATCAGCGAAAACCACTTGTTGATGCAATCGATTTCCTCATCGACACTCGACAGTTCCTGGAGCACGAGAATGGACTGGTGATTACGGACGCAGCCCGTGAGGAAGTGTGTCCGGAAGTTTCGATTCTCCGTGGGATCCGTACCGCGACCGGCGAAGACGCCGCCTACAACGACGTCCTCGACGTGCTGACCGAAGACGACCAGGTCTTCTTCGATCGAGGAGATCCATTGGTAGACCTGCTGAGTGGGCGACGGAGCGATGTCAGTTGGAACTCCACCCGTCTGAACTACTGGCGACGAATGATGGATGCGATTGGCGTCGTCAGAGACGTTGATGCGGATTCAGATGAGGACTATACCACCATGTTGTCCCTCCATCGAGAGCTACTGAATGCACTGCTTCGCTCAGTGATGGAGCCGTCCGAACCGGCGCAACTCAGCCAAGTCCTCAATGACCTTCACGAAGAGTACCTCCCAGTGTATGCGGGCGCGAATCGAAACAGCGTGGCAGCATACATCGAGCGTGCACTCTCCCACGCTCAAGCACACGACGACGTGAATATCGGACAGGAAAGTGACTTTGGACCGACAGTTGACCTCAACGGAGCTGGAGTCAACTTAATTGCACTCCGAGTACGCAGTCAAGAATGACGACCTATCCAAAAAATTGGACGACAGATGCGATCCGCAAGTACATCACACAAGAATCACAACAGAAAGATCGTGAGTCGTTCGAGAAAACACACGTCCCGATAAGTCGAATACGGGTTGAAGAGGACAAAGCAGTGTCCTCTTGGGTCGACGAAGACCAACGACTAGTTGGCGAAGAGATCGTCTTGGAGACCGTTCTCGACTCAACGCCTGACCAAGGGAATCGACTGTTCTTCGTTGTCGGTGAGAGTGGGAGTGGAAAGTCCGAACTCTGTCAGTGGCTCGATTACAAGATTCAAGACGAGGTCACTGATCAGACATCGGATAGCTTCGCACACGAGCCGATCCTCATCCCACGCCAGGTCAGAGAACCCCGGGATGTACTACAGTTACTCACTGAGAACCTCGACGAGTGGGATTTCGAGGATGTAAAGTATCTCTCGGACCTTCCGGAGTCGGGCATCTTCAAAACGGTCACTGGGAATATCATCAATCGGTTTAACAAACGCCAGACCGCGACGGTCGACTTTCTCAACGACGACCTGTTCGAAGACAAAGTCAAAACGAATCTGAGTGAGTACGTCGACACCTTCGCCGACCCCGACCAAAGTGTTGAGTTCGAACCGATCTCTCAGGAATCTCTCGAGTCGTTGCTCGAGAAATTCCCGCGCGTCACGCACGAACACGAGCACCACGATATCGAACCAACAGAATACCTGTATCGTGAGATCAAGACTGCAGCAACTGACGCTATCGAGGAGATGTTGTTCGATGGAGACTTCATCGATGTGTTGAACGGTGTCGATGAGGCCTATCGAGAGCGAAACCGCCGCCCGGTGTTGATCATTGAAGACCTGACCGGGTTCACGATCTATGACCACCAGGTTCTCTCGTTCTTTTCGGATCTCGGTTCAGCCCATTTCGACGTGATTGTCGGGGTAACCACAGGTGTCCACCGGCGGCTCATCGACAAACGACGTGCAGACGTCTCCTCTGAGGACACTATCGATGACCGAACGATGGCTCGGTTCCGACTCACCGAAGAGACTGCAGACGGAACTGGCTCTCGGACCCTCTTTCTCGAACAGGAAGACGTCCATATCGACCTCGCTCGAAAGTACTTGACAGCGATTAAGTCAGAAACCGATGCACAGTACGAACCGCCGCTGCCTGCGGGGTTGAGCGCAGACGACGTTGAATCTGCGTTCGGTGACGGGTTGTACCCGTTCAACGAGCAGTTCCTCACCCGGATTTACCAGAATCTCCAAGAAGACGAGATCCGCAAACAGACTCCGCGTGTCTATCTCACGTTCGTCATCGAGGAACTACTGAACAGCATTACTCCTCCCTTCGAGCATGCAGAGAAGTTACAACAGCGGTTGGGCGTAATCGAGAACCCGATCTCACCAAGCTACAACGGCGAGGACGAACCAGTCCTGAAGTGGTACGGGGTCGTCTCTGGCCGCGCGCAGGTCGCCGACTCGCGGATTCCCGGGTCATTCGGGATTGACAGTGAGGGGCGTGCTCCAATCGTCGACGATCCCGTTGATGTGTGTCCCGAGTGTGGAACCGGGATCTACCAAGACAGCGATGAGTGGGTCTGTCCTGAGTGTGGATACGAGTCCACGTCGGGAGACACACGTAGGGAAACCTTCGACGAACAAAAAAACGAGCTCCTAGCGTGGTGCCGCGGGGAGACGGATTTCAATCAGACGAAGAACATTGAGCGTGGTGCAGAACGAGTGATTCGATTTTTCCACCGGACGCCGGACTCACTCGTTCGACCGGGGAACTATTCACAGTCGGCGGCATATTTCAGGTGGGAGAAGGGGTCGACGCGAGTCCCCGTCCATATCGACAATGGGGACAGCCCGAACTTCACACAGGTCGTGTTGAACCCCGATTTAGACGAGAAACTCCTCAGAGACCTCCTGCGAGTTGGTGTCTGGGACGATATCGGCATCACGACACACGACGCCAAGGAGAATATCGACCTGGGTCAGTTGCGAGAGTGGGCTGACGACGCTGTCCAAACGCTCCGAGCAGACATTGAATCTGATATTCACGACACGTACGGTGCTGATCTCGATGAGATCGCGATTTTCGGGAAGTATCTTCTCAACGTCTTCACTGGAACCAGCACCGAGTTCACCGCAAGGGCGCTGGCACAACCAGTCGATGAGTCGCGAATACAGCTCGCCTTCTCCACGACAGCGTTCGAAGGCGATCTAAACAAGCTCCAAAATAAAGCCGAGTTCCTCCGAGGTCTCTTCCACGCTCGGTTCCACGTTCGGAGAAACGTCGTCGATGCCGACCAACTCGAAGAGACAGTGGGCGATCTCGACCCTGAGAAACTTCTCCTCCGCATCGGGTCGATCAGTGGAAGTCTCAAGGGACTCAAAATCGGACCGAAGTCCTCTGAGACGATCGAATTCGACACTCTACTCAAATCCCCGGTCTCTCTCAACATTAGAGGGTTCGCGCGTGATATCGATGAGTACAGTTCCATCTTCGCGGACGATCTGGAGTCGATTCGGTCCGAATACGGAGGGTTGTATCGACGACTCAATGGCATCGAATCTGAGTTCGACATCAAGACACTGACCGAGGCGTACTCAGTCGTGACGCGCCAGCAGCCAAACGACCTCAGCGAGATAGACGACATCGAGCTCTCGACAGTCAAGACGCTCATGAGCGAACTGGAGAGCATCGCCCAATCCGTAGAAACGTGTGACTCAGTGTGGGACTTCCTCCTTCTGAAGCAAACGGCGTATCAACTGAAATACAAGGGGTCACTGAGTGATTATTTTTCTCAGTTCAGTACCTTTGTCGATGAATTGGAGGGGCTCGAGACGGATCTCGACGCTCGAATCGCGGAATTAGAAGACACGGAGTTTAATCCGGACACTGAGTCGTTCGACCAGGCACAGCAGACTGCTCGGACGCTTCGTGAGAGGTTAGGTGAGTCACTATGACGACAGCACAGAACGTCTCGACTGTGCAAGACCGTATCGAATCGATTCACAACAAGGCTGAACAGGTTGCCGAACTTGCAGAGGAGGCCGATCAGATCAAGGCGAAACGCGAACGGGCCCAAGCAAAAAACAACGGGTTCGAATCGCTCGAGAGTAAACTCGATGACGTCGAAGAACAGTACGGCAAACTCAAAACATGGGTACAGATCGCGGGGTGCCTCAACGTCTCTGTCGAACGGGATGAACTTCGAGCAGTAATCGAAGAGATCGACGGCGATATCGGTTCGTTCCTCGAGAGAGATTACGAGGGGTTCTACAACCGGAGTGACGTCGATGACGAAGCGGCGTCGTTTGAACACCATCGAGAGACCCTTCGAGGCTTCACCGATGAGGTAAAGCGTGATGTCCAATCGGTGGCACAACAGGAGGCAAAATCCGTCGATCGGATCCAGTCGCTTCTTCAGATTCCAGACATCGGAACTGACGAGGACAAACAGGTTTGTGATAATTATCAGTACTTCCTCGGCCAGATCTCGAAAGGGAACATGCATCAAATCACTATCGAGCGCCTCTCTCAGCATCGTGATGACTTCCACTCGTTGGATATCAGTCTGGGTACGGATCTCTCAGAGGAAGCGAGAGACGTGATTTGGAGTATTCTCGAAGACAAAGAGGTCACACTCGCGGAAGTGAGTAGTGACGTCCTGGCCGATCTCAAGAGCTTCGAGGAGTTCAGCCAGCGACTCACTGTTGAATTCACGAGGTCTACATGACTCGATTCGATCCGATTGCTCTCGGGGAATACGCACAAGATAGCTACGCGACGTACCTCATCGGTGGTAACCAGCGAGGGTATCATGGCCTGCTTGAAGGATTTCAAACTGACACAGCATCGGCAGAGGGGACTCCGACTGAGTTCATTCGCTCAAAAGGACCGATTCTTCAGGGTGTTCCTGCGGCAACCTGGAGTGAGACCCCCTGGACAACGTTTGCACGCTCGGTAGACGGAACGTTCGCCCCGAACGGACTCGAAAAGCCGATTATTGACGCGTTCACCGACGAGGGGTTCGAGAGCCTCCAGACACATCAGGAGGAAGCGATACAGTGGCTCGTCGATGACAAGCACGCACTCATTGCTGCGGGAACGGGACGTGGGAAGACGGAAGCGTGGTTCATCCCAATACTGCAATACGCACTGCGTGCGAAGCGTGGTCGCATAGAGGGGCACTCTGGCTACGATTCGTCGATCAAAGCGGTTATCACATATCCGACAAAAGCACTTGCACAGGACCAACTCAAACGCTTCATCGAGTATCTCTGGTTGGTCAACGAAAAGACCGACCTACCGAGCGATCAGAAACTCACTATCGGCGTCTACGACGGTGACACGCCGTATCGAAACTGGGTCTCCGGAGAGAACAAAGACCCCTTCACGTACCTCATCGACTCGTTCAAACACTTCGAGTTACCAGGGACGATCGCAGAACAGACCGCGATTGATGAGGCGACCCTCGAGGAGGTCCCACCCAGTGTCTTCGTTGAGAAGGGAAGTACCACAAACGAGTATCGACTCAAGTTACGAGAGGAATACGGCGGCCACCGCCTGGATTTCGTGCATCTCACACGCGACAAGATGCACGAGGATCCACCAGACATCCTGTTGACTAACCCGGACACCATCAATTATCGACTCTTCAACATCAATGACGAGCAGGCCCACCGGATGTTCGTCGACCAACCCAAGTTCTTGGTGTTCGACGAGGTTCACACGTATCAGGGCCTTTTCGGCGCACACGTCTCCATGCTCGTCAAACGACTCCGGCAACTCCGAACCGAACGCGGAGTCGAAGATCAACTTCGGATTATCGCCTCAAGTGCAACGATTGACGAGCGAGAAGTACTGTTCCAACGGTTATTCAACGTCCCTACCGACGAGCGAGACACGACGTACAAACTCATCGAAGAAGCGACCTCCGACGAGGTATCGGGCGAATCCGGCGAGTTGCCGGACAGTTTGACCACGGTCCGGTTTGACCCTGATACGATCGACCAGCCCGACTCGTGGTCAGTAGAGGTACGCGAGCAATTTTCGGACCTCGGGATCGACCCGACGGATGGGGGTGAACTCTCAGAGCAAGTGTCGGCTGCCGTGTCTGATGGGTCGCTCCAGTGTGTTGACCACCTTCACGGTGTTCTTCAAGACCCGCTTGCAGACGAATATGATATCGATGCCGCACCGGAATTCGATGACTTCACCGACTACATCGAACGCACATACGGGTGTAACTCCGCCGAGGCGACACGTGCGGCGCACAACGTTCTCGTGCTGTTTGGACTTGCAGGATATGAACTTCGGGCTCACGTACTCAACTGGCCCGTTGACGGCTACTACAAATGCCTCCACTGTCACCAGATATACTCGAAGCCGAAAGAGTGTGATTGTGAAGGTCACGAACACAGCACCTCGTTCGTTACTAAACTTCGATTGTGTCAAGACTGTGGTGAGCAGGTGTATGAAGCATGGCTCTGCCCCGACTGTGGGACAGTCCGCCCGGTGACACAGGAGACAGAAGGTGAGTATCTCTATGCAAGCAAACCGGAGTGTAATCACCCAAAGCACGCAGAGTTACAACGTGTTTACTGGACTCCCGAGTACCAGTGCGCTTCGTGCGGGACGATCGAGCGACTCAGCGATGGCTTGGGCTACTGTGCGTGTGGGGGGTCGCTGACCCGGACAACCGACGGCCTCGTTTGTAAAGACCCGACCTGTGAGAGAGAGAACAAGCCTGCAGAGAGTAGCTGTGCTGACTGTGGTGGGCAGTTGGAGCTCTTAGAACCAGAGCGACTCGAGTGCTCTGACCCATCCTGTGAGCGCCATGGAGACGATCAGGAGGGTAGAAACTGTCGCGACTGTGATTCACGACTGGTTCCGAAGGTTTCCCTCTCGTGGATCTGTAGCAATGAGAATCACCGTGGGCATCGACCGTGGGAAAGCCCTGGTACCTGTGACTGCGGTCGTTCGACGTTCGTCCTCCCGGCGTATATCGATACCCAAGAGGCGGATTACTGCGTCGACTGCAACGAAAGCCGGAAATCCGAGGTCTATCACCTCGCCGGGACAGGTTGTGCAATCGAAGGACACGATTCGATCGACAGAGAGTACTCTTCGTTCGGACTCAAGGCGGTGTACCGTGATTCGGACGGCAACATCCGTCTTGCATCACCCGGTAAGGCCTCGCATGCGCTCCCCTGCTATCACGGACGGCGTCGGAACTACGACTCACTCATGCGGTCACCGACGAACGCGGGCGTCACGATGAGCCAGTTTATGTTGCGACGATTGGCTGATCGCAACGGCTCCCAAGAGCAGGCCAAACTCATGTCATTCGCGGATTCGTACCGTGACATGGAACGGCTCGCAAACGACTTTGACGAACCCGAACGGAAACTGTTCATCCAACAGCGGATCCTGTCGTTCCTTGTCGAGCATCAAACAGCGACGCTCACCGAACTCCTTGAGGGAACACTCGAATCAGCACGGGCGTATTGGAACGACATCGAGGCGAGCGATGACGTAATCGATGACGTCATTGGCTACGGGCAGTGGAGAGGGACACTCATGGGGCAACTGCTGCCGGGGTCGTATCTGCTGTACAATAATAATATCTCCCGCCAGTACGGCGAACTTGTCAACAAAGGATTCGTCGATATTTCGTTCGCAAAGCCACTGCGAACCCCAGAAGAACGGAAGATCTGTCGGGAGTTGTTGGAAGAAAACCGCCAGCCTCGGCAGTCACTCCTCAAGACGATTCGCGAATCAACCGAGATTGCGAACCCAGTTTCGGTCATCAGCGATTTGAAAGAGCGTGGCGTCCTCAGAGAAGACGAAGAGTACGACCGCATCGGATTCGACTTGGACGCAATCGCGGTCAAGTTAGTCTCCGACGCGCATGGAATACCGTACAATCCCCATTACGATACCTTCTGGAGTACGGCAGAGAGGGAGGTCGGGAAATCGATTCCGGAGACAGTCCAGTTTACCGTTCGATACACTGAGCGGGCAGACCCAGGCTCACCATACTTCGAGCGGACAGCGTACAGGGCAGCGACGACCAGCCCTCGACTACTACTCAGTCAAGTCTACAAGGGAGACGTCCCTGCTGACGAACGACGACGGATCGAGCACGAATTCAAGCACGATCCGACGCCGAATTTCCTCTCGACCGGGCCGGCGATGGAGATCGGGATCGATATCGGAGACCTCAACACGTTGCTACTGATGGGGACGCCACCGAATACGAACGCGTATCTCCAGCGGATTGGCCGAGCAGGACGTGACGTCGGCAAGTCACTGGTCACGACGGTCAGTAAGCGCAACCCCATCGATTTCTACTATCACAAACTCCCGGAGAAACTCATCAGCTCGGCCGAAAAGCCTGTGCCACTCAACCAGCACAACGAGAGTGTTCTTCGAATTGCACTGACATGGTCGGTGATGGATTACATCGCTGCTCGATATCACATTCCGTGGGAACGAAACGAGCACGTCGACAGCCAAGAGATAACGAAACCCGACCCGAGCGAGTGGGATCGTTATCGGAAAGAAAACCCACGAGACAAGCCCCCCTCGGACGTTCAGCGCTTTACGCAACTCTACAACAAACGAGTCGAACAGATTAATCACGGGTCGATTTTCGAGGTGCTCCAGCACATCGTCGAACATGATGACGGGGTCGACAAATGGCTCCATGATCTTCTGGACTACGTCTACTGCCGAAACTGCCAACATATCTTTTCTGCAGAGACGACAGGAGAGTGCACGGAGTGTTCCGAGGGAGATCTTCGCCACGCAAGAGAGGAGTTCGACGAACTCATCGACGACGTCCTCAATAACTTCGCCAGTCGAGTGGTGTATCCTGCCTACAACTATCGGAGTGACTTACAGTCGGATCTCCAAGGAGTCGTCGACGAAATCGATGAACTGGAAGGGACTGCACAGGCAGGTGGAGGGGGAGCGTTCGGCGGAGGCGGATTCGATGAGCTTGACTCGCAAGGGTCCGACTCAGAAGTCGATCGCCGTCTCAGTCGCCTCAAACTCAAGCGAGACATGATACAAGACCTCATCAGCGAGTACAACAGCTCGAAGTTCAGTGACATCCATGGTCGGTCTGCGGTCTCCGAGTACGTCCCTCAACTACGAGCGTTCGGTGACTCGGTGGCGGTGACGCGTCGTGAGCGGTCCAACCGCGGGACGATCAAAGCCGAGAGCAAGTCCTCGTGGGACAGAGATTCCGCCATGGCGATTCGCGAACTCCATCCGTACGCATACGTTCTTCGCAACAAGCGCGGATACGTGGTGACAAAGGTGGAGCGCGATACCGAGGGGACACGCGCGCTCCAAGAGCAAACTGGCGGACCGAAACTCCGCTGCCGAAAGTGTGGGTTCACGACACAGTGGGAAGAGCAATCCCAGTGTCCAGATGACGGCTGTGATGCGGGTGCGGAGCACCTCGTGAAAGTGGAATCGATAGCCATCAACGGTGTCGAGCTCACGGAGGCGTCTGTCGAAGAAAACGACTACAACGTGACGGACGTGTATCCGCTTTCAGGGTACAATACGAATCCACGGAGCACCTTCGGGCACACCTCGACTGAGATCCCAGAGTTCGAAGTCGAGCGATCCGTAACGTTCACCGGCCCCGATGACGCGCTGCTGTTCACGGTTGAACAGGGGAGAGTCGAGGTCGTCGAAGCCGTCACATCCTTTACGACCTCCTATGATGACGAGCAGAAAGATCCACGAGAACAACCCCTCCGAATCTGTCACGATCGCGACTGTGGGAGTGTTGTGGTCCCCGGCGCTGATGGGACGAAACGGTGTCTGAGCGATCCGACCCACGACCGCTCTGAACAGGCCGACGTCTTCGTGGGCCGGACCTTCACGACGAAAGGGCTGCGTATAACGGGGTCAGAACTCTCTGATTCGTGTCTTCATACGCTCGCGCATGGCTTCAGACTCGCACTGCAGCGGACCGGTGGACTGGATATCCGCAGTCTGCAGGAAGCGTTCAACGAGGGCGATGACGAAGCGTTCGTTTTCGAGAGTGCTGTTGGTGGGAACGGCGTCACGGATCTCCTCTTCCAAGTGGAAGATGATGTCCACGTCGAGTTGCTCGACGCATTGACCGTCATGCACCAGAATATCACCGGGTGTGACTGTGCAACGGGTTGTCCCGAGTGTCTGTATCAGTACGGGTGTTCCGAACGCAATCGGGATACGACGCTTGCGAAAGACCTCACTGAAGAACTCCTTGACTCGCTACTGAGTCAGCAACCTGAGGAGATCATCACCGGATAAGCAGACGGGTTCCGGAGGTAAGCGTACGTTCAACTCGTCCGGTCTCAGATGACCTCACTGAGCGAGGACTCATCATCCCCCTCCTTCGGAAGAGGGGCGCCCTCTTCAAGGACGAATTCGGCGAACTCGATCGTTGGATCGCCACCCGTGTCGATCGCTTCCTCGAGGATGTCCACGCCGCCAGCTGCATACTCACCGAGGATTTCCAGTTGTCGAAGTTGATCAGAGAGGATCTCTGGATTTCCCGTCTCCTGATACGCAATCGAAGCTGCAATCGAGGTATACAAATCTGTGTGGTTCACGTTCGCCCAGAGCATCTCCTTGTCCCCATCTTCGTCACGCTGTCTCTGGCCTCGCTGATACCCCAGCGCGGCACAGAACATGAACATATCGACGTAGGACCCGAAAATGCCGAACTCTCTGACAAGGGTCTCATACAGTTTCGGTCGGGTGTAATAGATTCGGTCGCTCATAGGGAAGCCTCCTGTCCGGTCAGTTGATCGTGTTCGGGTTTGAGTTCCGTCACCGGGTACGAACCATCAGCTTCCCCGTCATCGAAGTCGAGAGAATACTGCTTCCCAACGCGTGGACGAAGTTCATCGGCAACTGGTCCGCTCCACTGTGAATCCGTTGCGAAGACGACGACTTGTTTGGCGAGTTTAGGGATTTCACGGCTGATATGTCGGCGGTGGGTATTGTCTAGACTCCCGAACGGCGAGTCCATCACGATCGGATAGATTCCACCTGAGAAGTATTGCGCGTCGTTCGCTTCTTCGTGTCGCTTCCGAGCGATCGAGACGAGGCTTCCAATGAATGTGAGACTCGCGATCTGGCGTTCACCACGGGACATCTCTACCCGCTCATACTGGTTGCCGACCTTCTTTCGAGCCTCTAATTCGAAGTTCTCGTTGATGATCGCGTGGAGCGCCTCACCGTCCTTGTGCGCGATTGCGTCAAACTGTTCGGAAACCGTCTCGTTTGCCAGTTGGCGCACTGTTTGCTGGAGTTTTCGGAAGGATGAATCCAGTTCGCCCCACGTCTGCTCTGCTGCCTGCCACCGCCGTCGAGCGAGTTTTGCTTCAGCTTCTTCTTCCCGTGCCTCTCGGACCTTCTTTTCGATGTTCTCTTTTCGTTCCTGTAACTCCGAGATCTTGTCCTCGATGCGTCCAATGTCTTTCAGGGTCTCCCTGAGCTGCGCTCGTTTTTCTTCGCGTTCCTGCTGGAGTTCCGCCGGTGATTTACCGTCGACACCTGTTCCACTGAGAGAGGACAGTTTTGTCTCGAGTTCGTCGATTCGTTCGGTTTGCGCTCCGATCTCGTCTGTGAGTTCCGCTTGTCGCGATCGGCGGTCAGTGAGCGTCGACCGTAACTCCTTGTACTGTTCCTCAGCGAATCCGAGCCGACTCTTCGTCTCCACAGCGTGCGCATCGACACCACTCGCATCGTGAGTCGGTTCGATAGCCTCAACTCGATCGTGATATATCGACCCTTCATCTAGGGGTCGACCGCAGATACACTTCTCTTCTTCAAGCAGGTTATCGAGGAATTCCTGCGAAACCCCGGAACCTAACAAATCGTTCGAACGAAGTTCTTCCAAATCAGCAACCGTCTCCCTCATCGCAGGAAGAGCAAACGCTAACACGCCGTCTTTTGTGAGTGACTCTCGGATGCTCTTTGTGACCGACTCTCTCTCCCCGATGAGTCGCTTCCGCTCATCTTCAGCGGCTTGTAATTCCGCTTCAATCTCTTGGCTCTCGTCTTGTTCTTCCAACTGATCGGTTATTTCCTCAATCCGAGCCTCAAGATCGCGCTCCTTGCCATGGTACGTCTCCAGTTGGGCCTGTTTTTGGGTTAGTTGCGACTCGATCTTGTCTTGTTCGTCGAGAGACTGAGAGAGTCGATCGCTTCCTGAGGATTTCAATTCAGAGCGAAACTTCCGAGCGACGTCATCGAGATGGCGGAGTGAGCGCTCTAGAATAGTCAGTCCCATTATGTTCTGGATCGCTGTTTTGATGCGCTCTTGATTCGCTGTTTCGGCAAGGGCGTCGATATCTTCACCGTCGAAAAAGAACAGCGAACTTAGTCGTTCGGGAATCACCTGCATCAGGCGTGTCTCGGGGTTGTTGATCGTCTGGGACCGGCCCTGCTCATCCGAGGTGAGGTTCGTAGTCGTCTCACCTTGTTCCCCGAGTAAGTCACCCGCATGTTGTTTCTCGTACGAAGTCGTTCTGGTGGCAACATACTGAACACCATCGTGTACGAACGAGAGTTCCACCGAGACCGGTACCGCATCACCCACTGCCGCCTCGTCAATCGCCTTCTCGTTTGCGAGTCTTCGAGTACCAGTCTCGAAGTCAGTATTCCCGTACAGCACCCACGTAAATGCGTTCAGTAATGTCGTCTTTCCCGATCCATTGTCTCCGTGAACGACGGTGACGTTTTGTTGTTCGTCTTGGGAAAAATCTAGTTCTGCATCGCGAAACTGTCTGAAGTTTTTGAGCGTGAGTCGGTGGAGTTCCATTAGTTCACCTCTTCCTCGATTATTTTCTTGACTTCAGGGATAATATTGTGCGGTCGCTGGAGGTGGAGCTGCTTTGCCTCAGCATCAAGAATCCGATTTTGGATACGTTTGATCGTCTCCTCGTCGATCTCGACATCCGCGTCCACATCGTCACTCATTATTCGTTAGAAGTACTAACCATCTGGATGTGTATATATTTGTCCTGGGATTATCAATTCAGATGTCGGGACTGTGATGACATTGGATTGGGTCGCTCGCCCCCGAACAGAGAGCTCCGACACTCGTAGGAACGCCCACCCAATAGTTGAGTTGAGCTCATGTTGATAAGTACGATACGTTCTCTGGATAAGGGTACTCGTTTTGAAGATAGTTCAAAACCTTCTCCGGATATGGTTTGAACGTAGGCGTCGTCTCAGTCAGCTCCGGCCACAACGACTCGAACACCGCCCGTACGTCGAACGGATTCGAGACCCGGACGACCGCCTTTCCGGTTTCTTTCTCCGTGAGGGTCGGCCGCTTCACTCCGCAGTCACTCATCCACCCTTGAATCGTCTCTGCCCGGTCGACGTTCGACACAGAGATGTTGAAACCCCCTGTCGAAAAGTAACCACTTGACTCCAGCCATCCGCGCAGAAAATGCGTCTCCAAGCCATCTCCGACGTGAGGAAAATCACCGGCATCGTAGTCCGGGTACGGATATCCCGCATCACGCAAGTGACTGATAAACGTCGGATTCGAAATCTGAGTGCTGGTGAGTATGTTCCCAGTCTGAGAGTGCGTGTTACGTGAGATCGAGTATTCACTGTCGACTGCTTTGGCAAATTCGGTCACAAAATACGACTTCTCTCCAGTTCGGCCAATCAGTAGTGCGGGCTTTTGATTCTCTCCGTGAAACTGTAGCGACGAATGGGCGACGAGCGCTCCGAACCAGTATGCCTTCTCTGGGGTTGAGATATCTGCAAAGTATGACTCATCTATTTGAATCCGAGGTCCCCCTACGTCGCGGGTTTCGAGACCTGCCGCTTCCTTCGCAGCGTTCCACGAGCCAAACACATACCTGATCGCGTCTGCTGAAGTGGCTAGATCCAGTGAATTGAATTCCTTATATGAGGGAGACTTACCTAGTTGCTCCGCTGCGTAATGGAGGAGTTGGATCAGGTCAGCCCGTCGCTCTTCGCTCACCACACGATTTGACGAATCCTTGAACTCCGAACCGTCTGGGAGTTCCTCTGCAAGGAGTGTATCTAACTCTTCCATCAAATCGTCGTTCATGGAGGAATCACTGTATGTCTGATATATAAACATCGGGCAGCAATTCTCAAGTCGTGATACGGTAGGAGTGAGGCTCCTGTGAAGAGGAGTAGCGAGCGGGCTCCAACCACGGTTTACGATTACGTGTAGAAGCCAACCGACAGCTATAGTAGACTTTGAAACTCTTCGCAGCCGATTGCGCCGCTCTGGCCGTCCCAACGGGTTCACAATAGGCCCTGACAATCGAGTGAGTGGATTCTTTCAAAGTCTACTATAGAGTGCGATTGTTGCTCCGGATCGGATTGTGGTCGACGAGACGAAGTATTGATAACGCACGCATTGCTGAGTTTCCTGTCGATGATACATCCACGTTGTGGAGTCTAGCCGCGCTTCGTCGGGCAAGTAAGCTAACAGGCGATGATGTCAAGATCAAAACCCTATCTCAGTACACAGACGAAGAATCGAGGGAGATCTCGAAACGATGTAAGAAACTGCGTTCGGTTCTCGGCCAGAAGGAATTACAGAGCTTCCGTCACAAGCACATGAGTTAGTGGTCTGCCGGTGGGATGTATAGCCATACTCTCCCACCCGGTCGCCCAGCGATGCAGTCCATGGACCGGAGAGCCTGTGAAACCAGGTCCCAGAGTTCACCCGGGGGACGGTTACCAACCGAGATCGACTCTAAGGCAGTCGCTTTGACTGTGCTCGTTCTGGCTACCGACTCCGATCGTATCAGACGAGCGGTGACGACGGTCGCGTTGAGTATCTCCTCTCGTGTGAACGCACCTAAGCTAGTGGCATCGTCGTGAGGCACTGGGTCTTTCCGATCGTTGGTTTCGGACCGAGTCTGCGTCTGACGAGAACTGTGCTGCTCACTGGATCCGGATTGTGACGACAGAGAGACATCCGTTTCCGGATTGATAGGACTGTCTGGTGACGTCGTGTCGTGTCCTGTCGGTTGGTGTGGTTCCGCTCGGATCGAAGTCTCCGTCTCCGATGCCGGTCGAGAGTACTCTGCTGCCTGAGACTCTCCAACCGCTACCGATGCAAATGATTCGGCGATTTCTCCGAGTATCCCTTCTTCGGCTTGGATCTCCTCTAGTGAGAGAGGTGCCTCGGTCACCTCCTCGTCTGTCTCAAACTCGCGTAAATGTTTGACTGGATCGAGATCAGGATTTAGTAATAGAGGTTCGAACTCGCCACGGGTGAAGATCCGCTCGTATTCGGTAACGATCCCGTCCAACGCTTCTACTCCCTCTTCTGTTATCATGTACGTCGAATCGAGATCTAAGCGCGACGTTGCTTTCGCGGTTTGTGACTGTGGTGGGTTTCGATGCTGATCACGCTTGCTCGAACTGATCAGATGATGACGTAGAAATCGGGTCAGAAAACTGGCATCCGACGGGTTGAGCCCTGGTGACTGGTCGATAAGTTCGCGTGGGGTAAATGAGTCGACATCAGTGAGTGCCTTAGCCAATCGAAGATACTCGTCGTAAGTGGCAACAAGCCATAACATATCATAGACGATCGGGTTGTATTGGTGAGAGGGACGTGGAAAGATATCGAACAGGAAATCGCGATCTGCCTCGGTGAACTGCTGATTATATAATTGCTGTTCACCGGAGAGTCCACGGTTCAGTTGGATCTCCAAGATCCATCGATACCGCTTCGCGAGGCGAACCAAGGCCCATGTTCGATGTTCTGGTCGAAAATAGACGGCATGCACACCACTGGACGCAGATTTCGCCGGGACTAACCGAAGGGACTCGATCTCAGTTGTTTGTCTGAATTGTTGCGGTGAGACACTCAGTTCGTCACTGAAAACAGGCCCTTCCAGAATGATCTCGGGAGGGAAGCCACGGGAAGCGCTCATATACAGATATAGTTTAATTCAAATATATGAGTCTATGCTCTCCATTATCATTGATTAGTGTCTACTGGGTTGGCTGATTACTTTCATTGCGGTGCCTCGAACTCCGTCTTTTTCATTGACGAAGTCGTCAGCGCGAGAGCGAACGTCTCGATGGCGGTTCTGGACGAACACTACGACCGCCGCACCGAGCGTGACAAGATGGAACAACGAAGGCGATACTTGAATCAGGTGTAACCCTCCGTCTCGGGATGCACCGTTCGTTAGGATGGTGTTCAAATGACGCGAACATCACCATCGCCGTCGACGATGCCATCGCGTCGTAACACGAGTACTGACTCGTCGTACCCGTGTTGTTCGACCGCTCGTTCGATTGCCGCCGCAGCGATTCGGTCGTCGGTCAGAATAGCCACCCGTGGGTTCCCCTCACGCAATAATTCGATTGCCATCCCCGCGAACACCGTATCGGCTTTCTCGACCCGATGTTCTTCCTTCCCCGTCTGACGCGCAATCTCACGGCGAACGAAATCCATCGCTGCGACTGCATCGGGGTCCGTCGGGGATGGCGGATCGATGAGTTCTGCCCACCCCTCGTCTACCGCCCTTTCCACTCGGTCGGCGATATGCATCGTACTCAGTTCCTGTTTGACTCGCTGTGGAACCAGTAGCGTGAGTTGCCCACGCTCAGCAAACTCTCGAAGCTTCTGGAACTTCGGATGGTTTACCCCACCCACAGCGACAAACAGGTTCGTATCGATGAGGATGGCGTCCTCGGGACCGAGTTCGTTACTCCCCATCGAAGACTAATGCGTCCGGATCGCACGAGATTAGCTGATCGAAGTACGGATCATGTTCTCGGCCAGCCTCGAGAACCGGGCGGAGCGCGTAGATGATTGCCATCCCCTCGGCAGGCTGGACGCCCATCTCCGTCGCGGCCATTCGCTGCGTGAGTTCACCCGCGTAGTACTTCGCTGCCGTTTGGACCGCAGCTGTGAGTTTACTCACTCCGTGCCGGTTGTGGAAGTACGCGGCATCGTCGTCAAATTCCGTGAGAGCCACGGCGTGAATCAGCGTCGGCGTGATCGCGACCTCACGCCCGTCGACGAACGCGAACGGAGTCGCTGTGAGCTGATGCGGGCGCGTCGATTCGTCGCGGTCGACGACACCCAGCCGCTCCAGTCGTTCGACATCGTCGTACGCAGTTGCACGAGCGACCTCTAGTTCGTCGATGAGTTCCTGAATCGTCGTCGGGCCGTAGTAGGAGAGGTATACGTACTCGCGGGCGAGACGAGGATTCTGGAGCAACGTCGTGGCCGCGAGCAAGCCGTCAAGGTCATCTAGTGACCTCGGACTGGCTTCCTCGGTTGTGGGCGTACCACCGTGGTCGGTGAGTGTGGGCATACTCGTGATACGAAATCTATGTATTTTAGATTTTTGCCGCTTCAGAACGCAAATTCGTCCTGGGACAAGTCTGAGTGTAAGGCCACAATCTCCCGAAGTCACGGCTTCTTCGATTCGTTGAACACGCGATGGTGCTGGCTCGTCGTGCGGTTCCACGATTCTCAACGCGCTATTCGCCCAAGCGATTTACGCTCCGCCAACACGTTGTTCTGCTCTGTCTCAAGGTGAAACGACGATCACATACCGCGGCCTCGTTGACGAATTGATTCCGAGAACTCATCATCAAGTGTGTCGTTCACGACATCGAACAGACACTCGCGTTGTTCCATACAGCATAGTCACGGGTATCAGTAGATATCGGTTATTTTTTACTTCGACCAAAACGGCGTCAGTCACACTTGCTCAGGCTCAGACGGTTCGTAGACTTGAATCCAGCCGTCACTCCTGACTTTCACGAGGTAACGGGTGTACTGAAACTCGACCGTGCCGACGCTCTGTCGAGACTCACCGTCCACGCTCGGCCCGAAGAACGCAGTTTCAATCGCTGGTACGTCTACAATTTCGTACAGCGATGGCGATTTTACCTCAACCGGGGAGACACCTTCGGCCTCTGCGATGGCATAGACGATTGCGGTCGTGAGTCCCCCCCCCCGACAATCGGGTTGGTAGTATCGCTGTCCCACCTGCGACCAGTGCGTATCGACACCACTGGTTGGGTCGTCGTCGCTTCTTATTCCGCCGTTAGTCTTCTCGGTCATTCATCTCACTCCGTGCATGTGTTTCCTGATACGAGTCGAGACTGCCACCGATGCCTTCGAGAGCGGCCAGAACTTGGTCGGCGTGTTCGGCGGTCGTAATCGTCTCGGTCGCCTCGTCGTACGCGATGACTCCTTCGTCCACCAACTTCGGAACGTGAGCGTGATACAGTGAAACGTACACCGCTTCGCGCTGGTCTTCTCGTACTTCGTGTTCGGGAATCGTGTTCTCCCACGCGGCGATTTTGGTCGCCAACTCCGTCAACGACCACTCGGTGTCTTCGAGGAGGGTGTAGCAGATGTAGCGCTGTCGGGCGTGTCCTAAGGCCTCGTACACCGACTCGATCTATAGGGCGGCGGCAGTTGCGTGTCGGGTGACGCGGACACGTCGGATGCTGCTTCCTCATCCGCACCCCGTTCGTCAGCCATATTGGTATATAACACGCAGAGTGCATTAACGATTCTCCCGAGTTGGGGGAAGACGGTGTTTGCCTGTCTTGATTTACGAGGGGAGAACAGATAATCGTTTGAGGGTTTCAACGGAGTCATTTCATTTTCATCGATTGCACTCATATCTGTGAGTGGACGGTAATTATATTGACTACAACCTCGTGCTAGTCTGTATGAACGTCTCCGACGACGAACGTGGTCCGCCTCGCTCGGATTTCTCGGGAGATTTGGGTGAACGACTCGAAAACGCTCCGGCGGACGAACGCGTGTACCGAACCGCACTCGAACTCACCAGCCCAACTCGTGTTGTGGAGGTTGCAGAGCGAGCCGACTGTTCAAAGAATTCGGCTCGTCGGCACCTGCGACGGCTTGCTGACATCGGCGTGTTGACGCGGGTGACGGAAAACCCGGAGGCGTTCGAGCGGAACGAGTCGTACTTCGAGTGGCGGCGACTCAATCGACTCTCGGAACTGGACGACGACGAGTACCGAGACCGACTCGGTGAACTCCTCTCAGAAGACGAAACGTACCGCGAAACGTACGATGTCGAGACGCCGGACGAAATCGACCCACTGGAGTACGGAGAGTACGGCGACGCCGAGAAGGTCTGGCTGGACCTGAACAACTGGACTGCGATTCGGAGAGAGATTCGTGACCTCAGGCGCTCCCGACGGGAGAGTCCCGTCGACGAAGGGGTCGCCTGACAGTGGACGGAAAACACGACCGAACACCGAATCGGGCGCTCCTCCGAGAACTCGCGTCGTTGCTGGGGTCCGAGTCGTGGGTCGACAACACGACGGTGTTTCCGGTGAACCGTCCCGACTCGATTGTCATATCCCTCGAACGGCAATACTACCCTCACAAGTACGTCTCGGAAGCGTACATCGAGGTGCAGTCGTACACGAACGGCGACTTTCACATCTCGTACGTTGAAGATCATCATGGCGAGAGGTGGTTGTGCCGATGGGATAGACACGACAGTGAAGACTACACGCGAGACCATTTTCACGCACCGCCGGAGGCTCGTCACGAAGACGGTGAGAATCGGGAGTACCCGAGTTCAGTGTGGACAGTGATTTCTCGAGTGGTTGCACCGTGGGTGTACGAGCGAATGGGGACGGTCTGGGACGAGTTCGAATCATGAGGGCCGATTCACTCGGTGAGTTCGTCATGCTTCATGACGGAACCAAGTAAAGAACACGTGGTTACCCTGCCGCAGTACTGCGGTTTTGATTATACGGACCCGACGGGAATTCGTCATACCGTATGACGATCCTGAATTAATCGCCGTGCAGTCCGGCGATTAGGACTTCGGCGCTATGTCGTGGTTGACCCCGATTTGCATCGACACAGAGCCATGGCACTCGAACCACTCGACCCAGACACAACCGTCGAACCGTACCTCGAAGACCACAAGAGCGAGTTAGCGACCCAATACGCGCACTCCTCACGACTCGGCCACCTCATCCGGTGGTGTGACGAACAGGACATCGACAACCTGAACGACCTGACCGGACGGACGCTGCACCGCTACAGACTTCGGCGGCGTGCAGATGGCGACCTTGCCCCTCCGAGTGAGAAATCACAGATGGACACCTTGCGAGTATTCATCCGATGGTTCGGAACCATCGACGCTGACGTACCCGAACCGATAGTGAGTGCGCAAGCGAACGTCTCCACAGCGGTTCTAGACGAACACTACGACCGGCGGACCCAACGCGAGAAGATAGAACAGAGGCGGAAGTATCTCGATCAGATCTGAAAGCAGCGAAAGCTCCGAATGTGTCTTGATCTAGTCTCGAGAACATGCCCTCAATCGGAAAACAACTCGCGCCTCACCGATTGACACGACTCAAACGGTTAAACCGATAGCTGTTTGAGAATTTTGAAACCCTTCCTCAGGTTGAATGGGGAAATATTCAGACAAACCGAATAGTGAGGTGGATGTAAGATTATAGTGTCAAATATAGTCGCTTTATCGGAGACCATGCCTCGTTATCATGTGATCTATGACCGCGGTTGCATCTCCTCTCGCGATCACTCTGGCCAGGGGAATCTGGTCTGGAACTGACCGCGTATTGAATTTGCAGATTTCGACAATTGGCTCGATGTTAGATCGGCAGAACCGTCACCGGGACTTCTCACCGTCTGTTTCACCGCGTAACGGACCATGGATTCAATTTCAGCACCGGTTCTACCGTTTATTAACCCCTCATCGGGAGTGGGTGTACCCTTCGTAACAAACTGTTGTAACTCAGGCGAAAGTCGGTGCCCATTTTCGGACTTCCGAATCCGCTCAAGATAATGATGAAGCACAGATAGTGCATTCGAGCCAGACAGAGGACTGAACTCAATAGATTCTCCGAACCGGCCTGGGCGCGTTAATGCATCATCAAGTACGTCCGGGATGTTTGTCGAAGCAATCACCTGTACTGGACGTCCGGCGGAATTATTGGTGCGCTCAGTTCCATCAAGCAGGACTAATAGTTGCGCAACGAGTTGTGCAGTATGATCCTGGGTTGCGCCACTTCTCGAGCGGGCAATGGCGTCAATCTCATCAATATAGAGAACGCCTGCATCACGTGAGCGAGCCTCCTCAAACTTCTCTCGAAGCTGTCGTTCCGACCCTCCCACCCATCGGCTCAATATCTCTGGGCCAGAAATCACGACGGGAATCGAACCGTATCGTTCCTCGCACACTTCAGTGACGAGTTGAGTCTTCCCAGTACCAGGTGGTCCCTGCAATAAGAGTCCACGCTCCGGAGTCAGCCCCCAGTCTGAAGGGACATTTGACAGAAACTCGATGAGATCTTGTTTTTCGGAGTCTAACCCCGAGACTCGACGCACGCCCGCAGGTGCAAGCTGTTCTCGCCCAGCTGGTTTGAGAAAGCTTCGGTCAGTCGAGAATATCAACTCAGACGGGACCACTTCGTCCTCGAGTTCTTCCGTACACTCGAGTATGAGCGTACCATGGTTGCCCCCAGACACTTCTCCACCTACAGGTATCTCATACCGATACCACGTCTTGACACCTCCTTCTGTGTACTCGAAATGTTCAGAGTACTCTTCCAGATTATGTCCCGCGAAATTGAGTTCGGTTTGCGAATTCAACTCACCTGAACGGCGGATACGAAGACTGTTTGACTCCTCAGTGATGGTTGGAAGAAATCGCTGCCCATCGGTTGTAAACGCTCGCCGAACGAGTTTGCCGTTAGACACATCGGTGACGAATTCCTCGAAGAATTTACGCATTTGTCAACGCCCCCTCCACGGCAACGACACCTGAACACCCGTTTCCGTCAAAGCGTGGACTCAAAAGGAGGACTCTTGGTTGGTCGTGAGTCTGGTTCCACTGAGAAATCATCCTTCGAACCGCGTTTGACTGGAGTCGGTCCAGCTGCAAGACCCAGGGGGGAACAACCACTCCGACGATGTCGACCGTTGATTCATCGTATTTCTCAATAGTTTCGTAAATCTTTCTGAACCCAAACGCCCCCTCGGAACGACCTGTCTCAAACTCGAATGCGAGAGTTTCGACCCCATCAAAATCACACTGACCCTCAAAAAACGCGTCCAGTATGGACTCAGGTTCGCCAAGCGTAGAACAATCAACGTGTACATCTGCTTCCCCAGAATTGATTTGGTTATTTGATTCGGTCTGAATTGCCTCCGTTACAACATTGTTGAAGTACGACCGATAGTTTTCGTACTCCGAGGCATCGGTCTGTTCGTAGGCTACTCTCCCGAATTTGCTCGCGATTAGAGCTTTACTCAAGTAGTGGAAATCGCTCTCACCAATGCCTTCCTGACTGTTCTGGCGGCTGGTTAATGCGATTGCGTACCAATCTGGTTGTTCGATATTCCGCCAGAAGCGGTCTTCTACCCCTACGAGAGAACAGTCCTCAGTATCTCCGTCATAGCCGAGATACTCCGCCATAACGCGACTCCATTGAGCAGAGTTGTCCGACCGGGTTACAGAGATAACTGTCGTGTTATCCTCTTCTGGACTCCCAAGCGCATCGATAAGGGCATCGTACACCTGCGTTGCGACACTTCGTGTCTCGAAGAGCGAATGCCCAACATCACCAGGAACATTGAGCACGAGGTATCCAAGCCTCCCTGAGAACTGTGATTTGGAAACAGCGGTGAGTTTTGGGAGGACATCAGTACCGTTGTATCTGACTCGGAATCTATCCGAGTCGGTATCAAACTCCCACTCATCTCCGGTCATATCCAACCGCAACACGCTGTTTGCAAGCGCTGGGATCTGTGGACGATTGGAGACGAACTTGACCGGTTCGACCACCGGTTCACCGCCCTCAATGAAGCTGTACTGGTCTCGAAGCACCCGACAGAGATACTCGAACGATTCCGGTTCCTTCGGTGGCTGCTCATATACGATTACCTGGGGCCTCCGGCGGCTGAGTGGGGAAAGTTCCCCTCCCTCTGTTCCATCCCACTCTTTGAATTCGAACAGTCCCTCAAAGTCGGTCGCTGTCGATGCTTTGGCTTCTGTGTGTCTTTCCTCGAATTTCATTTGTGGCTGGTGCCGTCGTAACTGGACCGAGTCAACCGTCGTTACTTCCATCGCTGACCTACCAGTCGGTTTGAGAGGATTCAGAACGGTATCCTGCTCGCGGCTAATTGAAACAGCGGGGGTCTCAAATTGGTGCTGTATATTTGAACTGTCGGTAAGAGTGAGACTCCGTTCCACGTACTCTGTCGACTGAGTGACGACCGCGTTCTGTGTCTTCTGGTGCCACAGCTGTGATTCCAACTGTCCCTTCGGGTTTCGGAGGGTAATTTCCCGAGCACTCCTTGCACTGACAGAGACTCTAACCGAGTGTATTTCGGGTTTCTTGAGTCGAGAGCCGAGGTCTTTGCCTCCCGTTCGCTCTGGAGATGGTTCAGTCGCCTGGTTACCGTCTGCCGACTGCTGTGCTTTCTCCAATTCATCCTCAGTCTCGTCCGACGTGTCGTCAGAATCGGGGTTGGAGTGGTTTCCGGTCCGGGATGCGTATCCACGATTCCTTGCGTTTCTTTGTGGATCTTCATCCAGCCTATCGAGTTCTCTGTCACCATCCATTGAACTCTATCTCTTCGAGGGGGAGGATGTCGGCTATGGCTCGGATTCTGGGTTCGTCTTCGGTCGAATAATGATTATGCGTTGGCCTTTTTGTTGAATCCAAAGTCACGCTCCCTCTTGAGTTGAGGTAGAACGGAAGCAGGAACAACGCTTTAGCAACAGTATCTTTATCAGTGGGTACTCGCCCCATACGTTGGAACGCTGCCTGTATTACCTCGTCCACAGCCTCAGTTCGTGGGATGTTGTCCTCCCAGCTCTGGTATCGAAGTTGTTCAAGAGCATTTAAGCCGCCTTTCTGGTCCTCGACTTCGATTTCTATGTCGAATTCGGACGAGATTTGATATAACTTTGTAATATTGTCAAACAAATCCTGGTCTCTTCTCGTGTCCAGACCCGCCTGTTTCAGTGTCTGCTCCACGCCGACTGGAAGAAGTTGATTGTATTCTGGGTCAAGCCCAGTCACGACTACATTCAGTGCTTGAAGAGTTGGATTGACCGGAGGACAAAGCTCGAGCACTGCTTCGAAGAACTCTTCGAACTCCTCAGTCACGCGTAGAGTGTCAAACATCTCTGTCCCCTCACCCACTCGGTCAAGAACGAACGGATTCTCAGGCAGTTCCAGTCGTTCAAGATTGATATATGGCTCGGTGTTTTCGATATCTAACCTGCCTTCGAAGTACTCACTGACGTCGTCAAAGGCTTCTAGAGCCATCATAAGGTCTGAACTCTCCAGAGTAGGAAGATTCACTTGTGTTTCGGATGGGTTACTCTCCTCAAGTCTCGGTAATTGCTCCACAGTGATGTGCTCAGTTGTGTCAAGCTCAAAGGACCACTCGAACTCTCTCAGCCACCACGGAAGGTTTTCAGTCCCAGTCTCAGTTCTGGTGTACCCAATCAGATTCTGTGTTTTGTCTGGTAGCTCTGAGAAAGCCACATATTTAGTTCCCTTATGATCTGATTCCTCCCCTAGCAACACTGAACGAAGTTTCTCTTCGATATGGGTTTTATATCTCTGTTCATTCGGGAGAGCATCAATCGCAGCATGTACCGATTTGAGTTTGTCGATGCTGAGCGCTTCTTCATATGATGTTTTTGTGGTATCCATTGTCACTGTAGCCGTTCAGATTTAGCTCCGAACCGTTCACTGGTTTCGCAATTGTGGAACACTGATATATTTCCCCCGACCAAATTACAATGATTGATACTATACTGGTTCGCTTCCACCATTCTTTGCCAGATTGGTCTGAATATTATATTTTAGAAAGCATCAAATCCACTCCATACTTGATTGCGAACAATCGATTGAAACCCATGAGCGAACACAAGCAGCAGTCCGCTCTCTAGCCCGTGTGGTTTCACAGACGTCCGAATCATCACCGGTCCCTGTCGCTCCAGTATCGTGAGGGTATTCTCGAAGTACCCAGCACACCCAGCCTCCGTCACCGCAACAGAGGCCGAATCTGACCCAACAGACCACAGTTCTTCGACTTCCCACACCCTTCCCTCTGAATAGCTGAGCGGCGGATTATCACAAGCAGCGTATGCAGCGTCGACGAGTTCCTGATACACCATCCCCTCTGGTTCACGGTATTTTTCATTCACCGGCCACAGAACACCCGAGAAGACTGCACCGGGCCGTGTCGCGTCGTAATCGACGTGGTACCTGACGAACTCCGCTGCAAATCGTGAGGGTGGGACGGAGATGGTGTCGATAGAACTCCAGTACGTCGAACAGATTCCCTTGACCTCATCGCCGGGAAGTGTCTGTTCGTA